>JBEKKH010000025.1:0-27609 GCA_050010815.1 Streptosporangiaceae bacterium | reverse complement strand
TCGCGTCACGGAGGAACCGGTGCCGGGCTGTCTGGCGTGTTCATCTCGCGCGCAACTTTCATCCGGGCCCTGGCCGCGGGGCAGGTGGTGGCCTGCGGGTATACGAATCGCCGTGGCTAGTCACATGCGCGCGCTCCCCGCGCGTCCCGCGCGTGTTTATGGTGACCGCAACCCGTGATTTCGCAGGACGGAGGCAGACCATGCGCAGGCGTCGGCCGTCGCCTTCTTCAGGCTCGGGGACCCTGCACGCTGACCATCGAGCACGGCGACGTGACATCCTTCGAGGTCATCGCCCGGTACGTCGAAGCACTTGGCGGACGGCTGGACCTAGTCGCCGACTTCGGCGACCGCACCGTCCGGCTCCCTGTCAGCGACACCGCCCATGCCGCCTGATGACCTACTGCATCCCCGCAGCGATCTGGCAACTGCGCTCACATCCGTATGCGACCTCGCTCCACGGTGCCAGACATGATGGCCAGGATTTCGTCTACTGCGCAGGTCTTCTGTGCGTATGACGACAGTCCGCCATGCGTGACATAACCACACACTTCGTCGATCTGGCCCTCGGGCAACCCGGTACCGCCAGCCGGTGCGCCGATAGACCCTGCTGCGGGCTGACATGGCTGCGCTGGATCAGGCCTGCGCTGGATCAGGCCTGCGCTGGATCAGGCCTGCTGGGGGCGTACCACAGCAATATCGGTGGCGGCGAAGTCATCACCGACGCACAGTACGGGGTGCCCGGTTCGCTCGGCGAGCGCGTATGTGAAGTCGCGTCACGGAGGAACCGGTGCCGGGCTGTCTGGCGTGTTCATCTCGCGCGCAACTTTCATCCGGGCCCTGGCCGCGGGGCAGGTGGTGGCCTGCGGGTATACGAATCGCCGTGGCTAGTCGCACGCGCGCGCTTCCCGCGCGTCCCGCGCGTGTTTATGGTGACCGCAACCCGTGATTTCGCAGGACGGAGGCAGACCATGCGCAGGCGCCGGCTGACCGGATTGGTGTTCGTGATCATGGCCGCCATCGCGGCGGTCGTGCTCGCCCAGCTGCCTGCCGGGGCCATCGACGTGTCAGGGACGCCGTCGCCGGTGACCGGTAACGCGACCTGGTTCAGCGGTCTCGGCTCGCCGTACGGCGGCTGCGGCCTGCCGCAGGCCGACCTCGACAGCCAGAACTTCCTCGCCCTCAACGTGCAGAACTCGCCCGGCATCTACACAAACCTGCCGCGGCCGATCCCGGCCGCGGACGCCGCGGAGATCGGCATGTTCGACAACGGGCTGAACTGCGGCCGCTGGGTTCAGGTGACGATAGGCGACTACTGCACCGGCACCAACGACGGGGCGCCGAATGAGCCGTTCTGCCGGAACGGCTCATTCGTATCCGACCAGTACAACGGCGCCACGCTGGACATGGTAGTCGCCGACAGCTGCGACGACGGGAACGCCTGGTGCAAGGACGACCCGTACCACGTCGACCTCGCGCAGGCGTCACTGAACCAGTTCGTGCTGAACGGGGCGCCAGTTGGGAACATGTACCCGGATCACTGGAACAACCGCCAAGTGAGCTGGCAGTTCATCCCGGCGCCCGGGTATACGGGGGACATCAGCATCGGCGCCATCCAGGGCGCGCAGCCGTACTGGCCGGCCATCGCCATCTCGCATCTGCCCAACGGCATTCACGGTGTGCAGTATTACGCGAACGGCTCCTGGGTGAGCGCCACGATGGACAGCGACATGGGCGACGACTACATCATCGGGCCGACCACCGGCGCGGGCACCGCCGGGACCCAGTACGAGATCCAGGTCACCGACGCGTCGGGAAACCTGATCAACGGCGGGCGGGTGTACAGCTTCACCCTGCCTTCGGGTTGCGCGAACGGGTGCGGCGCTCCCTATACGCCGATCAGCTACACGACGTCCACCGGGCCGGTGACCTCGCCATCGCCATCGCCGTCGCCGTCGCCTTCTTCGGGCTCGGGGGCCTGCACGCTGACCTCGTCGGTCACCAGTTCCTGGCCGAGCGGCTACCAGCTCCAGCTCACCGTGACCAACACCGGGACCGTGCCCGCGGCCGGCTGGACGGCCGGATTCGCGTTCGCCGGCTCCACGGAGACCATCGCTAGCTCATGGAACGCCACCGTCACTCAGACGGGCAGCCGGGTGACCGCCGTCAACGCTAGTTACGACGGCTCGATCGCGGCCGGAGAATCGACGACGTTCGGGATCGTGGTCAACGGATCCAGCTCCGCCCTGTCCGCCCTGAGCTGCGTCGCGCACTGACCGAGCCGGGCCGGTACATAAAACCGAGCCACGCGGGGGCCTCTCCCGACGGGAGCGTGGATACCCTTGTCCGGCGTCCGTGCAGGGCCAGGGTGGCCCATCGGTACCAGGAGGTCCAGCGGCGCGCCTGTTGCTCGTCCGCCGGTCAGTCCCTTGCTGGCCTGGAAGTTCCCCTGTGCGTGTGACGACATGCCACCGTGCAAACGATAATGACACATCAGTGTCTGCCTGCCTCTGGTGCGGCTCTCGTTTCAACCGCAGTTCCGGGCTTTGACACGGCTGAACTCTGCGTGTGGGCGTACCGGGTCAGGCTGTCCGGCGCAGTTCGTGCTCGACTGCCCGGCGGATCCACGCAGATAGTGACCGGTCGTCGGCATCGGCCGCGCGGCGGGCCTGCTCGAGCAGTTCCGGGGGGATACCATAGGGACGCCATGAAGAGCTATCAGGCTTCGCTCGATATCTTCCGCAAGATAGGCGGCAGGCAGAGCCTCGCCCTCCTCGAGCATAATATCGGCCGATTGCATCAGTATAAAGGAGATCACAAGGCAGCTATCGCAATATTCCGCGACGTACTTGTCGTCTATCGCACCATCGGCGACTTGCAGCATCAGGCATATGCCCTCAGCGATATCGGCTCGGTCTACCAATGCATCGACCGCTTTGACGAAGCCCTCGCCCATCATGAGAAGGCTGCTTCTGCGGGCGAGATAGCTGGTGATCGTTACGTTTACGTCAATGCGCTGTGCGGGATGGCGGAATCCCACTTCGGGTCTGGCCGCCTCGATATCGCCCTTGAAAGCTACGAGCGGGCCGCGCGGCTCGCTGGAGAGATCGAATCCCTTGACCTCAAAGCGAAGGCATTGAGCGGCATCGCGAAAATCATTCTCCGCACGCGGGGGGCGGACGCGGCGAGGATTTACTGGCGAGAAGCACACGATATCCTCGAGCAGCTTGGGGACCCAGAAGCGGCGATTATCGAGATACGGCTGGAAGCTCTTGATACGTCAGCGCCCTGATGGGAAGATGCGGGATCGTTTCCGCCCGTGTAGGACGATATGATCCTTGGAGTTCGTTTTCAGCGGAAAGAAAAGAAGCGCGGGATGCGAGGCGGCGAGCCCGGCGGCCAGCGCTCAGGCGGTGACCCCCGCATGGAACTGGCCGAAGGCGCGGAACCGGTCGAAAGCGCGACCGAGCAGGCGGCGCGTAATGAGCTGAGCGGCGTGGTGCACGGCTCGGCGGTGCAGGCCCGGAGCATTCAGGGAGGCGTGCACTTCAGCGTCACCCGGGCCGGGTGGCCGGCCGGAATGCCGGTTCCCGCTCAGCTGCCCGCGGCTGTGGCTCACTTCACCGGGAGGACGGCGGAGCTGGCCAGCCTGGATCGCGTCGCCGCCGAGTACGATCCGGCGCGGCGGCTGACCGTAGCCGTGATCATGGGTGTCGGCGGCGCAGGCAAGACGTCGCTGGCTTCGTATTGGCTGCACCGCGTCAGCGACCGCTATGACGGAGGCCTGCTATACGCCGACCTGCACGGGCACGCGCCGGATGCGGCGAGGCCGCCGAGTGAGGTGCTAACCGGTTTCCTCTCCGCGCTCGGCACTCCGCTGGAGCGGATCCCAGTAGGGCTCGACGAGCAGGCTAAATTGTACCGGTCGCTGACCAGCGGGCGGCGGATGCTGGTGTTGCTCGACAATGCTGCCTCGGCGGCGCAGGTCCGGGCGCTCCTGCCGGGACCGGGGCCCCGGCAGCAACAGGAAACACCAGAGCGGGGAACACCAGAGCAGCCGGGACTGCCAAGCTTGGTGGTGGTGACGACCCGGTGGCGGATCGCCGGACTGGCCATGGACGGAGCGCGGTTCATCGAGCTCGGCCCGCTGGACGAGTCAGCCGGCGTCGAACTGCTCGGTCGCATGGTCGGACCGGACCGCGCCGAGGCGGAAGCGGGGGCAGTGCGGGCGGTGGTGCGGTTGTGCGGAGGGCTGCCGCTGGCAGTGCGCGTGGCGGGCGCCCGGCTGGCCTCCCGGGCCCGGTGGCCGGTCGGCCGCGTCGCCGCCGAACTGGCCGGCGAACACGAGCGCCTGGCCGCCCTCAGCATCGGCGATGATCTTTCGGTGCGGGCCGCGTTCGACATGTCCTTCCGGGTGCTTGCACCCGCCCCGGCCCGGCTATACCGGCTGGCTTCGCTGATACCCGGACCCGATTTCAGCGCCGAACTCGCCGGCGCGGCCGCCGGGGGCGGCCTTGACGAGGTGAGCGGGCTGCTCGATGCGCTCACGGAAGCGAGCCTGCTTGAAGGAAACCGGCGAGGGACGTTTCCGCTTCCACGATCTGGTCAGGCTGCACGCGAGGGAACAGGCGCGAGCCGGCACGCAGCAGGAGCGCATGGCGGCCCTCACCCGGGCCATCGGCTGGTATCTCGCCCGGGCGGTGGCCGCGGACATCGTGATCATCCCCGGCCGGTGGCGCCTCAATCCGATGTATGAGCAGGTGCGGGCCATGCCGCCCGGCTACGACGGGCCGCCGCGGGCATTGCAGTGGATGGAAGCCGAACTGCCCGGGCTGCTCGCGGCGGTGCGGACCGCGCATGACGAGGGCCTGAATGAGGAGGCCTGGCAGCTATGCGAGGCGATGTGGGGCCTGTTCGCCTACCGCAAGTACTTCCGTCACTGGCTGGACGCCCATGCCCTCGGCCTCGCCTCGGCCCGGGCCTGCGGCGACGCGCGGGCTGAGGCACGGATGCGGGTTCAGCTTGGCTTTGCCTTCCTGAACCTCGGCCGGCACGACCAGGCCCACGGGGAATTCACCCAGGCGCTCACGCTGGCTCGTCAGGAAGGACACCGGATCGGGGAGGCGACGGCGCTGGAGCACCTCGGCCTGACAGACTTGAGCCTCGGCCGGACTGATGCGGCCATCACCGCATTCACCGAGGCGCGGGAGGTCTTCCAGGATATCGGCGTTCGTCGGGGAGTCCTGGGCGTGACCCGTCATATCGGCGAGGCTCACCGGGATGCGGGACGACACGAACAGGCGGTAGAGCACCTTCTCGAAGCCTGTCGCTTGTCCGCCGAGCTCCCTGATCACTACAACGAGGCCCGCTGCCTCACCAGCCTGGGCCAGGCGTACCTGAAGGCCGCGCAACCGGATGCGGCGGCCCGATCGCTCGCCCAGGCACTCGACATCATGATCAGCCTCGGCGGGAGCTACGAACAGGCCCGCATCCGGGCTTGGCTCGCCGAGGCGCTGCTGCAGCTTGGACAGGCCGGCCAGGCGCGTGACCACCTGGCATGCGCGCTGGACGTCTACTCCGGCATTGATGCGCCGGAGGCCGGCTGCATCCGGCGGCGACTCGGCGAGCTCGGCCCGCCGGACGACACCGCCAGTGACGGCAGGCCGGAATAGTGCAAGCGCAGCGAGATCGGCGTCGTTCCCGCAGGCCTGAACGCTCCGGCCACGTCAAGCTGCGGCGGGTCCAATGCGGCCAGCGGCCAGCCCGCGCACAGCCAACCGTGGACGAATATCGCACCGAGGAGCACGTTGAACGCATACTCGTTCGGCATGAGGAACGAGAAGATGAGCGGACGGTTCCCGCGTGGCGCGATGAGAAACCGGCATCCTGCCGCCGGGATCGCCGCCGCCGAGCATCCTGGGTAGCGGTCTAGGGTTTCGGTGAGCCAGGCCGATACTGGCGTGTGCGCGGGCACCTCGCGGCGGTAGATCACATCGGCGATCTCCAGCGACCTGGCGTCATCGGCTGCATGATCGGCCGCGATGAGGTCACCGGACACGGCCAGCCGCTGGCGTGTCCGCTGCCTCGCGGCGGCCGAGGACCGCCACCGCACGAAGCCCGCGGCACCCTGCGAGCCGTTCACCAGCCGGGCCCGCAGCACCACCGCGTAACCGGAGGTCACGAGGGAGACCCGAACGAGTCGGGCACGATCACGGGCCGAGGGACTGGGACCGGGCGCACCGGCGGTTCCTCAGCGGGTTCGGGCAGCTTCATCAGCCTGTATATGACAGACCGCAGCGCGCGGGCCGACTGACCGGGGATGTCGGTGACCAGCGCCTGGACTGCCGAATGCTGCTCCGGTCGCCAGGCCGACGCGGCTCGCCGGAGTTGCTCGGCATACGGCCGGTCCAGCCTCAGCCGAGGCGCGATCTTCCCCAGGTGAGCTACCGGGGAACCAGGCTCGATCTCGGCAACTGGAAGCGAGGCAAGCAGCACGGGTATTCCGGCAGCCGCCGAATAGCAGGTCACCGAGCCGTGATCTCCGACCACGAAATCGGCGGCAGCTAGGACCGCTCGCCATCCGTCCCCCGGCGGGATCAGAACCATCCCCCGCCGGATGCAATCCGCATACCACGCGCGGACCTGGCGCGGGCCGTGCCAGTACCAGACGCCAGGATGTACGATCGCCGCGACCTGATACTCCTCGGGTGGCAGCTGGCGGACCAGTTCAGCCAGCAGGCCCGGCTTGCTGTTCAGCAGCGAGCCGGGTCCCCACGTGGACGACACGGCGACCAGTTTCCTGTCCCCCACTCCAAGCGTCCGCCGGTAGCTGTCCCTCGAGGACAGGCTCGCGGCCAGCCGGTCGTAGCACGGATCACCCGCGATCACCGCGACCTGGGCGGCCTCGGGGCACGAACGCCGGAGCCTGTCCACCTGGCACCGCGTCGGCAACACGATCGCCGAGGCGATCATCCGACCGTGGCATACCAGCCTGCTCCGTTCCGGTCCGGCCGCTTCCCGGGGGGCCGTCGGCCCGTACCCGTCCCAGCGGGCCGGGTACTTGTTGTACCCGGCGCCGTGCATCATGGTCAGCACCGGCGCGTGCACCCACTCGAGCAGCCCATCGGACGCGGCAAGCGCCAGATCGAACCGCGTTTGCGTCGCTTGCCGCCACGGCAGCACCACACCGCCCAGACCGCCAAGGAATTCGCGGACTCCAGCCGAGATCAAGGCTGACGGTGCGTGCGTGAATACCACCTGGACCCGGAGATCCGCCTCGAGCATGGGCACGACGTCGCCCAGCCGGGTCCCCGCCGTCACCGTATGGACGACAACCAGGACCGTGCGCTGGTACCGCAGCGTCTGACCTCGCTGGCCGTCCAGGCCGAACGGCCCGCGCATCCACTCCCCGTACACCATGAATCCCTCCGCCTGACTCGTTCGAGACGGCCTCGGGGAGACCGCAGCACGAGCATGCGCCGGGGGCATGGACGGTTTCGCGGCAAGGGCGCTGACTAATATGTCGCAACGCTGGTCAGACGGGGGCACGACGATCATTGCCGTTCGGCCGGGCGCTGGACGTCGCCGAACTGCAGGCCGCCCTCGACCTGCACGTCCCTGGCTTGCATCAGATGCCCGCCAACCGAGCCTGTCGCCGAATTAACCACGCTGCCTTGGCTGACGGTCAGTTCCGCCGCCGCTCGCGACCACAGCTCGCGGAGCCGACTGGCGAAATCACCGTCCGCAGCAGCCAGCCGCTCCAGGGCCCGGGCCAGATCGGCCAGTGCCGCCTCGTCCTCGGGGTGGCGGCCGGCCGCTTCCAGGGCCGTCGCGGCTTTCTTGTCGCGGCCTAGGCGGTCACGGACCAGCCGTACCAGCGCGGCGCAGGCCTCCTGTCCAGCCTGCATCGCTGCCTCGGCAGCCTTACCGGCAACAGCGGCAGCGACCGCCGAGATGATCGGATCTGGCATCCGCTGCGTCCTTGGCTAGTACTATCCCTCGCAGCCACGCTAGCACCGAGGGGGCGGGTCGCTGGCCCCCGCAGGTCGAGACCTGCGGTCCGGAAGCCGCAGCGACCAGCTTCGCGGCCAGCGTCTCACCGAACTTGCGCGCCTTGAACAGTGCCGTGTTCGGGTCCGAATAAATGTAGACTTCAGCTTCGGTCCCGTCCAGGTACAGCGATTCACGCGCTCCGGTGTGACAATGAGGTCGACGCGGAAGTCGTGATCCTGCTCGGGCAACTCCTCCTCGAGGACCTGTAGCTCATGCACGGTGGTCACGATAGTTGTCCGCTCACCGACTAGTCCGGCCTCCGTCAGCAGGGCGAACTCGATGTCCGAGTAGCCTGCCCCCTTGCCGAGCCGTGCGCCGCGCTGATTGACCGCCGCGTTGCCGCACACGATGAGGTCAATAGAGTCCTCCGCGGCCATCCTCTTCCGCGAGCTGGACGACGAAGACTGCCTGAGCCGCAGAACCGAGATATCTGGCGTAGTTCCACCGGCTCAGCCGACTCCTGTTGGCCGCAAATAGTCGGCGATCTGCGCTGTTCTTCCAGCTCATGGCTTGTATATGCGAATGTATCTACTCGCCACCGTGCAAACGATAATGACACACATCGAACGCCAAGGAGGCGGTGCGGGACCTGTGTCGGGCCGGAGGCGTCGGCATCCTTGCGAAGTTGGCCGCTCACCGGGATGTCCCGGGCGGTCAACCGGATGGGCGCTCGTGCGGGACGGGTGGCCGGGTGACCGGGATGATGCGGGCGAGGCTGCCCAGGCCGGTGAAGTCAGCGGGGTTAGTCGTATACAGCGGCAGCCCTTCCGCTATCGCGGTAGCCGCGATCATCAGGTCCACGACCCTGCCTCGCGGTTTGCGGCCAGCGGCGATGACCGCCGCCGTGAGGCTGCCGAAGATGCGGGCCGCCTCGGCGTCGAACGGCACCGGGTCAAATTCACTTTCGGCGCGCTGCAGGATTTCCAGGCGCCGCGCGCGCTCGGCCCGCTCGTCATAGGCGCCTTGCTCGTCGTTGCTGCGGACCTCATGCGGCCCGGCGGACAGTTCCGCCAGCGTGATGGCGCTGATCGCCATCTCATCGGGCAGCTCGGCCGGGTCGATCCACCGGCGCAGGATCAAGATGTTGGTGTCGAGCATGCCCTGCCGGGCCTGCTCACCGCTCATACGGGCTGCCAGCCTCATGATCGAGCGCCGCATCCTGGTCGGCTCGGAACGCTTCCAGGTCAACCGCAGGGGAATTGCGCGACATGGCCATAAACTCGTGCCTGGGGACGAGCCGCCGGCGCCGCCGAAGCGGTATCAGTTCCCCGATACGGTGGCCGTCCCGGGTGACGGTAAAAGACTGTCCGTGCTCCACGGCATCCATGATCTCCCGCGACTTGATCCGCAAGTCGCGCTGCGTGATCTCCGGTTGTCCGCTCACCCCGCCAGTGTAGCACCGTGTGCTATCAAGTGCTACATGCTGCGGAGACCGTTAGCGGCCCGTACCGTTCGAAGACGGGCAGCCCATCCGGCAGTACCCGCAAGTGGACAGCAGGCAGCCTGTCCAGGCTCACCGGGACGCAGGCATCATCAACTGCCGCTCCCATTCCCCGCGGGCGTGTGGCATATCTCCGCTGTAGGAGTGAAGCCTTACCTCGTTATACCAGTGCACCCAATCGGCAGTGGCGCCCGTCACATCGTCGACGCCTTGCCAGTCCTTCCGAAGATCGATAAGCTCGCGTTTATACAAGCTGTTGAGTGATTCCGCCGCAGCGTTATCGTAAGAATCACCCTTGCTTCCGACTGACCGGACGGCCTTCGCTTCCTCGAGCCGCTCGGTGTACCGGATAGACGTATACTGCACACCGCGATCGGAATGATGAACCAGGCCGTCAATGCTCTCGTTCCGCCGCGCCCATACCGCCATTTCAAGCGCATCGAGGGCGAGACCGGAACGCAGGTGATCAGCGACCTGCCAGCCGAGAATGCGGCGGGCGAACAAGTCCATAATGAACGACGTGTACACAAACCCGGCGGACGTGTCCACGTACGTGATGTCCGCGACCCAGCGCCGGTTCGGCGCCACAGCGTCGAAGCAGCGGTCCAGCAGGTCAGACGGCCGGTCCGCGGGATCGCCGGGCACCGTGGTGCGCGGCGTCTTCCGCCGGCCCCGCGCGCCGCCGATCCCCAGGTCGCGCATCAGCCGCTCCACCGTGCAGCGTGCCACCGGAATGCCTTCCCGGTTCAGCTCCAGCCACACTTTCCGCGCTCCGTAAACCTCTCGTCCTATCTCTCCTTTCCATACCTCCATGATCTTGTCCTTCATGATGGCATCCCGGGTTTCCCGCGCCGCCGGCTCCGCCTCGCGTTTCTTCGCGAAGTAATACGACGACACGGGAAACTCCAGGACCGCGCAGACCGGCTCGATGCCAAACCGGTCCCGGTACGCGTCAACGAACTCGACTAGCGCGGCAGCCTCGGGTCGAGTTCCCTCGCGAAATACGCGCTCGCGGCTTTGAGGATCTCATTCGCGCGCCGGAGCTCGCGCACTTCACGTTCCAGCTCCGTGATCCGCTGCCTATCGCCGGTCGTCGTGCCGGGCCGCTGGCCGCCGTCGATTTCCGTCTGCTTCAGCCAGCCCCGCAACGCCTCGGGATGGACGCCCAGCTGGCGGCCCACCCGGGCGATCTCGCCACGACCACTGCCCTCCCGCTCCCGGACCTCCAGCACCATCTTCACCGCGCGTCACGCAGCTCGTCGGGGTACTTCTTCTGTGCTGCCACGACTCTGAATCCTCCCAGGTATCAGAGCCTCCAAGCTTCCAAGCTTCCCGGGGTGATCCAAGCTGATGAGGACTGCCTGGAAGTTCTGTTATGTTGCTCGCCGGGTCTTGTTCGCTCTACGGGAGATAGAGTTCCCGGCTCGGCCCAGAGGTGGTGTGGTCGCTGTCTTGTACCCAGCGGGCAAGCTGCTCGCTGCTTTCGAGGAGCGTGCCTAGCCAGCCGTGATGCATGAGACTGGCGACCTCGACTACGGGCAGGTCAACGACGGTTACGCGGTCGTCGTCGGTGATGGTCTCGTGCCGTCAGTTCGAACTGTTCGCGGTCGCCGGACGTGTCTCTCCGATGAGGCAGAGGTAGGCTCTCACCCGGGTTTCCCCGGTCCGGTCGCCGGCTTTCCGGTACCGGGCCAAGGCCTGCTGGAGGTGGCGGGCGGACCGCTGGTACCGATCTTGCCGGTAGTCGATGATGGCGAGGCCGAGCAGCGCGGTAGCCTCCGCGCTGCGGTCACCTGTGTGCGACGCGGCATACCGGGCGTGGCAGCAGACGCGGATGGCCTCAGCAAAGTGCCCGCCGACGTCGAGGTAGCGGAACACGGTTGCGGACAGCCGGGTGGCATGGCCCCGCCAGTGACCATCTGCGGCGAGCGCCGTGACCGCGACGAGGCTGCTGCGTTCAGCATCGAGCCAGGCCAGTGCCGCGGTCTCGTCGGCGAATGCGGGCAACGGGGTTGGCGGCTCTGGGATGGCTGGCCGGTACCGGCGTTCGGCGGGATGCAGGGTGTCCATCGCGGCGGCGGCGGTAGCCAGGTAGAAGTCAAGCAGGCGCGTCAGCGCCGCGTGCTCCTCACCCCGGCTGTCGTACGTGGCGGCGAGCCCGCGGCCGTAATCGCGTAGCAGGTCGTGCAGGCCGTACCGGCCGGGTCCGGCAGGCTGCAGCAGATAGGCGCGAGCGAGCGCGTCAAGGACGTGACCGGCTTGCTCAACCGTGGAGCCGGTGAGCGCGGCGACCGCGTAACAGTCAAGATCCCGGCCGGGGTGCAGGCCGGTGAGCCGGAACGCGCGGGCGCTGGCCGCGTCCAGACGGCGATACGACCAGCAGAAAACGGCTCGCACCTTGGTTTGCGGATCCGTACCCGCATCCAGCAGTTCGAGCCGCCTTTGCTGATCGGCCAGCTCGCCCGTCAGCATCGCGATGGAGTCGGCGGGCTGGGCAACGGCCATCTCAGCGGCCAGTCGCAACGCGAGCGGCAGCCGAGAACATACCTCGGCCAGCGCTGCCGTCGCCTCCGGGTCGGCCGCCACACGCTCGCCGATCAGGCGCCGCAGCAGGCATACCGCGTCGCCTGGTGGCAGCGGGCCTAGGTCCAGGCGGGCCGCGCCGTCTCTGGCCACCAGCCCGGAGAGCGTGTCCCGGCTGGTCGCGATCGTCACGCTGCCCGCCGTGCCGGGCAGCAACGGGCGCACCTGGCCCGTGTCACGGGCGTTGTCCAAGACAACCAGGAGCTTCCGGCCGGCCAGCAGCTGGCGGTAGCGGGCCGCGCGTTCGCCCTCCCCGGGCGGGATGTCTTGAGCGGGCACGCCGAGGGAGCGCAGCAATCCGGCCAGGGCGTCGCTGGGCGTGGCTGGCTGTGACACGTCATGGCCGCGCAGGTCCACGTACAGCTGTCCGTCAGGGAACCTTCCCGCCACCTGGTGCGCCCACTGCACTGCCAGCGAGCTCGCGCCCACCCCGGCAGTGCCGCCGCTGGCGGAGATCACGATGCATCTGGCCCCGTCATCTAGCAGGGCGGTCAGCGCAGCGAGCTCCGGCGTACGGCCGGTGAAGTGCGCCACCGTACCGGGCAGTTGCCCGGGCACCACCCGGACTGTACCGTCGGCCGGTACCAGCCTGCGAACCGGGGCCGCTGGCATGGGGAAGACCAGACCAGGAGCCTGCGCGCCGCGGATCTGGCGCGCGGCCTGGTAGGCGGCCAGGGCCTCGGCGTGGTGCCCGAGGTTCAGCTCGGCTTCCAGCCTGACATCGACGGCCTGCAGATAGATCCCGGTCAGCTGCGGGATCCTTCGCGCCAGCACCTCCGAGCTGACATCGGCCAGGGGTTCCCCGCGCCAGAGCAACATCGCGCTAGCCGCGACGTCGGAGGCACTCTTCCACAGACAGTTGCGGGCGGCCGCCTGAGCCGATACAACTAGGGCCTGCATCGTCGCCAGGTCCAGTTCTCCCGGCTCCAGATGCATCTTGTAGCCTAGGGGCTGAGTGAGGATCCGGGTCCTCCCCACCTCGCCGAGGCCGTCGCGGAGGCGGTTGACCTGGTTATGCAGCGAGGCCAGGGCCGATGCCGGCGGTGTCGCGCCCCATATCACGTCGATCAGCTGGCTGACGCTGACCAGATGACCCGCTTCCAGCAGCAGAGCGGCGAGCAGCGCGCGTTGCTTGCCACGTGCGATCGGCACAACGGCACCCCGGCAGCGCACCGTCAGCGGGCCGAGCAGACCGAAATCAACGTGCACCGGCATGGCGGGTTCACCTTCCAGCAGCAGGCGACACTTACCCGGACAAATCGACGGACGCACTCGCTTCTCGGCGGCGGACCGTGATCGATCTAGTTATGCCTAATATCAGACAAACTACCATCACGGCTGGGGGAGAAAGCTCTTGACTTAGGCGTAACTCCGGCGCAATATACGACCGTCGTCTCGCCGGACAGACGTTCTGCGATCCAGTTGAGGAGCTCGCCGTCACCGCACCGATGAACCTCCGGGAAGAGGGCCGCCTGCGGGTTCTCCAGGCGCTTTACGACAGCGCCGGGACGAGCCGGCCCGAACTGGGCCGGGTCACCGGACTGTCGCGTGCCACCGTGTCGTCCCTTGTCGCTGACATGATCGCGGCCGGGCTCGTGTGTGAGGACAACGGCCTAGCCGAACCAGAGAACCGCTCGATGGGCCGGCCTGCTCAGCCACTGTCGCTGAACCGCTCCGCTGCCTACGCCGTCGGTGCCGATATCGGTCACACCCATGTGCGGGTCGCGCTGTGCGACCTGTATGGCACTCCCGTCTGGGATCAGGTCGAGGTGAAGGAGGTCGACGGGGCCCCGCATGAGACTCTCGACCTCGCCGCGGACCTGATCGAACGCGCCTTGCGTGAATGCTTCGTCCCTCGGGGGCGGGTCCTCGGGCTTGGCGCGGATATCGCGTCACCGGTAAGGAGCGATGGTTCGCTGGGGGCCGACGGAATTATGCCGGGCTGGGCTGGTATCCGCCCGGGTGCGGAGTTGGAACGGCGCACTGGTCTTGCCGCGCAGTTGATCAACGACGCCAACGCCGGAGCGCTCGCTGAGCATCGTTACGGCGCGGGACGCGACACCGACGACATGGTCTATGTGCGGCTGTCGGCTGGAATCGGGGCGGGCATCGTCGCGGCCGGGCGGCTTCTGCTCGGAACCGGCGGTCTCGCAGGGGAGATCGGCCACCTGCACGTCGTGCAGGCGGGACCGGTCTGCCGCTGCGGCAACCGCGGCTGCCTGGAGACTGTCGCGAGCCCCGTCGCGATCGCCAGGTTGCTGCAGGACAGCTGGGGCCAGCCGATCACACCCGACGACCTGCCGCGCCTGCTCGCCGGCAATAGTGCCGGTGCACTACGCGTGCTTGAGGACGCCGGGGAGGCAATCGGGCGCGCCCTTGCGGGGCTGGTAACGCTGTTCAACCCGCAGATGATCGTCATAGGCGGCGATCTCGCCGCGACCGGCGAGCGACTGGCCGGACCAATTCGTCATACCATCGCTCGCCACGCGCTGCCGTCGGCCGTCCCGCAGGTAACGATCGTCACTGGCGAACTTGGCTCAAGCGCCGAGGTGCGCGGCGCCGCGAGCCGGGTGCTTGCCCACGCTCCCCGGAGCCTGGCGATCATGGGATGAGCCACATGGGTTTCATGCACACTTGATTACCTGTGTGCTTCGAGTGGTCAATGCTACCCGCGCGACGGAGCCGGCGGACTGGACAAGTGGGCGATGACCCGTCCGCTGGCGCGGATCGGGCAGTGCTCCCGGCCTGCCCCTGGCCCGATGGGGGTCATGGCGAGGGTTCCCTGGTCAAGTCCGGCGCGGTCCACTACTGATCCTCGGCTTCGGCGGGCGCCACACGCGGCCCTGGACCGGGCGTCCTAGCGGGCTGCCCGTTCTGAGCCGGCCAGGTCACTTGCACCCACTCACGCTCTTATGATCCCTGTTTGTGAGCGATCACTCCAGGTCACGGACACAACTGCGAGTGCCTCGACAATCCCTGTGCAAACGGTAATGACACACATTGTCCGCCTGGCTCCTGGGCGGAGCCGGCATGTACGAGGACGAGGACAGCGACGGTAAGTTCCCTGATGAGAGCCCGGTCGAGGTCCGGGTCCGCAGGGACTCGATATTGCCCCGGCTGCTGCCAAGATCGCAGTGGCTGGTCGTTGAACCGCTGGACGCGTGGATCGCCCTGGAAGACAGCACGGCGGGCGCGTCCGCCGGGGCCGGATCGCGCAGCACGAGTCGCTCGGTACGCAGAGCCGGGGTACCCGTAGAGGAGGTCCGTGACTGGCCGAACGTATCCTGACCGGCAGCGACTACCCGCGTGCATTGCAGAGAGAAGTCCTTTTCGCATAACGAGCTGTGGTTCGTCGCCCAGGTCTGGCTTGCGGTTGTACATGGCCTAGGCGGCGTCGCGAAGCGCCGTCAGGTCGATGTCCAGCCAGTCCCGCAGGCCGCTGACTCCGGCTGGGTTCACGGTGACGATCCGGCTGGCTTCGCGGGTCGTGATCCAGAGCCGGTTCTGCATAGTGGTGGTCAGCGCGGCGCCGAGGCTTCCGGCCAGATGGTACCGCCGTTCGCTCCAGTCCATGCAGGGCCGGAGCAGCGGGCGGGTGTGCTGCTCGAGGCGGCTGGTGTCGATGCCCAGTTCGGCGAAGCTGTCCGCGCCGCGGGTGCCGAGCACGAAGGCGCCATTTTGCTCGCGGATCAGTGCGTGCCCGGTCAGCGCCCCGGTGATCGCTACTCCGACTGCACCGCCCAGGTGGTCATAGCACATGCGGGCCCAGCGCAGGTTCTTCGCGCGGCCGGTCTGGCTCAGGGACCGGGCGGGCGACGCCGGGGCGAGCAGGATGAGGATCTCCAGCGTATCGGCGACCGCCGCGGACGCGATTGAGTAGAGCCGCTGCCGTCCGTGCGGCTTCATCTGGACGAAACCGCCAGTCACCAGCTTCTTGAGGTGGGCGCTGGCCAGTGACCGGGAGATGCCCGCGGCCTCGGCCAGCGCCGATCCGGACTGCGGCGCGCCACCGAGCAGGGTGAGCAGCATCTGCGCGCGGTTGCGGTCCGCGATCAGCGCGGCGACCGAGGCGAGGTCGGCATCTGGGTCCATACCAGGCACGGTAGCCGGCAGACAGTCAAATCTGCATTTGACGGTTATCCGGTTATGTTGAGGATCATGATCACCGCAGCGAGCCAGACCTGCCAGCCCGTTACCCGGCGCACGTCCCGTGCCTGGATGCGGATCGCGTTCGTCCTGTTCGCGGTCGGCTGGGGAGCGAACCAGTTCTCCCCGATGCTCATCGTCTACCGTCATGAGCTGAACCTGACCGCGGCGGCGGTCGCCGGCTTGTTCGCCGTTTACGCGTCGACGCTAGTGCCCGGCCTGCTGATCGGCGGTCCCGCCTCGGACCGGTACGGCCGGAGGCCCGTCCTCCTGCCGTTCGTGGTCCTGTCGCCGCTGGCCACGCTGCTGCTGATCATGGGTCCGCGTTCAGTCGCCCTGCTTGTCGCCAGCCGCGCTCTGGCCGGCTTGTGCTCGGGCGTGGTCTTCGGCTCGGCTACCGCGTGGGTGCAGGAACTGTCGCCCGCGACGGGCACAGGCGGTCCCGCAGGTCCGCGTCGCGCCGCGCTCGCGCTGACCGCAGGACTCGGTCTCGGCCCGGTGGTGGCCGCCGTGCTGGCGCAATGGGCCGGCGACCCGCTGCAGGTCCCCTACCTTCCGCATCTGCTCCTGGGGGCGATAGCAATCGCGGTCATCGTGCCGGCGCCGGCGCGGTTGCATGGGAAGCACCCGAACGCTCCAGGAGCGGTGGCCGCCGTCACCGTGCGTGCGGCCAGGCGCTGGCCGCCCGCGGCGATCATGACCTGGCGCTTCTGGCTGGCCGTCGCGCCGGCCGCGCCGCTGGTGTTCGGCTCGGTGTCGACCGCGATCGTGGTGCTTCCTGAGGAGGTCACCAGCGCCAGGACGCTGTCAGCCGGCTTCGCCGGCCTGATGACTGCGCTGGCGTTCTCGGCCGGTTTCGCGGTGCAGCCGCTTGCCCGGCGGATGGCCCCGGGCAGCGGCGCCATCGCCGGCCTGCTCTGCGCGGCGGCCGGCACTGGGGTCGGTATCGTTGCGGTGCATGGTCCTGACCGCGTGCTAGCCGGCGTGGCCGCGGTGCTCCTCGGCGTGGCCTACGGCCTGTGCCTGGTCTCTGGGCTGCGGCAGGCCGAGCAGCTGGCCGGCCCGGCGGACCGGGGTGCCGTAGTCGCCTGCTACTACGCGCTCGCCTACATCGGCTTCGCATCCCCGTACCTGGCCGCCGGCCTCGGCGCCCTGGCCGGCAGAACCGGCGCGTTCGTCATCTTGACCGCCGCCGCGGCCGCCCTGGCCGCCTGGACCGCTGGTTACACGTTCCTGACATCTCGCCGAAGCGCCGCACTGGCATCAGCCCCCCGGCGATCATCACTGGCCCGTGACCCGGACACGGCACCCGCCCGCGAAGCAGAACCCGCCGGCTATGGGCACGCGGTCTCCGGGATGCAGACCGCAGCGGCGCCGAAGATGCAGGGATCGCTAAATTCGCGCTGGCCGTGACGGTGATCAGGCCGTTGGGCTCGCGGCGCGCGATCATGACCCGGCGGCGGCAGCCGGGGCCGGCCGGCCGCCGCTGCGCCAGCCCAGCGCAGATGGCCTCGCAGACCGGCTGCCGCAAACCCGATTCCCGGAGCGGACCGCCGCCCCTGGCAAGCCGGCACCGACCCGGACTACCTGCGCGAGCTCGTCACCTACTGGCACGACGACTTCGACTGGCGGGCCCGCGAGCGCGAGCTGAAGGCCCTGCCGCAGTTCACCGTCGGCATCGACGGGCAGCGCGTGCACTTCGTGCACGTCCGCGCGGCCGGTTCCGGCCCAGCCCGGCCGGCGCTGCCGCTGGTCCTGACCCACGGCTGGCCCAGCAGCTTCCTGGAAATGCTGCCGCTGACCGCGCTGCTCACCGATCCCGGCAGTCACGGCGGCGACCCGCACGACGCGTTCGACGTGGTCATCCCCTCGCTGCCCGGCTTCGTGTTCTCCGGCCTGCCTGTTGCCGGGCCGGTGACCCCGCCCGTCATCGCCGATCTGCGGGCCCGCCTGATGAGCGACGTCCTGGGCTACCCTCGGTTCGGCGCGCCTACGGCGGCGACATCGGCTCACACGTCACCGGATTCCTCGGCGCCCGCCATCGCGACCGCGTCCTGGGCATCTACACCCACCACCCGAACCTGCATCCCGTGCTGGACGGCGCCCGGCCCTTGTCCGCCGCCGAGAAGAGCTACCTCGCCGCCCGGCAGGCCCAGCACGACAGCGGCGACGGCTACGCCGTGATCCAGAGCACCCGGCCCGACACCCTCGCCGCTGCGCTGGCCGACTCCCCGTCGGGGCTGGCCGCCTGGCTGGTGGAGAAATACCGGGCCTGGAGCGACTGCGGCGGGGACCTTGAGTCGCGGTTCAGCAAGGACACCCTGCTCACCATGATCACCCTGTACTGGGTCACCGGCACGATCGGCTCCTCGTTCCGGTCCTACTACGATGACGATCAGGCCCGCCGCTGCCCCGCGTCGACGTTCCCGCTGGCATCACCCTGACCCCCGAAGACCGCGACTATCCCCGCGAGTACGCCGAACGCAGCTACCCTGACATCCGCCAGTGGGCAGGCCCCACCCGCGGCGGCCACTTCCTCGCCCTCGAAGAACCCGGCCTCCTCGCCGCGAACCTCCGCGCGTCTTCCGCCCGCTGCGCGGCAGCTGATCCAAAGGCCCGGTCCGGCGCACTGCGCTCCGTAATGTCAGCTCTGGCGTCCTGCTCCGCTCGCCCATCGGTGCTGGTCATAATTGGCCCTCCAGCCGGCCCGCGATTCAGGCAGCCGACGCCCGCCACCACAATCGGGAAGCGCGATGCCGGATAGCGGTAAGAATCTCAGCTCCAGATCACGAATGGCACTTCTGCCGTTCGGCCGCGCCACCCGTGTGCGGCCGCCCCTATGGAAGCGCCAGAACCGGATCACGGACAGCCGCAAATATTAAGCGATCTGTGCTGTTCTTCCAGGTCATGGGTGTATCTGCGAATGCATCGACGCGCCGCCCTGCAAGTCATAACCACACACCTGGTTCACGTCGGCCGCAGGCGCGTCGCATGACGAAACGGCCCGAAATGCAGGCGAAAACCGCACAAGTTGCTTCCAGCGCAGCATACGTTTCCCGGCGACCGGATCGCTTCCTCTGCAGCCGGGTGGGACGCGCTGACACTGGGGCAGCAGCGCGCCGCTATCAAGGCATTGATTACGGTCACGGTACAGCCAGCCTGACGTGGGCAGGCCAGGATCGCTCGGTTGCCGGCAGTAGCGGCAGGTGTAGGTGTTCATTTCCGGCCTCGTCGTAGTAGGTGGGGCTGGCCAGCGGTGCCACGAGGCGAAGGACGAGTAGTCAGGGACGCCGGAGACTTTCGCCAGTGCTTGTGATCGATATATCCTGTTTCTGTAATTGATTGACTTCGCGAGGCGTTCGGCACGGTCTGGGTCGCTCGCTGCCAGCACGGCTGCGACGTCGGTCAGCGCCATCGCCCTGTAGTCCTTGTCGCGTATCGACTTGGCGAAGCGTACGGCGCGGCGCGGAGCGATTACGGCCATTGCTTCTGCGATGCTTACCCGCACCCCCTCATCCTGATCAGAATTCTTTTCAGTTAGGTTTTCCGCTTTGCTAATGAGCCGTATCGCCTGTTCCGGGTCGATGGCGGCCAGTGTCTTAGCGATGGCGGCCAGCGCCTCTGCCCTGTCAGTCTTGCCGCGTATCGAATGGGCGAGGCTTACTGCACGGTCTGCATCGGTCGCCGCGAGCGCCTCAGCGATACTGACGCGGACCTCGGCTTTGTTCTTCTTATCACGGATCGACTCGACAAGCCGCTCGGCAAGGTCCGGGTCGGTGGCGGCCACTGCTCCTGCGACATCGGCCAGGGCCTCTTCCCTGTCGGCCTTGCCGCGTATCGAATGGGCGAGGCTTACCGCATGGTCTGCATCGGTCGCCGCGAGCGCCCTTGCGACGTCGGCTAGCGCGCTTGCCTTCTTGTCCTCGGCTGGGATCGACCGGGCAATCCGTTCAGCGCGATCGGCATCGGTCGCGGCAAGCACCCACACGAGGTTGGCCAGCGCCCTGGCCCTCGCGCGTTTGTTAGCGATAGACCAAGCGAGTTGCTCGGCACGGTCAGCATCGGTCCCCGCCATGAGCTTTGCGACCTCCTCCATCGCATAGAGCTTGGAACCCTCATGAGTGATTGACCTGGCGAGGCGTTCAGCACGATCCGGCTCGGTCGCCGCTAGTGCCTCTGCCAGGGTCCCCAACGCCGAATCCCTGTCTGGCCCTAGTTTGACCGGCCGAAGCAAGCGTTCTGCGTCGCTGAGGAGCCGGGCAGCCCTGCCCGGGTCGGTGATGGCCATCGCCTCTGCAACTCGGACGAGTGCCTCAGTCTTGACGAACGGACCAGTGAGAGACAATGCAACGCTCAGCGCGTCATTCACGATACGGGCTGAACGGGTGTGCCCGTCGCGGACCGTTACTGCGCTTACCGCGGTTCTCAACTCCGGGCCGTTGGTATCTAGATTATCGTGAGCTGCGTTGCTGTTCATGCTACTGTCCCTCCCCGCCGATGGCCGACCGTAGAAGTTCAAGCTTGCAGAATTGATAAGTATCCAGGTCGCTACATCGCAGACGCTCTGCGGCCTCGTCAGCTGGCCTGCGCGCCAGAGAGCAGGACCCAATGCGCTACGTCGGCAAGCCAGCGTCCCTCTGCCGAGGAGGACCGTACGGAAATCCGCGATCCGAGCGAGGGCATGGTGATGGCCCAACTTACGTATCATCGTCTCCGCAGGAGACCTGATATCACCCACGGCTTCCCTTTGGGGCCGTTGCCTTAATCCCAGACCCTTCGGTATAAGCTTGAATCGGGCGACACCGTCGATGCAGCGGCCTGATAATCTTTGAATTCGTGTCAATACAGGGGGCGTGCAGAACGGAGTGATCTTCTGCTGGCAGCAGATGGTCCCATGCGAGTGTAGAAGTTTATCCTGAACCATGCTTTGCCTTCCGTAGATGGCTTGCGATGAGGGCGCCTTCCGCTTTTCTTCGTCAGGGACTAGAGGCTCGGATCCCCGAAAATTTTGCGAAATTGATGGATGGTTGGAATAGTCAGGCGCGGGTCGGCGGAAATATGTACAGGATGACCAGGACCTCGTCCAGCACGGCACACAGCGCGCCTGGAATCGAGGCTAACCTGTACTCGGGACGAGCCATGGAGGCGGATTCTCGCAGAGCCGCCAGAAGGCGAGGCCGACGGTCGCGGTCACCGTGCCGGTAATGGCGGCGGAGACTCCCCAGCCAAGTGGTCCCAGGAAGTTGAGCCCCTCAGCCAGCAGGGCCTCCGTCGTCTTGACGCCGGCGTAGACCAGCAGCCCTCCCTCCAGGCTGGCCACGCCCGCGTCTACCAGTATGTGACGCATCTGGTCGGTCGTTACCCTGGTGTCGAACCAGATAGCGTAGACGGTGATGCACAGCCCCAGGTCGCCTAGGGCGATGACGCCCTGTTTCGGGAGTTCGAGTAGCGGTGTCGGCGCGGCCGAGGCCGCCCCGGTGCCCATCGCCGCAGTGGCGATTGCGCTAATCGTCTGCGTACGCTTCTTCATGATCGGGTCGGCCATCGCGTTAACCCTTCTCCGCGTCCTGGAGGGCGAGCAGGATGGGAAGTATGAACGCGTATTCGGCGAGCTTGGCGTTCGGCGGGTGACCTAGCTTCGGGCCGTCCTCGGTTTGCGTGACGCCCGCCACCTTCTCGTCGGCGCCTTGGGCCGATACTGGCAGGAAGAAGACCCGGCTCTCCCCGAAAACGCTCTCCAGATGCTCGATCAGGCGCCGGTTGATCAGGCCGGAGAGCGATTCGCGTTCCGCTTCCTGCGCTTCTTTGCCGAGCGCGTCGCCTATCCGTGCCAGGCCCTGCCGGGCCGCCGCCGAGATGCCGCGGACAAGTCCGAGCTGCCATCCGATTATCTGATCGCTCATCCCGGCGCCGACGGGCATTCGCTCACCGTCGCCATCGAGCCGCGCGCCGTATCCCGCGTTGGAGTGCCACCATTCGAGGCCGGTCTTGTCTACGTTCTGCGGGCCGTTGAACGACTGTGACAGGACGCCGTCGTCGCGGAGCTTGCGGTAGAACGCCGAGAGGAACTTGACGTCGGCGTCCTTGGATGCTACCCGGCCGTCGGCGGCGTACAGGTCGGCCTTGGGGATGACGCACAAGAAGTTCGGCCCGCGCTGCTCGCCGAGTTCCCCGCGGATCTCGCGCAGGTCGGTGATCATCCGGTCAAGCAGGTCGAGCTGGAGGGTCCGCACTGAGCTGTTGGCCTCGGCATCCCGCTCATCGGCGGGCGGGTTCTTCTTCATCGCCGCCGGGATCCGGTCATTGACCACCCTTTTGTAGTTCTCGAAGTAGGTGTCCCAGCTGGCGCTGGCCGGAGAGTATTTGAGCGCCTTGTGCACCGCGGGTTCGACGGTGAGGTCGAAGAGGAAAACTATCGTTTCCGCGTATTTGAGCACACCGAGGACGAATGGATCGGCGCCCTGCTCACGTGCGCTGCGGGCGACCTTCTCTCCGGGGATGTCGGTGAACACGAACTCCGCGCCGACGTCGGGATTATCTGTTGCCTCCACCCGGAAGTGGATGCTGTAGCGGTTTCCGTGCTCCGTCGGCCTGGGCAGGATCCCGTCCCAGAAGCTGTTGATGTAGTCGATGTAGGCCTGCTCGTCCTTGGCGCTGTGGAAAGCTACGTCCGCTCCGAGTGCGTGCGCGTGGTTGTAGAACTTCACCAGCCCGGTCAGCATGAGCGTGGACTTGCTGGTGCCGGGGCTGCCGATAAACACCACCGGGTGAGTGGGGATGGCCTTGGGGAACCATCCGCAGTAGTCGGGATCCTCGGGCCGGTACTGATGCTGGGGATTATCGTCCGTCTGCGGCTTCGGCGGCCGGCCTGATGGACCGCGGCAGACGAAGCGAAGTAGCCCGTGGGTGTCCTCGCCGAGCCGTTGCGCCATGGCCGCCACGGCGGCCGCCTCGTCGGCTGGCTCGCCTTCTGCCTCGGCGGGCGGCTGCTCCCGGCCCTGAAGGAGCCCGATGTAATAGTCGGACAGCCCGATTCCCGCGAGGTTGGTAAGCGCCGCCGAGTTGAACAGCGTTATGGCCTGCCGGGGTGCCACTACCGTGCGATGCGGCAACGTGAACGGGTCGTGGTATCCGTACAGGCCCGGGTAGCCGTCGACGGCCAGCTGCGACCGGTGACCGAGCAGCAGGACCAGGATCAGCCTGGCCCGGTGCAGCTGGCCGCGCAGGGTGTCGCGCTTTGCCTTGGCGTTCTCGCCGAGGAACCTCTTCGTGAGATCCTTGTCTGCTAGCACGCTCGCGATGAGATCCAGGTAGGCCGTGAACGCCGGGGCGATCTGCTGATCACGAGTCCGGTCCAGGAACGCGAGGTGAGCGGCGCTGCTGTCCTTGCCGCCGGGGGCGACGTCGCTGAGCAGCTTACGCACATGGGGCTGGTCAAGCACCAGCGAGACGAGGTGCCCGGTGAAGTCAAGCGGCTCGAAGCCGCCGAGGATGGTGTTGACGACGGCGTCGAACGGTCTGCCGGACTTGCCTGGAGGCTCGGCCGGTGTCGCGTCGCCGGAGCCGAGCTGCGCCCGTAGCTCATCCAGCGGCTGGAGATCCCGGTGGATCAGCTCGGCGAACCGGTACCGGTCAAAGAGACGCCACCAGTACCTGCCGACGATCTCGGCCGCCTTGGTGTCGTACAGGCCGTCGCTGAACATGTCCTGCGGCAAGTCATCGATGTCGCGATAGGCGTACGCGGCATCCTTGCCGCCTCGCACCGATCCCGGCAGGTTCCGCGCCTGGAGTTCCCGTTCGAACTGATCGAGAAATGCGGAATACTGCTTGAGGACCTGATTGCACTCGTGCCGGAAGTTCGGATCCAGGTTAAGTTCGAAGGAGCCTGGGGTCCGCAGCCGCATGGACGCTCCGCAGGCAGGGCAGATGACTGGGGCATTGCTGCCCGGGACGATCGTCAGGAGCAGATCATCACGTGTATTGCGCGGCCGCTGGGCATGTTGAGTCATAGAAGATGCCTCCCATCTCTGCCCGTTCGGGCGCCGTAAATGCGCCTTCCCTGGCTGGCTGGTGATAGCCCTTGTAGACGAATCTAAGAGCGCCCGAGCCCATTCACCATGAGGGAAGCCCACAGGATGACCCACAGGAATAGTGTCCGCAACCCTCGCAAACTAGCCGGGCATCGGTCTAGTCTTCATTTAGAGGTTGTCGGGGGTCATTGAGAGTGGGGAGGGCAAGTTCGGTGGCCTTTGCCACCCTGCTGTGGCAATTGCGGACCGACGTCGGCCTTACGCAGGAGGAACTCGCGCAGGTTGCTGGGGTGAGCACGCGCACGGTTAGTGACCTCGAGCGGGGGATTAACCAGACGGCCCGCAGGGCCACTGCTCGCCGACTGGCCGACGCGCTGCGTCTATCTGGGGAGGTACGGGCGGAGTTCGAAGCCAGCGCCTTGGGTCGTCGTCCGGCGGGGGTGTCCTCTCGGAGTGACGCAGGTATGGAAACGCGGACGCTACCTCGAGACATAGCGACCTTCACCGGCCGGGAAGCCGAACTGCAAGCGTTGATTAGTTCGGCTTCAAGCGGAGTAATCGGCGTTTACGCGGTCGGCGGGATGGCCGGGATCGGTAAGACCGCATTCGCGGTCCACGCGGCTCACCGACTGGCGCCGCGGTTCCCCGATGGGCAGATCTTCCTCCCGCTACATGGACACACCCCAGGCCGAGCGCCGGTAGATCCTTCCGAAGCGCTCGCCAGCCTCCTGGTGATAGCCGGAATCCCGAGCAGGCGAATCGCGGCAGACCTTGAAGCCCGTACCGCCCAGTGGCGAGATCGGCTGGCTGGCAGAAGGCTGCTGCTCGTGCTTGACGACGCAGCGGACACTGGTCAGGTCCAGCCGCTGCTGCCCAGCTCCAGCGAGTCCCTCGTCCTGATCACCAGCCGTCGCCGCCTGACCGCGCTGGAGGAAGCGACAGCGATCAACCTTGACACCCTCTCGCCCAGCGCGGCCGCGGCACTGCTGGTCAAGCTTGCGAACAGGCCAGGTCTTGCCGTGGACCAGGCAGGCGTCCACGAGGTCGCCAGGCTGAGCGGCTACTTGCCGCTTGCGCTCGGGATGCTCGCCCGCCAGCTACACCATCATCCCAGCTGGACGCCGGCCGACCTCGCCGCCGACCTTGGCGCTACCCAGGACAGGCTCGACACGATAACCACGGAAAACCGCTCGGTTGCCGCCGCGTTCAACCTGTCGTACGGGGACCTTACCGTGAACCAGCAGCAGATGTTCCGCTGGTGCGGCCTCCACCCGGGAACCGATATCGACGCCTACGCGGCCGCCGCGCTCGCCGACAGCGACCTAGCCACTGCCCGCCGCCAGCTCGCAGCGCTCTACGACTACTATCTGCTCACCGAGCCACGCCACGGCCGCTACCACCTCCACGACCTAGTCCGCGAGCACGCCCGCGTCCTCGCCGCCGACGACCCGCCAGCCGAACTCGCCGCCGCCATGGACCGACTCCTCGACTACTACCAGCGAACCGCGGGGACTGCCGAGCGCCTCATCGCGGTCTACAACCGCCCCGGGCCGCCACCGGAGACCGGTCCGGTGGCCACGCAACTGCACGATACCGCAATGGCGCTCGCCTGGGAGCGGACCGAGCGTGCCAATCTACTCGCCTGCCTCGATCACGTGGCTAGGACCGACCAGAAGGCCCGTGTCGTGGGCATTACCGCCGCCCTTTCTGCGCTCTTCCAGCACGATGGCCCGCTCTCCGATGCGGTGCCCCGGCACGCAGCCGCCGCACGCGCTGCTCGGGACATCGGTGACCGGCTGGGCGAAGCCAGCGCTTTGCACGACCTCGGTGCCGCACAGTGCCTATACGGCGAATACGCGGCGGCCACCGACTCATTGGAAGCCGGGCTGCACATCTTCCGCGACCTCGATGAACGGCTCGGGCAAGCAAATGCGCTGGTCTTCCTGGGGACCGCGCGACGATTCGCGGGGGATCAACGCGGCGCTACTCAGGCCCTCGAGGCGGGGCTCGTGCTCGCCCGCGACATCAATGATCAGCTCAGCGGGGCCTGGGCCCTCAATAATCTGGGAAGTATGCTAGCCGATCTGGGCGATCACTCCGCCGCTACGGTGGCTTTGAAAGAGGCGCTAGCCATCTACCGCAGTCTCGGCTACCGGCTCGGCCAGGCCAACGCCCTGGTAAACCTGGCTGAGGCCCTGCATGAAGTCGCCAACTACCCCGGCGCCGCTGACGCCCTCGAAGAAGCCCTTGCCATCTCCCGCGAGATCGGGCAGCGGCACATTCAGGCAAATTCCCTCGTAGTCCTGGGCAGCGTACGGTGCAAGACAGGGGACCTCCTTGGCGCGCAAGATGCCCTCCAACAAGCCCTCGCCATCTCCCGCGAGATCGGCCACCAGCTCGGCGAAGCTGAGGCCCTTAACAACCTCGGCCCGGTGTACCTGGTTCACGGCGAGCTCCGCAACGCGCTGACTTGCCATCGCGAGGCTCTCGGGCTGGCCCGCGGCATCGCCAGCCCCAGGGAGGAGGCCATGGCGCTCGTCGGCCTGGCGCACTGCGCTCTCGCCGCTGGGCAGGCCGCCGAGGCGCGGGCGGAACTGCAGCACGCGCACGAGATCCTCGACCGGCTCAGTGACAGCCAGGCCGCCAGCGTCGCCGCCGAACTGACAGCCCTGACAACAGAAAGCGCGTAAACCGTCCTGGCTGGCCATCGGACAGCAGGCCCAGTTTTTCGATCACCCGTCACAGCGGCATGCCGAGAGGCTGGGAAACTCCACTATGCACCTCGGCGCTCGCTGCCCGCGCCGATGCAGCAAGTGAGTAAGGCCGGCTCTGGTCCTAGCACGCCTTCGGTCACCTGAGGGTTCGGGATCACGGTGTCCTTGCTGTGCGCAGCAGCCGGCATGAGGCCGATCCGCCGGGACCGGTCCTAGCCGGATGGCTGCTCTTGACCTTAAGGTCACCTCGTGGCCGCTGCATCGTTTGTGCCTGGGGTGACGGATGATGAGGAAGCTGCGGGTCGGCGTGGCGTGCTGCAGACCTCGGTCATCCGCTACCGGCATCGGCGCACGGGCCGTACCGTGACCCTGGTCGGGACCGCGCATGTCGGCGAAGCCAGCTACTACAAGAGGTTGCACGCCAAGGTCACGCGACTTGAGGCGGCGGGTGCGGTCGTCTGCTATATGAGTGGATCGGTCCGGCTGCGGAGGAAGAATGGGCGGCGGCTCGTACCGGTGAGCGTGTGGACATTCCGTATTAAGGTGAGTTTCCGGCGTGTCGGCTCGGCTGGATGTGGTTGACTGCGCTCGACTCGCTTTGCGCCCGGCCTGCCGGGCTCCCGGGCGGAGATTTCATGATCGCGAA
>JBEKKH010000024.1:0-27318 GCA_050010815.1 Streptosporangiaceae bacterium | reverse complement strand
CGGTTCCGGACCAGCGCGCCGGAGGGCGGCCCGGGGCTGGCCGGGCAGGTCCTGACCGGTGGCGGCAACGACCCCCCGCTACAGCTTGACCGTTGCCTCGATCGTCAAGCGCCCGCGGGTGCCTTCACAGTCGGCATACGGCACGGGGGCAACCACAATGGACCTTTGGTGTGGCTCGGAAGCGGCAGCGTGTCAGCACGGGCGTGCAGGATGGGGCGAGTGGGGTTCGCGGGGCTGAGGGGACGGGCCGGAGGCCCTGCGGGACGGCCTACCGCCGCCGGGGAGATGAGTCGCGGTCATGGGAAAGAAATGGTTTGCGGTCATGGGAAAATAACCATGTGGCTGACTCATGGATGATCGACGAACTGGCGCATGCGGGACCCGAACACCTGGACCCGGCGTTCGTGGCGGGCTATGACCGCAAGCAGGGGTATCCCGATCCAGCCGAGGACGTGGCCGCCTTCGAGGCGCACGGCCTGGACGAGACCTCCGCTGTCGTCGATCTCGGCGCGGGCGCCGGGCAGTTCGCGCTCGCTGCCGCGCGCCGGTTCGGGCACGTGACGGCGGTCGACATCTCGCCGGCCATGCTCGCGGCCCTGAGCGAGCGCTCAGCGGCGGCCGGACTGGAAAACCTGGAGTGCGTGCGCGCGGGATTCCTCAGTTACCAGCGCTCCGGGCCGCCGGTCGACGGGGTGCATACCCGCAACGCGCTCCACCAGTTGCCCGACTTCTGGAAGGCGATGGCCCTGGACCGCGTCGCACGGATACTGCGGCCGGGGGGCGTGCTGCGGCTGCGTGACCTGATCTACGACTTCGGCGCCGCCGAGGCTGAGACGGTCTTCACCGGGTGGCTCGGCCACGCGGCCGGCGATCCCGCCGACGGCTACACCAGCGAGGACTACGCCGAACATATCCGTACCGAGTTCAGCACCTTTCGCTGGCTCCTCGAGCCGATGCTCATCGCCGCGGGTTTCGAGATCGTTACCGTGGACTTCGAGCGCAGGTTGTACGGCGCCTACACCTGCATCAAGTCAGCCGGGTGAGACCAGCTGCGGGCTAGCTGCCGACGTGACCCGCTCGTAGAGCTCGGAGTAGCGCGCCTGGGTGGCCGCCACGATGTCGGGCGGGAGGGCCGGGCCTGGCGGCCTGCGGTCCCAGTCCAGGCTGGCGGACCAGTCCCGCACGAACTGCTTGTCCAGTGAGCGCGGTGGACGGCCTGGCTGCCATTCCGAGGTCAGCCAGAACCGGGACGAGTCAGGTGTGAGGACCTCGTCGGCCAGCGTCAGGGTCCCGTCCTCGCGCAGCCCGAACTCCAGCTTGGTGTCCGCGATGATGACGCCCCGCGTCGCGGCCAGCTCCGCTCCGCGCCGGTACACCTCCAGGGTGACCCGCTCGAGTTCGGCCGCCAACGGGCCGCCGACCAGCGCCGCCACCTCGGCCGCGGTCATCGCCTCGTCGTGGCCCGTCGTCGCCTTGGTCGTCGGCGTGAAGACCGGTTCGGGTAGCCGGGAACTCTCGACCAGGCCCGGCGGCAGCGGCACGCCCGAGATCGTACCGGTTTCGTTATAGGACGCCAGGCCGAGCCCGGCCAGGTAGCCGCGGGCGATGCACTCCACCGGCAGCATCTGCAAGCGGCGGCACCGGATCGCCCGGCCCGACCACTGCTCAGGTACGTCGGTTCCGGAGATCACGTGATTGGGGATCACGTCCCTGAGCTGGTCGAACCACCACAGCGAGAGCTGGGTCAGCACGTTGCCCTTACCCGGAATCGGCGTCGGCAGCACGACGTCGTAGATGCTCACCCGGTCCGAGGCGACCATGATGAGGTCGTCGCCGTCGGCGTACAGGTCCCGGACCTTTCCGGAATGAACAAGTTCCACGCGCTCTCCTCCCAGCCCTCGCCGCGGCTCAGGCGACATGCGGAACAGCGTACTAGGGCCTGCTGGGCGTAGCATCATGTGCCATGGCCGACCTCGAGGCGCAGTACCTCCAGGTGCAGACGACGACCGATTCGCGGGCCGAGGCGATGGAGCTGTCCCGCGCCGCGGTCGAGTCGAGACTGGCCGCCTGCGCCCAGGTGGCGGGCCCGGTGGCCTCGATGTACTGGTGGGACGGCGGGCTCGAGCGGACCGAGGAATGGCTGGTGCTGTTCAAGCTCCCAGCCGACCGGTACGACGAGCTGGCCGCCTTCATTGCCGAACGGCACAGCTACGACGAGCCTGAGATCGTCGCGCTGCCCATCGTGACGGGTTCGGCCGCGTACCTGACCTGGATGCGGGAGGAAACCCGCCCCGCCGAGGAAGCATCAGCTGACGGGCCCGGCTAGGCCGCGGGCGGTACGTTCCAGGACACGATGACCGGCTGGTCGTGCTCGGTGCCAAGCGTGCTGACCGTCCCGGTGTCCAGCTGCAAGAGTCGTCCGGCCGACGGCTCGAGCCCCAGGTAACGGGCGCTGAGAACGCGCAGCACGTGGCCGTGAGCGACCAGGACGACGTCCCCGCCGGCCAGCAGGAGGAAGGCCCGGGCCAGCACCCGGTCGACCCGCTGGCCGACTTGTTCCACCGTTTCACCTGGGTGCGCGGCGTCGCCAGGGATGACACCGTCCCGCCACAGGTACCAGCCGGGCCGCTGTTCGCTGATCTGCGTCGTCGTCAGGCCCTCGTAACCGCCGTAGTCCCATTCCCAAAGGTCGGGGTCGGGCTGGGCGTGGTCAAGGCCGGCCAGGGCCGCGGTGGTGACCGCACGGCGGGCGGGGCTGGAGAAGACGGCCGCGATCTGATGCCTGGCCAGCACCGGGGCCAGCGTCGTGGCGGCCGCCTCGCCGTAGGCGGTGAGCGGGATGTCTGTCCGCCCGGTGTGCCGGCCGGACAGACTCCACTCGGTCTCGCCATGCCTCAGCAGGATCAGGTCTCCCATAACTCGATAAGATATCGGCAATGGGAATCCCCAACGCTTCGGGCCCGCTCGCCGGACTGCGGGTACTGGATCTGACCAGGGCGCTGTCCGGGCCGTTCGCCACGATGATCCTCGGCGACCTCGGCGCCGACGTGATTAAGGTCGAAGACATCTGGCACGGTGATGACACCCGGCGCTGGGGTCCGCCGTTCCAGGGTGAGGACGCCGCCTATTTCCTGTCCGTGAACCGGAACAAGCGCGGCCTGTCCGTCAACATGAAAACCCCTGAGGGCCGGGACATCGTACGGCGGCTCGCCGCGGGCTCAGACATCCTGGTGGAGAACTTCCGGCCCGGTACCGCCGCTCGCCTCGGCCTGGGCTACGACGAGCTGGCCCGCCGGAACGGAAGGCTGATCTACGCCTCGATCAGCGGCTACGGACAGACCGGACCGAGCGCGGGACTGCCTGGCTACGACGCGGTCGCGCAGGCCATGTCAGGGATGATGAGCGTCACCGGCGAACCGGATGGTGAGCCCGTCCGCAGCGGTACCTCGTCGGCCGACGTCGGCGGCGGGATGTGGGCGCTGATCGGCATCCTGGCCGCCCTGCACGCACGAGAGGCGAGCGGCCAGGGCCAGCTCGTTGACGTGTCCCTGCTGGACGGTCAGATCGCCTGGCTCACCTATGTGGCGGGCAAGTACTTCGCGACCGGCGTGACCCCAGGCCGGCACGGCAGCGCGCACGAGAGCCTCACCCCGTATCAGGTGTTCCCGACCGCCGATGCGCCATTGATGGTCGCGGTCGGCAGCGACGGGCTGTGGCGCCGGTTTACCGCGGCCACCGGGCTCGACGAGCTGACCGATGATCCCCGCTACGCCACCAACCCTGACCGGGTGCGCAACCGTGACACCCTGATCCCGCGCATCGAGGCCACGCTGGCGACCAGGGGCTGCGCGGAATGGACGGACCTGCTGAGCGCGGCGGGCGTGCCGGCGGGCCCGGTCAACACCGTGCCCGCCGCCCTGGAACAGCCGCAGGTCGTCGCGCGCGAGATGGTGGTGGAGATCGAGCACCCGGTCGCCGGGACGCTCAAGACCCTGGGGTCACCGCTGAAGCTCTCGGCCCAGCCACCCAGCATCCGCCGCCCGCCGCCTGTCCTCGGCGAACACACCGATGAGATCCTCGCCGAGGCCGGCTACACCGCCGCGCAGATCCTTGAGCTGCGCGAGGCCGGCGTGATCAGGTAACGCGGGGCAATCAGAACAAATCCGGCCACCGTCACAACAGGCGGCCCTGCAACAGGCGGCACCACTACAGCAGACGGCGGAGCGCCAGCAGGTCCCGCATGCTGGCCTGAACCTTGACCCGGCCCGAGAGCCACATCCGGGCGATGTTGGCGGGGGTCGCGGACAGCGCGATAACATCGTCGCTGTCCGCGGTCAGCCTGATGTCGGCCGGCGGCTCGTCGGGCGCCGCTTCCTTGACCGGTTCGGCGCCGTGGTCGGTGAACCTGGTGATGAACGTAATGCCGAGGTCAGTCACCAGGCAGCTCATCGAGCGCTTGCCGAAATAACTAGCCCGGTCCTGGGGACTCATCTCCGCCAGCCTGGTCGTAAGGGTTTGAAGCGCCTCGCGGCACTCCTCGGCTGAAGCCATGTGCGCCTCGCTCTTGTCAACATCGGACGGTAGCGTTCCACGCGGAGGGTAGCGCACATGAACCAGGAATACCCAGACCAGGGTCCGGGGGATGATGGCCAGAACCCATCTTCCGAACGGACCGTGGTTTCACTGCCACCGACGGGTGACGACCGGGTGGACGACGCCGTGGCCGGGCTGAGCCGGCTGCCGGGTCTGCCGGCCGACGCGCATGTCACCGTGCTCGAAGAGGTGCACGGGCGGCTCAGGGACATCCTGGGCGAGCTGAGCGAGGGCAGCAGGGGGCCGGGTCGGTCTGGCCCGGGCGATCCGGGCGATCCGGGTCAAGGCCGGCCTTGAGTCCAGCCCGTGCGAGGCTCGACGCCGAGCTGGTCAGGCGAGGTCTGGCCCGGTCGAGGGAGCAGGCGGGTGAGCTCGTGGCCGCCGGGCTGGTGGCGGTGGCCGGCCAGCGAGCGGCCAAGGCCGCCACCCAGGTGGCCCGGGATACCCCGATTACGGTCACCGAGTCCGGAGAACCGGACTACGTGTCACGCGGCGGCCGCAAGCTGGCCGGAGCGCTGGCCGTCTTCATGCCGATGGGCTTGACGGTCGCGGGACGGTCCTGCCTGGACGCGGGCGCCTCCACCGGGGGTTTCACCGACGTGCTGCTGCGGTCCGGCGCCGCGCACGTGGTGGCCGCCGACGTGGGGTACGGTCAGCTCGCCTGGTCTTTGCGCACCGACCCGCGGGTGACCGTGATGGACCGGGTCAACGTGCGCACGCTCAACCTGGGCGGCGGGATCGACGGGGGCGACGGGATGACGCGGGCGGCCGAGCTGGTGGTGGCCGACTTGTCGTTCATCTCGCTCACCCTGGTGCTTCCGGCGCTGGTCGCCTCCGCCACCCCGGACGCCGATTTCGTTCTGCTCGTGAAGCCTCAGTTCGAAGTGGGCAAGGGCAGGGTAGGCGCAGGTGGCGTGGTGCGTGACAGCACGGACCGTTCGGCCTCGGTAACGCGGGTTACGGACGCGGCGGGTCAGCTCGGCCTCGGCGTCAGGGGGATCACGGCGAGCCCACTGCCCGGGCCTGCGGGAAACGTGGAATATTTCGTGTGGTTGCGCCGTGGCGCGCCGCCGCTCGACGAGGGGCAGCTGCAGCGGGCGATTGAGGAGGGACCTAGCTAGTGGGACAGCGGTCGGTGCTGGTGACGGCGCACACGGGGCGGGAGAACGCGGTGCGCAGCGCCCACCTGGTGGCGGAGCGGCTGACGGCCGCCGGCATCTCCGTCTGCACGCTGGCGGGGGAGTTGAGCTACCCGGGCGCCACGCAGGTACCGCCCGACGACTGGGCGGCCGAGGGTGTCGAACTCATCATCGTTCTGGGCGGCGACGGCAGCCTCTTGCGCGCCGCCGAGCTGGCCCGGCCGTCCGGTGTCCCGCTGATCGGCGTCAACCTCGGTCACGTCGGGTTCCTGGCCGAGGCGGAGCCCGACGGGCTGGCCGACACGGTCGACAAGGTGGTGGCCAGGCAGTACGTGGTCGAGGAGCGGATGACGATCGATGTCACCGTGCGCAGCAACGGTGAGGTAATCGCATCCACCTGGGCGCTGAACGAGGCCACGGTGGAAAAGGCCGCCAGGGAACGGATGATCGAGGTGATCATCGAAGTCGACGGCCGCCCGCTGTCCCGCTTCAGCTGTGATGGCGTGGTGTGCTCGACCCCCACCGGCTCGACGGCCTATGCCTTCTCCGCGGGCGGCCCGGTGGTCTGGCCAGAGGTGGAGGCGCTGCTCATGGTCCCGATCAGCGCGCACGCGCTGTTCGCCCCGCCGATGATGGTCTCACCCCAGTCGGTGCTCGCGGTGGAGCTGATGGTGGGCAACGAGACATCGGGCGCGGTTTTGTGGTGCGATGGTCGGCGTAAGGTCGATTTGCTAGCCGGGGCCCGGGTGGAGGTGCGCCGCGGCGAGCGGCCGGTGCTGCTGGCGCGGCTGGAAACTCCCGGTGCCCGCGGCGGGCGGTTCACCGACCGGCTGGTGGCCAAGTTCGGCCTGCCCGTTGCGGGCTGGCGGGGGCGTACCTGGGAGGACGCAGGCTAACATGCTTGAGGAAGTCCGCATTACGGGCCTCGGCGTTATCGACGACGCGGTGCTCGAGCTGTCGGCCGGGTTCACCGCGCTGACCGGTGAGACCGGGGCCGGCAAGACCATGGTCGTGACCGCGCTCGGACTGCTGTTCGGCGGCCGTGCCGATCCGGCGCGGGTGCGGCCGGGTGCGGCGAGGGCAGCGGTCGAGGGGCGGCTCCTGGTCTCCGCCAAGGTGGCGCGCGAGGTCGAGGAGTCCGGCGGAGATCTGGACGACAACGGATCCACGCTCGTGCTCAGCCGCTCGGTGTCGGCCGAAGGCCGCTCGCGCGCGTTCGCGGGCGGACATTCGGTGCCGGTATCGCTGCTCCAGGTGCTGGCCGATGACCTGGTGGCGGTACACGGGCAGTCGGACCAGCAGCAGCTGCTCAAGCCCGGGCGGCAGCGCGAAGCACTCGACAGGTTCGCCGGGCCTGAGCTGGCCACGGTCCTGTCCGACTACCGGCGGGTTTTCAGCCGTCACCGCGCGGTCGCCGGCGAACTGGATGCGCTGACCCACGCGGAGCGGGAGCGAATGGCCGAGGCGGAGACGCTGCGGTACGGCCTGGCCGAGGTCGAGGCGGTATCTCCCGTGGCCGGCGAGGACATCGCGCTGGTGGCCGAGGAGGAAAAGCTCGCCAACGCCGACGCGCTGCACGCCGCCGCCACCACGGCTCACGAGGCGCTGCTCGGAGACCCGGCCTCGACCTCGGTTGACGGCTCAGACGCGCTCACCCTGCTCGGGGCCGCGGGCCGGGCGCTTGAAGCGGTCCGCGCGCACGACCCCCTGCTGGCCGGGCTCGCCGACCGGCTGTCCGAGGCGAGCTACCTGATCTCCGATGTGGCCGGAGAACTCGCCTCCTACACCGACGGGCTGGATTCCGATCCGGCCCGGCTCGCCGCGGTGCAGGACCGCCGCGCGGCGCTGGCCAGGCTGACCCGGGCCTACGGTACGGCCACCGGGGCGGTCGGCGGGCCGGGCGACGTGGCCGCGGTGCTTGACTGGGCCAAGCAGGCCGGATCGCGGCTGGCCGAGCTCGAAGGGGACAACGACAAGATCGCCGCGCTGGCCGCGGAAGAGGAGTCTTTGCGGGCTCAGGTGACCTCGCTCGCGTCCCAGCTGACGGCGCTGCGCCAGGCGACGGCGGAGCGGTTCGCGTCGGTGGTGACGGCCGAACTGACCGCGCTGGCCATGCCGCACGCGTCGTTGACCGCCGCGGTCACCGAACTGGACGCACCCGGCCCGCACGGGGCCGACGACGTAGAGATCAGGCTGGCCGCGCATCCCGGCGCGCCGCCGCTGCCGCTGAACAAGGGCGCCTCGGGCGGCGAGCTCTCCCGCGTGATGCTGGCCATCGAGGTGGTCTTCGCCGGCGCGGATCCGGTGCCCACGTTCGTTTTCGACGAGGTTGACGCCGGGGTCGGCGGCAAGGCCGCGGTCGAGATCGGCCGCCGGCTGGCGCGGCTGGCCAGGTCCGCACAGGTAATCGTGGTCACCCACCTGCCGCAGGTCGCCGCGTTTGCCGACAACCACCTGGTGGTGGAGAAGTCGGGCGACGGCCTGGTCACCGCGAGCGGCGTGGTCCGGCTGGACCGCCCGGCCCGGGTGCGGGAGCTGTCCCGGATGCTGGGCGGTCTGGAAGAGTCCGAATTCGGCCAGGCTCACGCCGAGGAACTGCTAGCCATGGCCGACCGGGAGCGCGAGGCCGCCCGCCCCTGACCCGCCCGCCGGCCTGACCCGCTCCCGGGAGCATTTAGGGCGGGAATGCGCAGGGGTAGCGGGGCATTGACCTGATGATGGATATCGTCGATGGTTCCCTGTCGCTGGCCGTGCTTGATTTCGTCGGGATCGAGCACGGAGAGAGCGCCTCTGCCTCTATTGCTGGTGCCGTGGGCATTGCCCAGGCCGTCGAGGCCGCTGGCTACCGGCGGTACTGGGTGTCTGAGCATCACAACATGACCAGCCTGGCGTGCAGCGCCCCTGAGCTGCTGACCGCGCACGTCGGTGCGCACACCTCGCGGATCCGGGTCGGCGCGGCTGGGATCATGCTGCCTAACCATGCCCCGCTGAAGGTCGCGGAGATGTTCCGTACCTTGCTGGCGATGTACCCGGCACGTATCGACCTTGCGCTAGGCCGGGCGCCGGGCACCGACCCGCTGACCGCGCACGTGCTCCGCCGGGGCATGGTCAGCGATGTGGGCGCGGAGTTTCCGGCCCAGGTCGGGGAGCTGCTGGCGTTTCTCGGCGACGGGTTCCCGCCGGGTCACCCCTACGCGCAGCTGGTGGCCGCGCCCCTGGTGGGGGAGCGGCCAGAGCTGTTCATGCTGGGATCGAGCTCGTACGGGCCGCGTTTCGCCGCGGTCAACGGGATGAATGCCGTCTTCGCTCATCACATGAGTCCGGATCTGGCGTTCGAGGCGTTGCGCGAGTACCGCCGCGACTTCACGCCGCGCGCGGAGGGCGGGTCTCCCTACTCGGCGATGTCGGTGCTGGCTTTCGCGAGCCATGACGACGAGGCCATCATCGAGTTCGAGGCCGCGTGGACGCTGACCATCCAGAACATCCGCCGTGGGATACGTGAGCCGCTGCGACCCGAGCAGGTTCGCGAGTTCGCCCGTTCGCGGGAGTTCCGGGCCAGCTCACATGACGACTCGCGGATGGTGACCGGGGAACCCAAGGCCGTCGTCGAGCGGCTTCTCGAGATGAAGCAGCTCGCGCAGGCCGACGAGATCGTCGTCGTCACTCCGAGCCTAGACCGCGAACGCCGCCGGGAGAGCTACGTAGCGCTGGCGGAAGCCTGGCGCCGCGCCGCCTAGCTGAAATCTCAGCTGAGCTGGGCCCGGCGGGCCCGGAGGTTCCGGTTCTTGAGCCGGTTCCCGCACGAGGCCATGTCGCACCATGCGCCCTGGCGGCTGTGCGACCGGTCATAGAACGCCCAGCGGCAGTCCGCGTTCCCGCACAGCTTAAGCCGATCCCAGCTGCCGTCAGCTTGTGCGTCGCGGATGACCAGCAGCAATCCGAACAGGCCTGCCGCCGCGCCGCTCGCCGGGGCTGCGGCGACGAGCCTGACCCGGCCGTCCGAGCCGACGTGCAGCCGGGGCCGGGCTTCCCGCCCGGCCTTCTCCAGCGGGCGCAGGTCGTCCTCGGTGAGTGGCCCGCCGTCGGTGTTGCGCGCGATCAGGGCCTGGATGCCGGCCCTGGCCTCGCGGACCAGGCGGAGACCGCTGGCCAGGTCCGGACCGGCCGGCTCCGCGCTGGACGCTGCATCGGTCAGCCCGGCATCGGTCAGCCACGCCTGTGCTTCCTCGGGCTGAGCGAGCATGTCGGTGCCCAGGTCCAGGTCGAGGGTATTGACGAACGCCTGTACGAGCAGCAGCGGCGACGGTGCCAGCTTGTGCTCGAGATGTGACGCCCATGTGGGCAACGTCATATGTGTGTGCTCGCTTCGGTTAGAGCTAATTCCTGCTTCGGCCTCTGCTGGCCCTGTAATGACCGGTTAAATAACTTTACTAGTCACGCGTGACCAGTATACTGGCTTTAGAGGTCACAGCAAAGGAGATGACGTGATGCACGTCCTACTCGAAGATGAGCAAGGCCTTCTGACCATCCAGCGGCTGCGGCCGTGGGATCGGATCAGGGCCCGGTGCCTGGCGGCGCGACTCGACCGGGAGCTAGCCCGCGGTGCCCGCCCGGAAGCGAGCGTGGGCCTGGCGGCCCGAGCCGCTCGGCTGACGTCGATAAAGTTTCGTCGTGACCTAGCGGCGAGCCTGCAGCAGATGGTGGCCGCGGCTGGATTCCCGTCCGCCCAGGTGCGCAAGCCGCACGTGCCGATCCGGCTGGCCCGGATCCGGCAGTCGGCGGCTGAGCTCGCCGAGCTGGCCGGCCGTCTCGTTCAGCCTGGCCCGGTCCCCGCGCGCGGCGTCGCGATGACCTGCCAGCTGCTGACCGACGGTGGTGGCCCGCTGTACCGTGAGGCCTGCCGTGACGATCTAGCTGCCCTCGTCAGCCAGGCCGTGCGGGGACTGAACGGCTAGCACGAAGCGCGGTCCGGCGGCCCTGCATCCGGGCACCGCGGCCATGAGGCTAGCGTTGGAGGATGGGAAAGCTCAGGGTCTTGTTCATTGGCGGCAGCGGGGTCATCAGCTCGGCGTGCTCGCGGGTCGCGGTGGAAAGCGGGATCGACCTGTTCGTCCTGAACCGGGGACGGAGCACCACCCGGCCGCTCCCGCCCGGTGTCACGATGGTGCGGGCCGACATACGAGAACCACGGGCCGTTCGGGAAGAAATAAAAGATCTTGACTTTGACGCGGTCGTCGACTGGGTGGCGTTCACCGCCGGGCAGGTCCAGGCAGACATCGACCTGTTCGGCGGGCGGACCGGGCAGTACGTCTTTATCAGCTCCGCGTCGGCGTACCAGACGCCGCCCGCGCGGGTACCCGTCACCGAGTCCACCCCGCTGCGCAACCCGTTCTGGCAGTACTCCCGCGACAAGATCGCCTGTGAGAACCTGCTCGTCGGCGCCTACCGTGAGCAGGGATTCCCGGCTACGATCGTGCGGCCCTCGCACACCTATGACCAGACCCTTGTCCCGTTCGACGGCGGCTGGACGGTGCTGGGGCGGATGCTCGCGGGCAAGCCCGTCATCGTCCATGGTGACGGGACCTCGCTGTGGACGATGACCCATCACGATGACTTCGCCCGCGCGTTCGTCCCGCTGCTAGGCCACCCGCGGACCCTCGGCGAAGCCATCCACATCACCTCAGACGACGTGCTCAGCTGGAACCAGATCGCGGAGACCCTGGCGGCTGCGCTAGGCGTCAAAGCCCAGGTCGTGCACGTGCCCTCGGACGCCATCGCCGCTGCCGACCCCGAGTGGGGCGCCGGGCTGCTGGGCGACAAGGCGCACTCAATGGTGTTCGACAACACGAAACTGCGCAGCATCGTGCCCGGCTGGACCGCGGTGATCCCCTTCGAGCAGGGTGCCCGCGAGATCGTGGCGTGGCACCTGGCGGACCTGGCCCGGCAGGTCACCGACGCGAGCCTGGATGCGGTGATGGACAAGCTCGCGGCGACCTGGACCCAGGATGCCCGAGCGGCCCGATGACCCTGGGTTCGCCGGACATCCTCACCGCCGTGCGCAGGCTCGCTGACGATGTGCTGTTCCCCGGCGCGATGCGGGTGGACGGCCTGGACGCGGTGCCGGCTGCTCACCTTGACGCGCTCGCCGCGGAAGGACTTTACGGCGTGTCCGTGCCGGAACGGGCGGGCGGTCTCGGCCTGGACCTCAGGACCACGTGTGCGGTGACGGAGGAGCTGGCCAGCGGCTGCCTGGCCACGACGTTCGTCTGGCTCCAGCACCGCGGGCTGACCCTAACGCTGGCCGCCGATAGCACTCCCGCCGCCCTTCGCGACCAGTGGCTCGGCCCGGCCTGCCAGGGCAAGGTCCGCGGTGGCATCGCGCTGACCGGGCTGATCCCCGGACCGCCGCGGCTGCGCGCGCGGCCCGCTGAAGGTGGCTGGCGGGTGGACGGCGAGGCTCCGTGGGTGACCGGCTGGGGCCTGACCGACCTGCTGCTCGTCGTGGCCCGCGGGCCGGCGGAGAGCGTGGTGTCGCTGATCCTGGACGCCGTCGCCCAGCCCGGGCTCAAGGTAACCCGCCAGCGGCTGGCCGCCGTCAACGCCAGCGTCACGGTCCAGCTTGACTTCGACGGTGTCGTGGTCCCGCCGGAGCGCCTGGTTGTTCAGGAGCCCTTCGACCCGGCCGAGAGCCTTCGTCCCGACCGGCTGCGCATTAACGGGTCCCTCGCGCTGGGCCTGGTGCGACGGTGCTGCCAGCTGATGGGTCCGGGGCCGCTCGACGACGAGCTGGCCGCCTGCCGGGCGCGGCTCGATTCCGCGCTGGGCGCCGATGTCGCGGCGATGGCCCAGGCCCGTGCGGCAGCCTGCGAGCTGGCCGTCCGGTCCGCGGCGGCGCTGGCGGTCCAGGACGGGAGCAAGTCGATCATGAGGGACCAGCATCCCTCGCGGCTCGCCCGCGAAGCGCTGTTCCTGCTGGTCTTCGGGTCCAGACCGCCGATCAAGAGTGCCCTGCTCCAGCGCCTCGGAGCCACGGCTGTGCAAGCCGCCCTCGGGAGGGGTCATCCCGCTTAGGCCGAGTGGCCCCAATTCTTGCCCGGCGGCTAGATCTCATCCCATGGACAGCCGTCGATCGCGGCTGCGATGACGTCAGGGAAGGCCTCGTCCTGGGGAATCATCAGGTCATCGACCCGGCCGACCGGCGCCCAGCCGCGCGAGTTGCACAAGATCATCCCGTCGTATCCGGCGAGGTCCTGCACCCGGACCGGCTCCTCGGCTTGCCCGACGTCGGCGGCCGTGAGGGCGCGCCGCAGCAGGAGCATCGTGATGCCCGGCAGCTTCGGCGCGTCGGGCCAGATCACCACACCGTCCCGCCAGAACCCCACATTGGTGATGGTGCCCTCGGAGATCCTGCACTGCTGGAACGGAGCGGGTGCAGATGGTTCTGGAGCGCCGGATCCGGTCAGGATGGCTCGGCCCGGACGGCCGGTTTGCGCGGAGGATCGGGCGGTTACAGAAGATCGGGGCAGTCCTGGGGTACCCGGATTACCGCGGAAGGCGGATCATCCATGATCTTTCTGATACGGGCGGGTCAGGAAGGGTCAGGATGTGACGGCCGAGGGGCACGGCCGGGGTGTCCTGTCCCCGCAGTCCCGCCCCGGGGGTTCAGCCATGGACAGGTCTCAGCCGGATGATCCGCCGGCGACCTCGTAGGACCACAGCTCGCTGTTGACGCCTACCGGTCCGGGTGACTCGCCGCCCGCGCGCTCGGCGGCCGAACGGTGCCCGTGCCCGAACGCGGGGGAGTGCAGCCACGCCTGGAACGCCTCGTCGTCCCGCCACCGGGTCACCACGAGCCAGGTGGTGCGCTCGTCGGTCGGCTTGAGCAGCTCGAAACCCTCGAAACCGTCCTGGTCATCCACCGCGCCCGCCCGGGCGGCGAACCTGCGGGCGAGCTCGTCACCGCTGTCGGCGGGCACCGTAATCGCGTTGATCCTCACGACTGTCATGCTTCTGATCATGTCAGCAGCACGCGGAAGCACGTCCACCCAGGGACCGGGTGGGTCATGCTCGCCGATCCGGAAGCAACGAGTTCTGTGTCGAGCAAGGCGTCCCAGGCGGCTGAGAAATCAGTCATTTTTGGTTAACGTCCCGCAGGCGGGGTAATCGAGACTGATGGCCTTGGCGAGCGAAATCCTCGGTGAGCGGTATGCCTTGGAGGAGCGGATCGGTCGCGGCGGGTATGGCGAGGTATGGCGGGCAACCGACACCGTCTTGTCCCGGCCCGTCGCGGTCAAGCTGCTGTATCCCGGCTACGCTCGTCAGCTCGAAGCGCTGGCGCGATTTCAGGCCGAGGCTAGGCACGCCGGATCGTTGTCCCACCAGAACATCGCGAGGATATACGACTACGGCGAGCCAGCGGACGGGTCGTCGCCGTACCTGGTGATGGAATTCATCGACGGACCGTCCCTGTCCGATCTGCTGGCCAGCGGTCCCCTGGACGTCGCGCGGAGCATGGACATCTTGGCGCAGACCGCCACCGGACTGCAGGCCGCGCATGCCGTAGGCCTGATTCACCGAGACGTCAAGCCTGCCAACTTGCTGCTTGATCCCGGCGGCACGGTGAAAATTACCGATTTCGGCATCGCGCATACGATCGGCTCGGCGCGCCGTTCCACGGTCCGGCGCTCCAGGTCGCGCTAGCCCATCAGCATCGCCTGCTGCCGCCACTGCCCCCGTCGGTACCGCCTGACGTGGCTGCCTTCGTGGTGGACCTGACCGCGAAGGACCCAGCCGGACGTCCGGGCAGCGCCGCCGAGGTCGCGCGACGTGCCAGTCAGTTGCGAGACGACCTCCGGCTTGGCGCGGACTATGGACTGGAGCCGGAAATTCCGGCTCTCGCCCAAGAGTCCACGGGACGGACGCAGCCATGGGCGGCTGCCCGGGCCCGCCGCAGAGCAGGCCTGGTGCTGGCCGCTATGGCCTTGGCTGGGGTTATCGGACTGGTGTTGACGAGTCTGAACGGATTTTCCTTCGGCTCCCGTCCGGCCGGCGTCCCGCCCTCTCCAGTGCAGTCGTCTGGGCCCTGCCCGGGCCGCCGGAGGCCAATCGCAACGGGCCTCCGGCGGCTCTCACACGCTAGTAACCCTGCTGCTGGTCCTGGCCGCCTTGGTCCTGGCCGCCTTGGTCCTGGCCGCCCTGGCTCTGGTCCTGCTGCCCGCCGCCTATGCCGAACTTCTTCTCGACATCTTGCTCGCCCTCTTGAACCTGCTGCGGATGCTGCTGCCCGTACTGCTCGGCATCGTCCTTCAGCTTGTCGAACTCACTCATTCATGGACTCCCGTCCCGGTGAGGCCGCCTCGTCGCGGCCGCGGTGGATGGCTGCCGGCCTCTTGCCGACGGCCCGTCGCCCTACCCGGGCTTCGTGACCTGACACCTAACCGCCCGGCTTCAGCTGATGCTCACCAGCGCGCTGACGTCATCACCCGGCAATACTCCATCGGTGGTCGCCGTGACCTCGGTCTCGTTCAGGTCCACGGCGCCGCCGTAGGACGACATGAACGCGGTGTCGGCCGCGTCGCGCCCGGTCGCGATGCGGATCAGGCCCGCTCTCGGCGCGAGCAGTGTGGCGTCCACGACACGCCACTGGCCGCCGACCAGCGCTTCGGCTACCGCGTGGAAATCCATCGGGTCCAGGCCGGGAGCGTAAACGGCGGCGAGCCGGGCCGGAACGTCAAGCGCCCGCAGCAAGGCCACGACCAGGTGCGCGTAGTCCCGGCATACGCCCTGCCTGAGCAGCAGCGTTTCGACCGCACCGTCGATCGGCCTGCTGCTGCCAGGGACGTAGCTCAGCCGGGTGCCGACCCAGGAGGACACGGCCGCCAGCAGTTCCTGGCCCGTGCTGATCCCGGCGAACTCGGCCCGTGCCACCGCCGCCAGCCGGTCGGACTCGGCGTACCGGCTCGGGCGCAGGTACGTCACCCGGTCGGCCTCGGTCACCTCCGGCGTGAGCGCGTCACCCCGGACCACCGCCCCGTACTCGACGGTGGTCCGGCCCGGGTCCAAGGCCAGCAAGTGCGCTCGGCCGCCGTGCGCCATGGCCACCTCGGTCGCCTTCACCGTCTCCCCGTCACGCCGGATCGTCAGGTCCTCCTCGACCTGCAGGCCCGCCACGCTCGCCACGGCGACCTGAAGGACCATTTCGGCCGGCTCGCGGGCCGTGAACACGAGGCGGGCGCTGACACGACGACTGGGGTGAGCGTTCATCGCCCCAGTATGGAGGCAGGCACGGCCTCAGCCAGCGCCGGGCAGGCAGACCTCGATGATCCCGTCCGTCTCGCGTACCGAGAAGGCCGGCTGCGGCGCGGTCGCTGGCCCGCGCGCCACGGATCCGTCGGCGACGCGGAAGGCACTGGCGTGCCAGGGGCACGTCAGGCAGCCTTCCGCGATCTCGCCGGCAGCCATGCTCCCGCCGAACCCTGGACCAGCACAGGATGCAGCGGATGCCCAAGCCAGACTCCGTGCCGTAGATCACGTACGGGACCCGGACGGATGCGGCGCGCGACGCGCTGACCTGCGGAGACCAAGACGTCGAGGCGGGTGTCCTGCTCCAGGCGGGATATTGGCTGCATGCCGCGCGCGGCTGCCCGGGGCCAGCACGCTTAAACCGGCCGGCGGATGGTAGAGGACCGTGCCAGCACGGAGAAGTCGGCGGCGCGGCGGGCCAAGCGGAAGTAGCCCCGCCGGCCACATTCCCCCGTCTTGCCTGGTCAAGGTTGGTTTGACCGGGTCACCGACGGGCAGTTTAGCCAAGCACCGAGGGGGAAATGATGCCGAAAGTCACTTATCTGGTGCCTGCTGCCCAGCCGCCGGGCGGCGATAGCATGGCCCGCGATGTCCGTCCGCAGATCGGCGAGAATCCGGGCGGAGACTGGGCCGCCGCCCGGACGGCCGCGGCCTTCACCGTGGCGGTCGAGTCCGGGCGGCTTGACCTGCCGCAGCCCGGCGGCGGCCGGACCGGTGAGCGGTGGGCCGTCCTGGCCGACCTGGCCACCGAAGACCTGTCGCTGGCCCGGTTGGCCGAAGGTCACGCCGACGCTCTCGCCATCCTTGCCGAGCTTGGCGCCGGCCGGCCTGCGGTCGGCCGGCGCTGGGGCGTCTGGGCCGCGCAGCCGCCCGGCCCGGGGCTGGCGGCCAGCCAGGCCGACGACGGTTCCTGGCGCCTGGACGGCCTCAAGCGGTACTGCTCGGGCGCGCGTTGCTGCACCGATGCGCTGGTGACCGCGACCGCGCCCGACGGCAACCGGCTGTTCGCGGTCAGCACGCGCGACCTAGCGGTCGTGCCAGGCAGCTGGCCTGCCACCGGGATGGCGGGCAGCGACACGCTCGACGTCAAGTTCACGGGCATCGCCGCCGAGCCGGTAGGCGACCCGGGCCGCTACCTCGACCGGCCCGGCTTCACCCACGGCGGAGCCGGGGTGGCTGCCTGCTGGTACGGCGGAGCGCGCGCCGTGGGCCAGGTGCTGCTCGCGGCCGCCGCCCGGCGTGACGTCGGCCCGCACGCTCTGGCCCATCTGGGCGCCGTCGACGTCGCCCTGACCACCGCGAGGACGGCGCTTGATGCGGCCGCCGCCGAGATTGACGCGGACCCCGACGACCTCAAGGACGGCGGCGGGCTGCGCACCATGCGGGTGCGCGCGCTGGTCGAGGCGACGGCCACCGAGGTCATGAACCGGGTCGGCCGCGCGCTCGGTGCCGGTCCCCTGGGCCACGACGAGGCACATTCGCGCCGGGTCGCGGACCTGACGGTATACCTGCGTCAGCACCACGCCGAACGCGATCTCGCCGAGATCGGCACGCAGGTGGCTGCCCACGGCACCACATGGTGAACGAGCCGGACGTAGCCGGCCGGGAGTCGCTGAACCGGATCGACCGGCCGGGAACGGCGGAAGACACCTGGGCCTCATGGCCCCAGCTCGGGTACCTGCCCGTCGCCCGCCCGCTGGCCTGGCAGAGCGTGGTAGTGGTGGCGGCCCACCCCGACGACGAGGTCCTGGGGGTCGGCGGGACGATGGCCATGCTGGCCGCCGCGGGAGCACGGCTGCGGCTGATCGCGGTCACGGATGGCGAGGGGTCGCACCCGGCCGCCGATCCCGCGGATATCGCCCGGACCCGCGCCGCGGAGTCGGCCACCGCCCTGGACCTACTAGGCGCCCGGCACGTCGACGTGGTCAGGCTGCGGCTGCCCGACACCGGGCTGGCCGAGCGCGAGGATGAGCTGGCGGACCTGCTGCGCGAGCAGTGCGGCGGCTTCGAGGTGGTCCTGGCTCCGTGGGAAGGGGACGCCCACGCCGACCACGAGGCCGCGGGCCGTGCCGCCCGGCGGGCCGGGACGAACGTGCTGACCTACCCGATCTGGATGTGGCACTGGGCCCAGCCCGGGGATCAGCGAGTCCCCTGGCGCCGGGCCAGCCGGGTCGTGCTGCCCGGCGACGTCGCGGCCAGGAAGCAAGCGGCCATCCAGGCCTTTACCAGCCAGCTGACCGACCGCGAGGGCGGTGTCGGGCCGGTCGTTCCGCCCGGCGACGTAGCGCATTTCACCAGAGGTGCGGAGGTGCTGTTCGGATGACTACCCCGTCCAGGCTCGAAGCGGGACGCACCACCCTGCCATCGGGCTACTTCGACGCCATGTACGAAGCCGCCGGTGATCCGTGGGGTTTCGAGGACCGCTGGTACGAACGGCGCAAGTACGCGATCAGCCTCGCGCTGCTCCCGGCCGAGCGGTACCGCACTGCGTTCGAACCCGGCTGCTCCATCGGCGTGTTCACCGAGCTGCTGGCTCCACGCTGCGACGCCCTGCTGAGCTGCGACGTCGCCGCGATGGCGGTTCAGGCCGCCGCCCGGCGGACCGAGCAGCTGCCGCAGGTCAGGGTGGAGCAGCGCGATATTGCGGCCCAGTGGCCGGCCGGCCGTTTCGACCTGATCGTGTTCTCCGAGATGCTGTATTACCTCGGCGATAGTGATCTGGAGCGGCTGCTTGACCAGGCGACGGCCGCCCTGCAGGCGAACGGGACCCTGCTCGCCGTGCATTGGCGGCACCCCGTGGCCGACTACCCCAGATCCGGCGACGACGTCCATCGCGTGCTCGCGGCGCAGCCTGGCCTGGGCCGCCTGGTCGCTCACGTCGAGCCCGACTTCCTGGCCGAGGTCTACCTGCGCACCGATGGCTCGCTCATCTCCGTGGCTCAGGCGACGGGCCTCGTGTGACCAAGGGCGCCCCCATCGAGGCCGTCGGCGTGGTCGTGCCGGCTCACAACGAGGAAACGCTGCTGCCTGCGTGCTTGACCGCATTGCGGCACGCCGCCGAGGCCGTCAGCATCCCGGTTCACGTCCTGGTGGTCGCCGACGCGTGTCATGACGGGACCGTGGCCACCGCGCGGGCCTGCGGGGCCCAGGTCATCCGCATCGGGGCACGCAATGTCGGTGCCGCGCGGGCGGCCGGGATGAGCATGCTGCTTCGGCGGCCTGCGGTGCCGGGTCTGGTCACGGCCCGCGACCCGTCCGCGGTCTGGCTGGCCACCACCGACGCTGACACGGTGGTCCCGCCGGGCTGGCTACAGTGCCAGCTCAGATACGCCAGCCAGGGCTGGGATGTCGTGCTCGGAACCGTCACCGTCCCGGACTGGGACGGGTACCCGCCGCACGTGCCGGCCGCGTTCGATGCCCTTTACGGGTTCGGTGACGGTCCGCACCCGCACGTGCATGGCGCGAACCTCGGCATCCGCGCCTCGGCCTACCTGGGCGCCGGCGGGTTCAGGCCGCTGCGCACCGCCGAAGACCATGCCCTGCTCGCCGCCGCCACCGAAGCCGGCTGCTCGGTCCTGCAGGCCAGCGACATCACCGTCGAAACCTCCGCCCGCCGCCACGCCCGCGCGCCGCAGGGCTTCAGCCACGTTCTGCGTACCCTGGCCGCCCTGCCGCAGCCCCAGTGACCTCACCGGCCGCCTGTAGCCGTGCGGCTTGTCCTGCCAGGTAGCGACGCTCGGGCACGCTGGTCGCGCGCCGCGCCGCCTGTAGGTAGTCGGCGGCCGACGCGACGGCGTCACCGGCCAGTTCCCGCAGGTGCCCCCGGGTGGCGAACAGCCGGTGATGCTGCGCCATCCGCTTGTCCCCGGCCAGGGTGGCCAGCGCCGCCAGCCCGGCCGCGGGCCCGTGCACCATGGCCAGGGCCACCGCCCGGTTGAGCGTGGTGAACGGATTGGGCGCAACGAGTTCCAGCAGGTCGTACAGCGCGAGGATCTGCGGCCAGTCGGTGCCGGCCATGGTCGTGGCCTCGTCGTGCACGGCGGCAATGGCCGCCTGCAGCTGATAGGGACCGACCTCGCCGACGGGCAGCGCGGCACTGATCAGCGCGGTGCCCTCGGCGATCTGTGCCTCGTCCCATGCGGCCCGGTCCTGCTCGGCCAGCGGCACCAGCGATCCGTCTGGCCGCGTGCGGGCCGGCCGCCGCGCGTCGGTCAGTAGCATCAGCGCCAGCAGACCGGTCACCTCGCCGTCCGCGGGCAGCAGCCGGTGCAGCCAGCGGGTCAGCCTGATCGCCTCCCGCGACAGCGCCGGCACGGTCAGCTTGTCCCCGTCGGTGGCGGTGTACCCCTCGTTGAAGATGAGGTAGAGCACGTGCAGCACGGCGCGCAGCCGCTCGGTTCGCTCGGGCCCGGTGGGCATGCCGAAGTCGAGCCCGGCCACCTTGATCGTCTGCTTGGCCCGGCTGATGCGCTGGGCCATCGTCGTCTCGGGGACCCCGAAGGCCGCGGCGATCTGCGCGGTGGACAGGCCGCCGATCGCGCGCAGGGTAAGTGCGACCTGGCTGGGCGAGGACAGCTCCGGATGGCAGCAGCCGAACAGCAGGGCCAGCGAGTCGTCGCCGTCGGAGGGTTCGGCGTCGGCCGGGGCACCGAGCAGTTCGGCTGCCGGGGTGGCCACCGCGATCTCCTCTTCCCGGTTCCGCCGCGACTGCTCGCTGCGGACATGGTCCGTCAGCCGGCGCGAGGCCACCGTGATCAGCCAGCCGCGCGGGTTCTCCGGGAGCCCGTCGGCCGGCCACTGCAGCGCGGCGGCCAGCAAGGCCTCCTGGCACGCGTCCTCGCTCAGGTGAAACTGTCCGTACCTGCGGACCAGCGCCGCGAGGACCTGCGGCGCGAATTCGCGCAGCAGGTCCTCGACACGGCCCTGGTCCGCGCCTCCGGTCGCCGCCCCGCCCGTCACAGGTGTGGCCGTCACAGGTCTGCCGTCACAGATCCGGCTTAGCCTCGTGCATGATCGGCCAGAGCTCGACCGGCTCCTGGTCGGCCCAGGGCATGTCCGCCGCGATCTGCAACGCGCGCTCCTCGCTTTCGCAGTCAAGCAGGTAGAAGCTCGCGATGTACTCCTTGGTCTCCTGGTAAGGCCCGTCGGTCACGGCCGGCAGGCCGTTTTCCCTGCGCACCAGCTTGGCCGCCACGTCGTCGGCCAGCCCGTAGGCGCCGATCAGCTCGCCGGCGTCCTGGTACTTTCGGTTGAACGCGTCCTGCTTGGCAATGCCCTCCGCCAATTCCCCGGCCGGAATCGAGGCCCACTTCTCGGCGTTGCCGTAGATCAGCATCAAGTACTTCATCGGGTCATTCCTTCACGTTCCGCGCGCCCCGTCGGCGCGCTCTCACCCCGCAGTCGGAGCCGTCTCCCCGTCCTCGACATCGCCCTCATAATTATCCGCCGGAGATGCGAGCCGGTTCCGGTCGCATCCATAGGAAGTGGATGGCCCTTTGCGCCCCTAAGAAGGGACGCGCTGGCACATCGAGTCCCTTCAGGCGGGAGCTGAGAGCGACAGCCCGAACCTCGCCGCGGCATCCGTCCACCACGACCGCATCGCCAGCCCGGCGGCCGCGAGCTCGGCTTCCACTCCCGCCCGGCGGAACTTGGCCGATACCTCGGTGCGCAGCTCCTCGTTCTCGGCGAAGCTCACCGTGAGCTCGATGGCCGGCAAGCGCACCACCTGTGCGTGCAGCGAGCGCAGCCGCATCTCGATCCACTCCGCGGCCGGATCCCAGACGGCCACGTGCTCGAACGCGTCCCGGTCGAAGTCGGCGCCGAGCTCGGCGTTGAGGACCGCGAGCACGTTCCGGTTGAAGGCGGCGGTTACTCCAGAGCTGTCGTCGTACGCGGCGACCAGCGTCGCCGGGTCCTTGACCAGGTCGGTGCCGAGCAGGAAGAAGTCACCGGGTTTCAGTTCCGCGCGCACCCGGGCCAGGAATGAGGCCCGCTGGTCAGGGAGCAGGTTCCCGATGGTGCTGCCGAGGAAGGCGACCAGCCGGGGCGCGGGCGCGTCGCCGTCAGCGGGCAGGCCGAGGTGCTCCTCGAAGTCCGATACCACGGCGCGCACGTCCAGCCCCGGGTACTCGGCGGACAGCGCGTCGCCCGCGGCGAGCAGGGCCGGCTCGCTCACGTCGACGGGAACGTAGCAGCGCAGGGTCCCCGTCGCCCGTAGCGCGTCAAGCAGCAGCCTGGTCTTCTCCGAGGATCCCGAGCCGAGTTCCACCAGGGTCCTGGCCTGGGTCTGGCGGGCGATCTCGGGTGCCGTCGCGCGCAGGATCTCCCGTTCGGCTTGCGTCGGGTAGTACTCGGGCAGCTCGGTGATCTTGTCGAACAGCGCGCTGCCCTGCGCGTCGTAGAACCACTTGGGCGGCAGCGATTTCGGGTCCGAGGTCAGGCCGGCCCGCGCGTCGTCACGCAGGGCCGTGGCGAGGAATCCAGCTGGCAGTCGACGGTCCAGCGATGTCATCGGGTCGGGATCCTTCCGTTTATGATCTTCGGGTTCTCCGTAGGCTCATGGCGTTGGGTGGCTGGCCGGTCCAATTCCGTGACGAGGACCTGCTGGGGGGACGCGGTGACGACGGAATTGCCGGGCACCTCGGTCCAGCCAGGCTCGTCGTCGCCCGGCTCCGAGGCGACGATCACGCCGGCCCGCTGTCCGGTACCCCGGTAGTACAGGGTGTCCCCGGCCGCGGTGGCGGCGATCAGCCGGCCATCGGTCAGCAGCAAGTTGAACCGGCCGGTCACGCCGGCCGCGTCTAGCGTCGCGACGGTATCCGACAGGGCCTCCGCGGCCGCCAGGCCCAGGCGGAGCCGGTGCCGTACGAGCGCCCACAGCAACGCCGAGTCGACCCGGGCCTCCAGTCCGAGGAGCAAGTCAGCGGGTAGCGTCGCGGCGAGCCCGGCCGAGGAGCCCGGCCATCCGTCGATCACGCCGTTGTGGCTGAACAGCCACCGGCCGGAGGTGAAAGGGGCGATCGGCGCGGGACCCAGGTCGGTTCCCGGCGTCGCGCAGCGCACGGCGGCCAGCATCGCGACCGCCCTGGTCACCCTGGCCACGTCGGCGAAAGACTCGTCTCCCCAGATGGGAATCGTCCGCCGGTACCTGGCGGGGTCGGGGTCGACGGGGGAATACCAGCCGACGCCGAATCCGTCCGCGTTCACCGTCCCGTACCGCTGAAAGCGCGGTGCCCACGCCTGCTTGTACAGGCCGTGCGGCGGCTCGATGACGACCGAACGCAGCGTCGCGGGCGGTCCCACGTACGCCAGGTGCCTGCACATCAGGCCGTCTCCGGGTCCATGGCGCCAGCAGAGCCAGGCGCGCCGGCCGAGCGGGCCGTCCGGAACCCGGAGAAGATCTGCCGCCTGATCGGGTAGTCCCAGTTGCGGAACGTGCTGCGGCCGGCCACCGGGCTGACCGCGAACGAGCCGCCGCGCAGCACCTTGTACTCCGGGCCGAAGAACACCTCGGAGTACTCCCGGTACGGCCACGCCCGGAACCCGGGGTACGGACCGAAGTCCGAGCTCGTCCATTCCCAGACGTCCCCGATGAGCTGCCTGGCGCCGCACGGGGCCGCCCCGTCGGGGTAGGACCCGGCCGGCGCCGGGCGCAGGAAGGCCTGGCCCAGGTTGGCGTGCGAGGCGCGCGGCTGGGTGTTGCCCCAGGGATACCTGCGGGTCAGGCCGGTGGCCGGGTCGAACCTGGCCGCCTTCTCCCACTCGGCCTCGGTCGGCAGCCGCCGCCCGGCCCAGCGCGCGTAAGCGTCCGCCTCGTACCAGCACACGTGCACCACCGGCTCGTCGGGTACAACCGGCTCCGGCCGGCCGAACACCCGGCGGGTCCACTGGCCGCCGTCCCGGCTCCAGTACAGCGGCGCGGCCAGCCCGGCCTGCTGCCGGTGCTTCCAGCCGGCCGGCGTCCACCAGCGCGGGTCGTCGTATCCCCCGTCCGCGATGAACTCGGCGTACGCGCCGCAGGTGACCGGCGCGGTGTCGAGGAAGAACGGGGCCACCGCCACAGCGTGCGCGGGCCGCTCGTTGTCCAGCGCCCAGGGTTCGGTGGAGGTTCCCATGGTGAACGGGCCGCCGGGCACGAGCACCTCGGACGGCAGCCGGGCCGCGTCGGCGGGGGCCGGCCCGGGGCGGTCGGCGGCCAGCACCGGTGCCCCGGCCCGGATCTGGTGGGTGATCAGCATGGTCTCGTCGTGCTGTACCTCGTGCTGGGCGACCATCCCGAACGCGAACGTGTCACCGACTCGCCCGGCCGGTCCGGAGCCGCCGAACCCGGGATCGCGGAACTGGGCCCGGTCGAGCAGGTCCAGGACCCGTCCGCGCACCTCGTGGCCGTAGGCCCGGGCCTGCTCGGGCGGCAGCAGCGGCAGCGACGGCCGCTCGGAACGAGGGTGCTCGAACGCGTCGTACAGCGGGTCGATTTCCGGGTGGATGGGCTCGCGGCCGTCGACCTCGCGCAGCAGCCAGAGTTCTTCCTGGTTAGCGATGTGCGCGAGATCCCAGACCAGCGGCGACATCAGCGGCGAGTGCTGGCGGACCAGGTCGCCGGAGTCGACGGAGTCGGTGAGCAGCGACGTCCGCTCCCGCGCCCCCGTCAGTTCCCTCGCGATCAGCTCCCGCAGGGTCGCCGCGGTGTGGAGATCGTCCTGTCGCTCCGTACCGGCCTGTAGGTCGGTCATCTGATTTCCTCCAGTTGATCGTCGGCCGGGCATCGGTCCTTCAGCACGTAGCGCTCGGTAAAATCGGCGACCGCCTGCCGGATCGGGGCAGGCGTGCCTGATCGGCTCAGCGCGTCGGCGGCGGCCTCGAAACACCGTCGGCCGGCCCGGCTCAGGTCCGGGTCGCCGGGGCCGTACCTGGCTGCGCGCAGCCACGATCCCATCGGGTCCTGCCTTCTGCGGGATTTCTCCCACAGCGGTTCCGCGGCGGCCATCGCGGCCTCGCTGGCTTGATCGTCGCTGGTCAGCGCGAACACGACGGCCGCGGGCACGATCCACCCGTCCCCGGGCTGTGCGTCGATCATGCGCAGTTCCATGTGGCCGCGCGGGCGCACCGGCGGGAACAAGGTGGACAGGTGGTAGTCCAGGTCGTCGGGTGAGGGCGGGCGCAGGCCAGGCGGCACGGCGGAACCACCGCGCAGCCACTCGCGGAAGGTCAGCCCGGGCGGCGACGTCCAGTCCGGTGAATCGGGCTGGCGGACGCACATGAGCTGGGCGTCCAGGGCGTATACGGTCCACGCGTCACGCGGATCACCGTTCGCCGCGGGGGCCTGGGTTCGCCCCGGGTCCATGTGCGCCCATACCTGCTGCCGGGCCGAACGCCAGCCGGTGGGCTTGCCGTCACGCAGCGCCGAGTTAGCGAACGCCGACACCAGCACCGGCCCGATCGCGTGCAGCAGGCGCCAGCGAGAGCGGTATCCGGATGCCCCGGCGCTGTCCTCGCCGGCGTCCACGCACACCTGGACGGATGCGGTGCCGCACATCATCTGACGGCCCCATGGGCCCTCGCGGTCGAAGAATTTCTCCATCGCGGCGTACCGCGGGAGGTTCAGCACGCGCCGGGGCGGGCGCATCGGGTCAAGACCGTAACCGCACAGTTCGAGGCCGACGGCGGCGGCCGCGTCCCGGAGGGTGGCAAGGTCACGCCCGGTCACCTCAAGAAGCTCACCGAGCGTAGCGGCGGGTGCCGAGCTCAGCTCAAGCTGCCCGCCAGGCTCGACCGTGAGCGAGGCGCCAGAGGGAAGAGATTGAAAGGCAGGATCCGGAACGGACCGGCGTGCGTGTCCCGGATCGTCGTGATTGTCGATGAGGGTCGATGACCCGGCCCCGCTGTCCAGCGGGGCCGACCCCGCGAACCCGGCGAGTGTGACGGCGACCTGTTCGGCCCGCACCGGCAGTGCGGGGTCGCGCACATCGCGGACCAGCCACTCGAGTTCGACGCCTACCCGCTGCGGCGGGCCCGTCTTGAAACAGATGCCGTGGACCTGCGCTTCCGCATCGGCCTCGGTAAACCGCGCCTCGTTGATCACGATTTCAACACTACCTGATCGTCCTCCGCGGACCCTCGGCACCGCCGCCTCGTGTCGTGGCCCGGCTACTGCCCTGGGCGTCGTCGGCTATTCCTCCTCAGTGAATCCTCTTCACAGGGAAGTTTCAGTTTGAGGTGGTACCTTCGGCGCACCGTCCACCATGGTTCGTGACGTTTGGTTGCCGGATAGGTGACACGCCGTAGTCGCAAACCTGGCCGTCGGGGGCACATGGCTCTGGCAGGATGTAACTCGATGAAGGTACCGTCCGTGAGAATTCCGCTGCTTGCGCGGGGTAAGGCTGCGGAGCCGCCCGGCCTCGTCGCTGTGGCGCGCGTCGATCGCAGGACGAAGAACATCACCAAGCGCCTTAATCCCGGCGAGATCGCCATCATCGATCACTCCGACCTGGACCGGGTCAGCGCCGATGAATTGATCAGGCGGAAGGTCTCGGCCGTCGTCAACGCCTCGGTCAGCATTACCGGGCGTTATCCCAATCTTGGCCCGCAGCTACTGCTTGAGGCGGGCATCCCGGTCATCGACGGGGCCGGGCAGGACGTGCTGGCCCGGGTGCCCGACGGCACCACGGTCCGGCTGGACGAGGAGACCCTGTACGTCGGCGAGACGGTGGTCGCCAAGGGGACACCGCTGACCAAGGAGTCGGTGCAGGCGGCGATGGCCGACGCCAGGGACATGGTCGCGGTGCAGATCGAGGCATTCGCCGCGAACACGCTGGAGTTCCTGCGGCGAGAGCACGAACTGCTGACCCACGGCATCCCCGCGCCTGACATGGAAACGGACATGAACGGCCGGCACGTCCTGGTCGTGGTGCGCGGTTACCACTACCGCGAGGACATCGCGGCCCTGCGGCCCTACATCCGCGAGTACAAGCCGGTGATGGTGGCCGTGGACGGCGGAGCGGACGCTCTGATCGAGGCTGGTTACCAGCCCGACGCCATCTTCGGCGACATGGACTCGGTGTCGGACGAGGCGCTGTGCTGCGGTGCGGAGCTCGTGGTGCACGCCTACCCAGACGGCCGCGCGCCCGGGCTGGCCCGGGTGCATGAGCTCGGCCTGAACGGCATCACCTTGCCGGCCCCCGGCACGAGCGAGGATGTCGCGCTGCTCGTCGCCGACGCCAAGGGAGCCAGCCTGATCGTGGTGGTCGGCACGCACCATACGCTCGAGGAGTTCCTCGACAAGGGC
>JBEKKH010000023.1:0-27374 GCA_050010815.1 Streptosporangiaceae bacterium | reverse complement strand
GGTCGCGCACAAGCTGCTGTCCGATAACCCGCGAGCCTATGCCGACGCCGCGGTGGCGGGCATCCGCGAGCTGCTCGGCCTGCGGCCGGGTGAGCCGTTCCCCGCGGCGCGGGTCGGCGCGGTCCGGCTGGGCACCACGGTGGCCACCAACGCGCTGCTCGAGCGCAAGGGCGAGCCGACCGTCCTGGTCATCACCGCCGGTTTCGCCGACGCGCTGCGGATCGCCTACCAGAACCGGCCGCGGATCTTCGACCGCAGGATCGTGCTGGCTGAGGTGCTTTATGACCGGGTGATCGAGGCCGACGAGCGGATCGGCGTCCGCGGCGAGGTCATCACACCGCTGGACTCCGGCGCGCTCGCGGCCAAGCTCAAGGTCGCCCACGACGATGGCTTCCGCAGCGCCGCCGTGGTCTGCCTGCATGGCTACCGCCACACCGAGCACGAGGCCAGGATCGGCGAGCTAGCCCGCGAGGCTGGTTTCACCCAGGTGTCGGAGTCTCACCAGACGAGTCCGCTGATGAAGCTGGTCTCACGAGGCGATACCACGGTGGTGGACGCCTACCTGTCGCCCATCTTGCGCCGGTACGTGAGCGAGATGGCCAGCGAGCTGGACGGTGTCCGGCTGCTGTTCATGCAGTCCAACGGCGGCCTGACCGACGCGGCCAGCTTCCGCGGCAAGGACTCCATCTTGTCCGGCCCGGCGGGCGGCATCGTGGGCATGGCCGCCACCGCCCGCGCGGCCGGCTTCGGCCAGGTCATCGGGTTCGACATGGGCGGCACCTCCACCGATGTGTCGCACTTCGCCGGCGAGTTCGAGCGTGAGTACGAAACCCAGGTCGCCGGGGTCCGGATGCGGGCGCCGATGCTGTCCATCCACACCGTCGCGGCCGGCGGCGGCTCGGTACTGCACTTCGACGGCCGCAGGTACCGGGTCGGGCCCGACTCGGCCGGGGCCGATCCCGGCCCGGCCTGCTACCGGCGCGGCGGCCCGCTCACCGTCACCGACGCCAACGTGCTGCTCGGCCGGATCCAGCCCGGCCATTTCCCGAACGTGTTCGGCGAACGTGGCGACGCCCCCCTCGACGCCGAGGTGAGCAAGGCCATGTTCGTCCAGCTCAGCGCCCAGATCACCGAAGCCGTCGGCGACCGGCGCGGTCCGGAGCAGGTGGCGGCCGGCTTCATCGAGGTCGCGGTGGCCAACATGGCCAACGCGATCAAGAAGATCTCGGTGCAGCGCGGCTACGACGTGACGCAGTACGTCCTGAACGTGTTCGGCGGTGCCGGCGGCCAGCATGCCTGCGCCGTCGCCGACGCGCTCGGCATGACCAAGGTGCTCATTCACCCGCTGGCCGGGGTGCTGTCCGCGTTCGGGATCGGGCTCGCCGACATCATCGCGATGCGCGAGCAGGCCGTCGAGGCGCCGCTGACGGCCGGCCTGATCGCCGGCCTGCCCGCGCTGTTCGAGCCACTGGAAGCCGGCGCGCGGGACCAGGTCGGGGCGCAGGGCGTGCCGGCCAGCCGGATCACCGCCGCGCACCGGGTCCATCTGCGCTACCAGGGGACCGACACCGCCGTCATCGTCGGTGTCGCCTCGCTGGCGGAGATGACCGCCGCGTTCGAAGCCGAATACTCCCGGCGCTTCTCCTTCCTCATGCGCGACAAGCCGATCATCGCCGAAGCCGTATCCGTCGAGGTCACCGGCGCCCAGGATGAACTGGACGGCGGCGCTGCGGCCACGGCCCGTTCCGCCGGGGATAAAGGCCAGCCCCCGCCCGGGCCGCCGGTCAGCTCCGCGCGGGTCCCGATGTTCGCCGCCGGGGCCTGGGCGCAGGTGGAGCTGTACCCGCGGGCCGGGCTGCGGCCCGGGCACGCAGTCGACGGTCCGGCCATCATCGCCGAGGAACTCGCCACCACCGTGGTCGAACCGGGCTGGCAAGCCGTCGTCAGCGACCGCGGCGACCTTTTGCTGTCGCGTGTGGCCGCCCGCCCGGCCGCCACGGACGTCGGCACTCGCCCCGACCCGGTCATGCTGGAGATCTTCAACAACCTGTTCATGTCGGTCGCCGAGCAGATGGGGGTCCGCCTGCAAGCGACCTCGCACTCGGTCAACATCAAGGAACGCCTCGATTTTTCCTGCGCGCTCTTCGACGCCGACGGCGGCCTGATCGCCAACGCCCCGCACATGCCGGTACACCTCGGCTCGATGGGCGAATCGATCAAGATGGTGATCAAGCGCAACCGCAACACCCCCCGTGGCCTGCGCCGAGGCGACGTCTACGCCCTTAACGACCCGTACCACGGCGGCACTCACCTCCCCGACATCACAGTCGTCACACCCGTCTTCGCCCCAGAGGCCGACGACATCTGGTTCTACGTGGCCTCGCGGGGGCATCACGCCGAGATCGGGGGCGTGTCGCCGGGCTCGATGCCGGCCTCGAGCACCCGGGTCGAGCAGGAGGGGGTGCTGATCGACAACTGGCTGCTCGTCGAGGACGGCCGGCTCAGGGAAGCCGAGACGATCCGGCTGCTTGAATCCGCCGAGTTCCCGTCCCGTGACCCGGCCACCAACGTGGCCGACCTGCGGGCCCAGGTCGCCGCGAACGCCAAGGGCATCGCCGAGCTGCACCGCATGGTCGAGCACTTCGGGCTGCCCACCGTCCGGGCGTACATGAGCCACGTGCAGGAGAACGCGGCCGAGTCGGTCAGGCGGGTAATCACCGCCCTGCACGACGGGCAGTTCGCCTACGAGCTGGATAACGGGGCGGTCATCCGGGTCGCGGTCCGCGTCGACCACGCCAGCAGGACCGCCGAGATCGACTTCACCGGTACCTCGCCGCAGCTGGCGGACAACTTCAACGCGCCCTCCAGCGTGGCCATGGCGGCCGTGCTCTACGTCTTCCGGACCCTGGTGGACGACGACATCCCGCTCAACTCCGGCTGCCTGGAGCCGCTGAGCGTGATCATCCCGCCCGGTTCTATGCTGTCGCCCCAATACCCGGCCGCGGTCGCGGCAGGCAACGTGGAGACCTCTCAGGCCGTGACAGGGGCGCTCTACGCGGCGCTCGGCGTGATGGCGGAGGGGTCAGGGACGATGAACAACGTGACGTTCGGCAACGAGGAGTACCAGTACTACGAGACGGTGGCCAGCGGGTCGGGCGCGGGCGACGGTTTCGACGGCACCGACGTGGTGCAGACCAAGATGACCAATTCCCGGCTGACCGATCCCGAGGTGCTCGAATGGCGTTACCCGGTGCGGGTCGAGTCGTACCGGATCCGGCGCGGCAGCGGCGGGGCGGGCCGCTGGCATGGCGGTGACGGCGGCGTGCGCAGGCTGTGCTTCACCGCCCCGGTAACGGTCACCACGCTGACCGGCCACCGGCGCGTCCCCGCGTTCGGGCTGGCGGGCGGCCAGCCGGGCGCGCTCGGCCGGCACTGGATCGAGCGTCGCGACGGCAGCGTCACCGCCATGTCCGGCTGTGACTGCCTGCCGGTCGAACCCGGCGACGTGTTCGTCATCGAAACCCCGGGCGGGGGAGGCTACGGCGCCTCGTCCGCCTCGAGTTCACGCAGCACGGCGATCAGCGCGGCCTCGTCCCCGCCGGTGTGATCGAGCACGGCCATCAGCGCGTGCAGCACCAGGTGCCGGTCCTGGCCGGCGTCGAGCAGGCGCTGCGCGGCCTCCCATAGCTCGGGCGGGTCACCACGCCAGAGCCGGTCGGCCAGTACCACGTGCCGCTCGATGTGGCGGCCGACCCCGCCGGGCGCGGGGGTGGCGTGGTCGGCGGCGAGCAGCGCGCGCCGGTCCCGCGGGTCGGCCGGGTCCAGGATGGACAGGTCGGTGCCGGAATGCCAGCCTTCCAGGACCGGGAACGCGAACGCGCGCCGCGGCAGCGCCTCCAGGTCCGCGTCCGGCAGCAGTCGCCGCACCAGCGCGTAGTCCAGGCCGAACTCGGCCGGATCCCGGTAGGCCTGGGCGAACCTGCCCATCGAGTTGAACACGGCCTCGAGCGTCTCGGTCACCGCGGCCCCGTCGAGCCCGCGGCGGCGTCCCGCCCACCGCACCCATGCCCCCAGCACGTGCGGCATCGCGTCCTGCTCCGCGAACGACAGCATCACCTTGCGCGGCAGCCACTTGAGCAGGAACGTCTCGACCTTGGTCGGGCTCATCCGCAGCGGCCGCCCGAAATCCCTGTCGCACCCGTAGTCGATGATGCGGTCGGCGCAGCGGCTGGCCGAGCCGCGGTCGGACAGGTCTTCCGCCTCGTCGGAGGCGAGGAACTCGGCGGCCAGCATGGCCCGCCGGTCCTTGCTCCAGACCTGCCGCCGGGCGCCGGTGTTCGACAGCGAGTGCCCCCGGTACGGCGGCAGCGCCCGGATCCTGGCCCGGATGAAGGCGTGGTAGGAGGGGAAGGACTCGCTGACCGCGGGTTCGGCGGCCGCGTCGGTCTCGTTGAGCGCGGTCTCCAGCATGTGCCGGGCCTGCCCCGCGTCGACCTGGCGGAACGCCTGCTTGCCCGCGGTGCTGCGCTGGCTGCTCGCCTCCCGGCAGTGGTCGAGCAGCTTGGCCACCCGCGAGGTCACCCAGCCGTCGCGGATCATCCCGTCCGCGTTGTAATCCACCACGGTGACCAGCGCGTGCGGTTCCTCCCCGGCGTAGCTGAACACGCAGATGACCTCGTCCTGATCACCCCCGTCATCGGGGTTGACGTAACACTCCGCCGACGTCACCGCGCCGAGGTGCTCGGCCCAGCCGGGGCACGGCACGCCGCCCTCGATCAGGTCAAGCGCCGCACGCTCGGCCTTGGCCGCCTGCCGCGGGGTGCCGAGGCAGGCGATGCCGGACAGCAGGGCCAGCGCCGCCGGGCTGCGCTGGTGGCCGGCATAGTCGACCAGTCCCTCGCCGACCAGTTGCTCGACCGTGGCGGCGTGCCTGCCGCCGCCGCGCTGCCCCCACCAGGTGCCGAGCAGTTCGCTCACCATCAGCTCCGCGTCGAGCGGACTGCGCACGGCGAGCAGTTCGCGGGCAGCGCGAAGTAGCTCGGCGAACAGCGCATTCGGCGGCGGGACAGCGGCCTCTCGTCGCTGGCCGCTGCCTGATCCACCGGGGGACGGGCTACGACGGCTCTGCGGGCTCACCCTGATAGCCTCTCAGATCTGGACATGCGGACGCTATGCTACGTTGTCATGCCCGCTGTAATTTCGCCTCCTCAATGGCGTACGCCACCCGGGCTGATTGGACGGGCACGCTAGACGTGCAGGCTGGATGGTCGTTCGCTGACCGCGAATCCGCCCACCTGGCCGCACCAATTGCCGGACTGTGGCAGGCTTAATTGGTTGGCTGCTGGAACGAAAGCCCGGAAAGCGGGAACGGTGATGCCGGGGAAGGAGCCGCCTATGGCACCCCCGGGCGAGGTACAGGGGAGTTCGTTGTGAGCATGGAGACGTCCGTGCCCAGGCAACGCGATGCCTCCGATTCCGTTCTGGTGGACATGCTGATGGGCCAGGCGCCCGTCGGTGTGGCCCTGTTCGGGTCTGACCTGCGCTTCCGCTGGGTGAACACGACCATGGCCCGGTACGGTGCTCATCCGTCCGGCCCCGGTGCTCATCCGTCCGGCCCCGGAGCGGATCCGTCCGGGTCCGGCGCGGACGCCTCAGCCGCCGGCACGGACGCCTCAGCGGTCGGCGGGGACCCGGCCGCCTATGTCGGCCTGCGCCCGGCCGAGGTCTGGCCCGCGGAGATCGCGACCCGGGTCGAAGCTGCGCTGCGCCAGATCCTGGCCGACGGCAAGCCGCTCGTGGAGCCCGGCTACCCCCCGCTCACCGGCGCCCCGCAAGAATCGCCAGAACCGGAATCAGCCGAGACGTCCCAGGCCTCCGCGTGCGCCTCCTGGTTCCCCGTGCGCGACGCGACCGGGGAGATCTTCGGCATCGGCCTTACCCTGCTGAACGTGGCCGCGCCGGACGCCGCGCTGGCGCAGGCGCTGACGGCGGTGGCCGCGGCGCAGGCGGTTACGGCGGACATCAGGCGGAGCGAGGAGCGTTACCGCTCGCTGGTCCAGGGCGGCGCCCAGGTGGTCTGGGTGGCGGGGCCGGACGGCGCGACGAAGGAAGACTCGCCGGAGTGGCGGTGGATCACCGGGCAGACGGTGCAGCAGTACCTCGGCAACGGCTGGCTGGAGGCCATCCACCCCGAGGACAGGGACCGGGTCGAGCGCGACTGGCGCGAGTGCGTCCGGACCGGCAAGGTGTTCGACGACCGTTACCGGATCCGGACCAAGGGCGGTTCCTACCGGCACTACGACGTGCGCGCCGTCCCGATCGAGCGGGACGGCAAGATTGCGGAGTGGGTCGGGGCAAGCACCGACGTCACCAGCCAGCGCGAGGCCGAGGAGATGCGCGGCCGGCTGACCGAGCAGCTGTCCGCCGCGGCGCTGCGCACCGCGCGGTTGCAGCAGGCCACCTCGATGCTGGCCGAGGCGCTCACGGTCGAGCAGGTGGTCGAGGTCATCACCGAGGTCGGCCGGACCGCGATCGGCGCGCTGCGCTCGGCCGTCGTGCTGATCGACCCGGACAGCGCCCGGCTGCGGGTGATCAACGACGATCTGCGGAACGCGCCCGATTCGGCGGGCGGCGAGCTGACCCTGTCCTCCCCGAGCGTGATTACCAGGGCCATCGCGACCCGGCGCCCGGTGCTCGTCGAAGACCCCGATGACCTGCGCAGGCAGTTCGAGGACGAGCTCGAGATCGATCCGGAGCGGGTGGCCGCCTCGGACGAGCGCTCGTGGGTCGGCCTGCCGCTGCTGGCGGCCGGCGCGCCGCTGGGCGCGCTGCGGTTCTCGTTCGGCCGGCCGAGGAAGATTACCGAGGAGGAGCGGGTCTTCCTCGAAGCGCTGGCCGGCCAGTGCCAGCTGGCGGTCGAGCGGGCCGGCCTGTACGAGCGGGAGCACAAGACGGCGGAGACGCTGCAGCGCAGCCTGCTCCCTGATCAGCTGCCCAGCGTCCCCGGCCTGGTCCTGGTGCCCAAGTACCGTCCGGCCAAGAACATGGAGATCGGCGGCGACTGGTACGACGCGTTCCGGCTGGCCGATCACCGGCTGGCCGTGGCGCTCGGCGACGTGATGGGCAAGGGCCTGACCGCGGCGGCCGGGATGGGCCGGGTCCGCAACGCGCTGCGCGCGCTCGCGCTGACCGACCCGCGTCCGGCGGCGGTGCTCGGGGGGCTGGACCGCCTGTTCAGCGCCACCGAGCAGGAGGAACAGGTGACCACCGTCGCCTACCTGGTCATCGACCCGGAGACCGGCGAGGGCGTGCTCGGGAATGCGGGACATCTGCCCGCCCTTGTTCTTGAGGCGGGCTGCGCTCCGCGGTTCGATCAGGTGGAAGCCGGGACTCCGCTGGGCTGGGCCAGCCCACGGCGGCAGCACCCGTTCAACCTGCGGCCGGGGAGCACGGCGATCTTCTATTCTGATGGTCTGGTGGAGAACAGGAATCGCGGCCTCGACGCGGGCCTTGAGGAACTGGCGGCGGTGGCCGCGCGTGCCGACGCGGACGTGCTGGCTCGGCCCGAACGGCTTCTTGAGTACCTGGTTGAACATATGCTCGCTGGTCACGAGCAAGACGACGATGTAACCGTGCTCGTGCTGCACGTGCCGGTAGGCGGTCCATGGTGAGGGGGCCCGGGCGAGGCGTACAAGTCACTCTCGGCCGGAGCCTATGGTGATGAGTGGGAGGCATGCGGGTTGAATCTTTCCCGAGTGGCATCTATCCATCGAAGGAAGGGGTGACCGTGGTCGTGAGCGCTGCCAATTCCGCAGCGCGGAAGCGCCCCAGGATTCCGGACACAAAGCCCCGGGCCGTTGAGGATCAGCCGGTGCACGCGGCTCCGCGGGCAGCCGGTCCTGGACCCAAGGCCCCGGACGAGCGATCCGGGATGCGCGCCGACGCGGATGCCAGCCTGACCGCAGTCGAGCTTGACGATACAGATCCCGACACCGACGGGGAGCCGGAAACCGCGGATCTGGAGGATATCGGTGATCTCGACGCCGATGACGTGGACCTGCAGGCTGTGCTCGCCGACGCCGACCTAGAGGAGCCCGACATCGCCGATGTGGCCGTAATCGATGACCTGGTCGGCGACGAGGCCGAAGCGCCGGACGTCGCCGACGGCGGGTCCGGGCCTGATCGCCCGGCCGCCGATGGCGACACCGAGGCCGAGGGCCCGGAAGCCGCGGCCGGTGCCCGCGTGGTCAAGATCGCTCCGGACGGCGGCGGCGAGGACGAGGAGATCTTCGTCTTCGGTGACGACGACGATGACCTTCCCGCCGCGCAGGTGGCGGTGGCGGGCGCGACCGCGGACCCGGTCAAGGATTACCTGAAGCAGATCGGCAAGGTCCCGCTGCTCAACGCCGAGCAAGAGGTCGAGCTGGCCAAGCGGATCGAGGCGGGTCTGTTCGCCGAGGAGAAGCTGGCCGAGGGCGGGCGCGCGATGCACAGCGACGCGCGCATCGACCTGGAGTGGATCGCCGAGGACGGCACCCGGGCCAAGAATCACCTGCTCGAGGCGAACCTGCGGCTGGTGGTGTCGCTGGCCAAACGGTACACCGGCCGCGGCATGCTGTTCCTTGACCTGATCCAGGAAGGCAACCTGGGCCTGATCCGGGCCGTGGAGAAGTTCGACTACACCAAGGGCTACAAGTTCTCCACGTACGCCACCTGGTGGATCCGGCAGGCGATCACCCGGGCCATGGCCGACCAGGCGCGCACCATCCGGATCCCGGTGCACATGGTCGAGGTCATCAACAAGCTGGCCCGGGTGCAGCGCCAGATGCTCCAGGACCTGGGCCGTGAGCCCACCCCGGACGAGCTGGCGGTCGAGCTCGACATGACCCCGGAGAAGGTCGTCGAGGTGCAGAAGTACGGCCGTGAGCCGATCTCGCTGCACACCCCGCTCGGCGAGGACGGCGACAGCGAGTTCGGTGACCTGATCGAGGACTCCGAGGCGATCCAGCCGGGCGAGGCGGTCAGCTTCACCCTGCTGCAGGAGCAACTGCATTCGGTGCTCGACACGCTGTCCGAGCGCGAGGCCGGCGTGGTGTCGATGCGCTTCGGGCTGACCGACGGCCAGCCCAAGACCCTGGATGAGATCGGCAAGGTCTACGGCGTGACCCGGGAGCGAATCCGCCAGATCGAGTCCAAGACGATGTCCAAGCTCAGGCACCCGTCCCGGTCTCAGGTTCTCCGCGACTACCTGGACTAACACCCTTTATTCCGAACGATCCGTGCCGCGTGCCCCGGGCCGCCTTCGAAGGCGCCCGGGGCATTCGCACAGCTAGCCGCCAGCCGCTTTTTGGCACAAAGAAAACCGACGTCATGAACGGAACTGACGTCGGCGTCCTTGCCGGCCTGGCTGGGACCGTGCTGCTATTGAGGCTGCGGCTCTGACAGCCGGTTACTCTCGTCCTGGATATCCACGGCGACCTTGGCGAGAGCCTGGGCGTGCTCACGACCATGGTGCGCACAGAAAAGCAGTTCTCCTGCGTTGGTGAGTAGCACGCGAACATACGCCTGGGCTCCGCATCGGTCGCAGATGTCCAGCGCGGTCAGCGGCTTGGTGGGGGCTATAGCTCCGGTCAACGTCGCCTTCCTCTCGCGTCGTGCCTCCGGCATCTATATCCGTCTGGCTCGGTTTCTGCCCTTACAGCTCAGCACAACACATACCCCGCCGTCAGCGTTCCCCACATCCCGTGGTGTACGCCACAAGCGAAACCGCGCCCGGACTCAGCGTGGTCACAGCTGTCACTGAAACCGCACGGCGCCTGCGTCCCGCCGGTACCAGGGGGAGTACCGGTGGCACACAGGCGCCGTGCGGATTGTGTTCATTAGATACCCCGTTGCGGGCCGTTGATGCATTCGTCATGATCAGTGCCGGATTTTCGGCCGCCGCCGCGTGGCATGCAGAAGTCGGCCGGCGCGGAAGCTACCCTGCAACTAAGGCCCCGCGTGGCCATCCGTGTCCGTGTTCCTGGAAGGAGATCGGCCGCTCGTGCCCGCCCTCGCCGCTGACCCCCTGGCCTCCCGTACTCCCGCCGCCGCCCCGCCCGACGCCTATACCGCCCGGCACCTGTCGGTCCTGGAGGGCCTGGACGCGGTGCGCAAGCGTCCCGGCATGTACGTCGGGTCGACCGACGGCCGCGGGCTGCAGCACTGCCTGTGGGAGATCATCGACAACGCGGTGGACGAAGCGCTGGGCGGGTACTGCTCGCGGATCGACGTGCTGCTGTACGCCGACGGTTCCGCCGAGGTCAGGGACAACGGCCGCGGCATCCCGGTCGACGTCGAGCGCAAAACCAGGCTCACCGGCGTCGAGCTGGTGATGACCAGGCTGCACGCGGGCGGCAAGTTCGGCGGCGGCTCGTACACGGCCTCCGGCGGGCTGCACGGCGTCGGCGCCTCGGTGGTCAACGCGCTGGCGGTGCGGCTGGACGTCGAGGTGGACCGGGACGGACAGACCTGGGCGGCCAGCTTCCGCCGCGGCGTCACCGGTGAGTTCGGCGGCCCCGGCCCGGACGCGGAGTTCACCAAGCGGGCCGGCCTGCGTGCGCTCGGCCGCCAGAAAACCGGCGCGGCGAAAAAGGCCACAGGAACCAGGATCAGGTTCTGGCCGGACCGGCAGGTCTTCCTCAAGGACGCCAGGTTCAGCTTCGACTCGCTGACCGAGCGGGCCAGGCAGACCGCCTACCTGGTGCCCGGCCTGACCATCAGCATCCGCGAGGAGGCCGCCGGGGGCCGGGACGTGGACGAGGCCGGCGACAGCCCGGGCCCGCGGCACACCGAGTTCTGCTTTGACGGCGGTATCAGCGAGTTCTGCGCCCACCTGGGATCCGGTGAGCCGGTCACCGAGGTGCTGCGGCTGACCGGATCCGGCCAGTTCACCGAGACGATCCCGGTCCTTGACGACCGGGGCCACATGACCGCCACCGAGGTCGAGCGCCAGCTGGACGTGGACGTGGCGTTGCAGTGGGGAACGGGCTACGACTCCGTGGTCCGTTCGTTTGTGAACGTCATCGCCACCCCGCACGGCGGCACCCACGTCACCGGCTTCGAGCGGGCCCTGGTCCGGACGCTGAACGACCAGCTCCGGGTGGCCCGGCTGCTGAAGAACGGCGACGAGCCCGTGACCAAGGAGGACACCCAAGAGGGCCTGGTCGCGGTGGTTTCTGTCCGGCTACCCGAGCCGCAGTTCGAGGGGCAGACCAAGGAGGTGCTCGGCACGCCGGCCGCCTCCCGGATCGTGGCGCAGGTGGTGAGCGCGCAGCTCAAGGCCTACCTGGAGAACCCGCCGCGCGGGGCCAAGCAGCAGGCCAGGTCCGTCCTGGACAAGGTGATCTCGGCGGCCAAGGCGCGTATCGCTGCCCGCGAGCACCGTGACAACCAGCGGCGCAAGTCCGCTCTGGCCAGCTCGTCGCTGCCGGCCAAGCTGGTCGACTGCCGTTCGGCCGATGACCGCAGTGAGCTGTTCATCGTGGAGGGAGACTCGGCGCTTGGCACCGCGAAGGTGGCCAGGGACTCGGAGTTCCAGGCCCTGCTGCCCATCCGGGGCAAGATCCTCAACGTGCAGAAGGCATCGCTGGCTGACATGCTCAAGAACGCCGAATGCGCCGCGATCATCCAGGTGATCGGGGCCGGCTCGGGCAGTTCGTTCGACCTGGACTCGGCCAGGTACCAGCGGATCATCTTCATGGCGGATGCCGACGTGGACGGAGCGCACATCCGCACCCTGCTGCTCACGCTGTTCCACAAGTACCTGCGGCCGATGCTGGACGCGGGCCGGGTCTTCGCCGCCGTGCCGCCGCTGCACCGGGTGGCGCTGAAGAACGTACGCAAGGGCCAGTCCAAGTACCGGTACTGCTATTCGGACGCCGAGCTGCACCGCACCCTGCTCGAGCTCGAGCGTCGCGGTCAGCGCTGGGAAGAGCCGGTCCAGCGGTACAAGGGCCTGGGGGAGATGGACGCCTCGCAGCTCGCCGAGACCACCATGGATCCCAGGCACCGCACCCTGCGCCGGATCAGGATCGAGGACGCCAGCGCGGCCGCGGACATGTTCTCGCTGCTGATGGGGTCCGAGGTCGCCCCGCGCCGCGACTTCATCGTCGGCGGGGCCGCCGAGCTCGACCCGTCCCGCATCGACATCTGAGCCACAGCGACATCTAAGCCCACAGCGACATCTAAGCCCACAGTGTTTAGTAACGCTAGGTGCTGGTAAATTAACCATTCGTGACTAAGGCAATGCTGGTGGCGCAGTTCCTGCGCGCGCGAGCCTGGTGGCGGCTGGACTGCGCGGGTGCCAACGCGGTGCACGTGGCGCGCAGCGTCGTCTGCCTGCTGGAGGCGGTCGCGTACCTGCAGACCGTCCCCGACGACGATCCCGACATCGCGGCGCTGGCCGCGGCGGGCTGTTTCCGCGGCGGCACCTTCGCTCCCGGGCCTGAGGGTGCGATGCTCGTCCGCGACTGGCAGCTCGCCGACGAGCGCTCGGCCGGTCCGGCGGACCTGCTGGCCCGGCTGGCCCACGGATCCGCTAGCTCAGCAGCGACATGACCTGCACCGGATAGCGCGCCGCGATCCGGTCGAAGTCGACGTCCGCGTGCACCACCGTGGCGTCGCGCCGCCACGCGATCGCCGCGATGAGGCAGTCGGTGACCGAGCGGATGGTCAGGCCCTCGGTCCGCAGCAGCTTGTACAGCGCCGCCCCCTCGGTGTAGTCGCACACCGGGTCGATCGCGCACAGCGGCATCGCGCTGGTGAGCCGCCTCAGCTTGCGGAAGTCCGCCAGATTGCGCGCGCCCGCCAGCAACTCCATGATCACCGGCTCGGTCACCCCGGCAGTAGGCGAGTCGCGGCGCACCATGGCGCGAACCTCCTGATGCGCCCGGCTTCCGGTCCCGCGCAGGTATTCAATCCAGGCCGAGCTGTCGACGAGGTACACGCGTCACCACTCGAAGCCCCGGGACTTGCGTATCTCCGCCAGGTCCCCGTCCCAGCCCATGCCTTCGACGCTATCCAGGAACTCACGGGTGAGCGGAGTCCCGGCCACCTGGCGCAGGGCAAGATCGACCGCGTCCTTCTTGGTCTTGAGCTCGTACCGCTTCATCACGATGGCGACGAGTTCGTCGTCGATCTCGATGTTGGTCCGTGTCATCGTGCTCATACACAAACCATACACCAACCGGCCGGTCACGCCGCGCTACACCACCCGCACCGCGCCTCCGATGACGGCCAGCGGTCCGGCCAGCCCGACCCCGGACCCGTCCCGCCTGCCGACCGGATCAGGCAGCGCGACCGGGGCGCCCGATTCGGTGGCGCCCACCGCCGGGGACGGCCCGGCCCAGGCCGCTACCAGCATGTCCTCGTCCTTGAGGAACCGGTGGCAGCGTACGCCGCCGGTGGCCCGGCCCTTGCCTGGGTACTCGTGCATCGGGGTGACCTTCACGCTGCCGGCCGCCGCTCCCGGCAGAGCGCCCGCGCTTCCCGCCACGGTGACGACGACCGCGGGGGAGTAGGTACCGGGCGCCCCTGTCGGCGTTCCCGCGGCCGCGTCGGCGTCCACGGCACCGAACCACACCACCGAGGCCCGGGACGCCAGCCGGACCCCGGCCATGCCGCCGGCCGCCCGGCCCTGCGGCCGCACCGAGGACGCGGCGAAGTGCAGCAGCTGCGCGTCCGAGGTGATGAAGACCAGCTCGGCTGACTCTCCGTCCAGCTGGACCGCGCCCACCACCCGGTCGCCATCCTTCAGCGTGATCAGCTCGAACTCCTCGCGGGCCTGCGGGTAATCCGGCAGCACCCGCTTGACCACGCCCTCGGCGGTCCCCAGCGCGACCCCCGCGCCCGGATGGTCGACCGCGCACAGCCCGACCACCGTTTCCCCGGCGGCCAGCTGGGTGAACTCGGTGGCCGTCATGCCGCCCGCCAGCGAGACAGTTCCGGCGCCTGGCGGCAGCGCGGGCAGCTCGAGCACGTTCAGCTTGACCAGCCGTCCCGCCGACGTCACCACCCCGATGGTGCCCCGCACTGTGGCCCGGACCGCCGCCGTCACCGCGTCCTGTGCCGAGCGAGTCAGCACACCCCACGGGGGAAGCACCGTCCGTTCGGCAAGATGAGCAGTCCCGTTCGGTGCTGTCCCGTTCGGCGAGCCGGGGCTGACCGCGGCCCGGGCCATCAGCCCCGTCGCCGACATCAGTACCACGCACGGGTCGTCGGCCACCTCGAGCGGGACCGCGGCCGCCCGGGCCTCGCCGCCGCCCTCGAGCAGCACCGTCCGCCGCGGCGTGCCGAACTTCTTCGCCACCTCCGCCAGCTCGTCGCTGACCAGCGCGCGCAGCAGCGCGTCGGACTCCAGTATCTCCGTCAGCGCGCCGATCTCGGCGCGCAGCGTGTCCTGCTCCTGCTCAAGTTCGAGCCGGTCGAAGCGGGTCAGCCGGCGCAGCGGCGTGTCCAGGATGTACTGCGCCTGGATCTCGGACAGTTCGAAGATCTCGATCAGCCGCTGCTTGGCCGCGGCGGCGTCGTCGCTGGTCCGGATGACCTGGATCACTTCGTCGATGTTGAGCAGCGCGATGAGCAGGCCGTCGACCAGGTGCAGGCGTTCGGTGCGCTTGCGCCGCCGGTACTCGGTCCGCCGCCTGGTCACCTCCAGCCGGTGCGCGACGTAGATCTCGAGCAGCTCGCGCAGCCCGAGCACCCGGGGCTGACCGTCGACCAGGGCGACGTTGTTGATGCCGAAGGTTTCCTCCATCGGCGTCAGCCGGTACAGCTCGGCCAGCACGGCGTCCGGGTTGAAGCCGCTGCGGATCTCGATTACCAGGTGCAGCCCGCGGTGCCGGTCGGTGAGATCTTTCAGGTCGGCGATGCCGTTGAGCTTCTTGGCCTGGACCAGGTCCTTGATCCGGGCCATGACCTTTTCCGGGCCGATGCTGTAGGGGAGCTCGGTGACCACGATGCCGGTGCGCCGGGGGGTGATCTGCTCGATGGTCGTGGTGGCCCGGGTGCGGAAGATGCCCCGGCCGGTCTCGTAGGCCTCCCGGACGCCCTCCAGCCCCACAATGCGCCCGCCGGTCGGCAGGTCGGGACCCGGGACGAAGCGCATCAGGGCGTCGAGCGAGGCGTCGGGGTTCTTGATCAGGTGCCGGGCGGCGGCGATGACCTCGGTCAGGTTGTGCGGCGCCATGTTGGTGGCCATCCCGACCGCGATGCCTGAGGTCCCGTTCACCAGCAGGTTGGGGATCCCGGCGGGCAGCACCTCGGGCTGGGTCTCGCTGCCGTCGTAGTTCGGGATGAACTCGACGGTGTCCTCGTCGATCGAGGCGACCATCTCCATCGCGGCCGCGGTCAGCCGGGCCTCGGTGTACCGCATCGCCGCGGGCTGGTCGTCGCCGCCCATGCTGCCGAAGTTCCCGTGCCCGTCGACCAGCGGCAGCCGCATCGCCCACGGCTGGGCCATCCGGGCCAGCGCGTCGTAGATGGCCGTGTCGCCGTGCGGGTGCAGCCGGCCCATCACCTCGCCGACCACCCGGGCGCATTTGACGTGGGCCCGGTCCGGGCGCAGGCCCATCTCGTTCATCTGGTACAGGATCCGGCGCTGCACCGGCTTCAGGCCGTCCCGCGCGTCCGGGAGCGCCCGCTGGTAGATGACGCTGTAGGCGTACTCGAGGAAACTGCCGCGCATTTCCTCCGCGACGTCGATGTCGACGATGTTTTCTTCGAAGTCCTCGGGTGGCGCTGTGGTTCCGCCTCGTCGTGCTGCTGCCATACCGAACATTCTGCCGTGTCCGCCGCCCCTTCCGGGCCAGGCGCGGCTACGTCACGGAAAAGCGGCTACGTCACGGAAAAGCCGCCGTCCACGTACAGCGTCTGCCCGGTCACGTAGTCGCTGGCTGCCGACGCCAGGAACACCGCCACCCCGGCGAAGTCGGCGGGCTGCCCGTTGCGCCCCACCATCGTCCGGGCTTGCATCGCGGCCATCCGCTCAGGGTCGGCGGCCACGGCCGCGTTGAGCCGGGTGGGGACGAACCCCGGGCACACCGAGTTGCAGCACACCCCGGACGGCGCCCAGGCCTCGGACTGCGACCGGGTCAGCGCGGCGAGGCCGCCCTTGGACGCCCCGTACCCGCCGCTGTTCAGAAACGCCCGCTGAGCCTGCTGCGAGGTGACGTTGACGATCCGGCCCCAGCCCCGCGCGGCCATCTGCGGCCCGAACCGCTGCCCGAGCAGGAACGGCGCGGTCAGGTTGACCGCCATGGTCAGGTCCCAGTCCGCCACGGTGAGGTCGCCGAGCGGCGGCCGCAGGTTGATCCCGGCGCAGTTGACCAGGATGTCCGGCGGCCCGAACGCCCCGGCCGCCGCCGCGGCCGCCCGCTCCACCTCGGCCCGGTCCGCCAGGTCCGCGCTGACCCAGGCCGCCTGCCCGGTCCCGCCGCTCCCGCTCCCGCTCCCGCCGCCGTCCGGGCCGTCCCGCAGTCTCGCCGCCGCTTCGGCCAGCCGCTGCTCGTCCCGGGCGATCAGCACCACCCGTGCCCCGGCCCCGGCCAGGGCCGTCGCTATCCCGGCCCCGATCCCCGAACTCCCGCCGGTGACCACGGCCACCCGGCCGGCGAGTGAGAAGAGACCCTCGAGAAACCCCGTGCGCGTCACGGCACGGGACTCTACAGGACGGGGCGGGCGCCGATGAGGTTGAGCGCGTGCGCGGCCAGCCGGCAGCCGCCGGCCAGCGCCTCGCCGGGCGGCTTCTTGTCCAGCCAGGCGGGCAGGAAACCGGCGATGAAGGCGTCCCCGGCCCCGGTGCCGTCGATGACCCGCTCGATGGGCGGCGCGGGGACCCGCACCGGGGGCCGGCCGTTGGCGTAGAACAGCGCGCCCTCGGCGCCGAGTTTGACGGCCACGTGCGGGTACCAGGCGGTCAGCACCCGGGCGGCCTGCTCCGGGTCGTCCCGCCCGGTGAGCAAGGTGGCCTGGGCGGCGTTGACGAACAGCAGCACCGCCCCGGCGGAGAGCTCGAGGAAGGGCTCGGCCCCGGCCCGCTCGAGCGGCGCCGCGGACGCCCCGTCCACCGACGCGGTCATGTTGGTCCGGCGGGCGTAGTCGATCGCGGCCAGGCCCGCCGCCCGCGCGCCCTCCGACAGCAGCGTGTACCCGGAAACGTGCAGGTGCCCGCCGGGGACGAACAGGTCGTGCGGCAGGTCGTCGGGGGACAGGGCGGCGTTCGCGCCGGGGTCAGACAGCATCGTGCGCTCGCCCTTGTGGGTGACCATCACCACGCAGGTGCCGGTGGGGCGCTCCGGGTCCATCACCAGCCGGGCGTCGACGCCGTAGCCCATCAGCTCCATGTCGCGGTTGCGCCCGGCGATGTCCGCGCCGCGCCGTCCCACGAACGCGACGTCGCCGCCGTCGGCCGCCATCCAGGCCGCGATGTTGGCCCCCGAGCCGCCGCCGTGCATGGTCACGCTCGCAGGCGTATCGCTGCCCCGGGCAAGCGGCAGCGTCGCGTGGGCGACCGCGTCCGTCATCAGGTCGCCAATGACTACCACGCGCGCCATAGTCGTCATCACCTCATCGCTATCTGGCCCGGAGGGCGCAAACTCGTCCCCCCGGAATCCCCCGCAGGATAAGCGCCGGCGGCGGACCCGCGTCCGGACGGTGGCGCGACAGCAGCCCGGCGTCGTTGGCTGGCACCACGTCGGCGTGTCCGGCCGCAGGCTTCCTACGGTAGCGGCCGGCAGGCTTGGCTGACCAGCCGGCTAAGCAGACATCGCTGCGGGAGGGCCGTGTAACACGCGATAACGGCATAATTGTCATCGTACTGTTACCAAATGATATGCCTGCCGACCGCCCGTCACCAGATTCCTAGCGGTACCACCCGCCCGGCAATGATCAGCTCGGCCTCCTCCGACTCGGCGGCCAGAGCCCGGTTCAGCCATCCTAGTTCGTCCCGGAACAGCCGCCCGGCGGGGGTGGCAGGCACCACCCCCATCCCCGCCTCGTCGCTGACCGCGACCACGTAGCCCTCGGTCTGCCGCCACGCCGCGACAACCTCCGCGAGCCTAGCCGCCACCTTCCCGCCCGCTCCGCCCGCTCCGCCCGCTCCGCCCGCTCCGCCCGCCCGCGGCCGGGAATCCCACGCGTCGCATTCGTCAAGCACCGCCGCCAGCCAGGTGCCGATTCCGTCGATGAGGACCGCCCCGCGCGCGGATGCGAGCACCCCGGCCAGGTCGGTGGTCTCCACGGTCCGCCACCAGCCGGGCCGCCGCGCCCGGTGCGCCGCCACCCGCGCCGCCCACTCCGGGTCGGCCGTCCCGTCCGGCCTGGTTCCGGTAGCCACGTACGTCACATCGGGCTCGCCAGCCAGCCGCAGCTCGGCCCGTTCCGATTTCCCCGAACGTGCCCCGCCCGTCACCAGCACCCGCCACGGTGCTCGCCAGACGCCTGCGTCCCCATGCTCTTGGGCCGAACGGTCCGTGGTGATCGCGTCCCCGTCCGCCGGCACGCCCACCCGCCAGAGCCGGCCACGCCGCTCGAGTTCCCCCGAGGCCGGCACCCGGTGATCAGCGAACGCCACCAAGGTGATCGTGTCCGCCCGGACCAGCCCCCGCGCCCGCAGCCGCCCGAGCTGGGCCGGGTCACCCAGCATGTCGAGGAACGCCACGTCATATGGCGCCGTCCCCGCTGGCGGATCAGGCACCGCCCCCGGCCCGGCGGGATAAAGGAGCCGCTCCCCTCCGGCCGAGGTCACATCCCACCCCCCGTCGATGCCCCTGACCCGATAGCCCTCCCCGCCGCCCCCTGGCCCCTCCCCGCCGCCCCCAAGGCGCAACCGTCCATCAATGACTACGGTCGACCGTTTCCGTGAAGTCCCGTCCGTTCGACAGCGCAGGCACGAGGCGCACCGGCAGCCCGGCTGCGGCCAGCCGAACCTCCCGCCCGAACCCTCGACCAGGACGTGCATCAGCCGAGAAACGAGAGCCGGACCTGGCGATCCGGGTTGTCCACGTTAAGGTCGACCAGGGCAATGGACTGCCAGGTACCGAGGGCGAGACGCCCGTCGATCACGGGGATGGTGGCGTACGGCGGTATGAGAGCCGGCATAACGTGCGACCGGCCGTGCCCGCGGGCTCCGTGGGCGTGCCGCCACCGATCGTCGGCCGGCAGCAGTTCTGCGAGAGCGGCTAGAAGGTCATCGTCGCTGCGCGCGCCGAGTTCGATCACCGCTATTCCGGCCGTGGCGTGCGGAACGAAGATGTGCAGCAGCCCGTCGCCCCCCTCAGCGGCCGTGCTGACGAATTCTGCGCAGTCGTGGGTGATATCCCTGATTGTCTCCCGGTTTCCGGTGCGGACTTCGATGATCTGCGTCTTCATGTCCCGGATCATAGAGTGAACTTAGGTAGTGCAGGGGACCAGGCAAGACGGCGGGAGGCCGGGCATGACGGAGGCTGGCGGCGATACAGGCCGGGTCCCGAACGGGGCCCAGACAAACGGGGCTCAGCTGCGGCTGGCCAGGCAGGCCCGCGGCCTGTCTCAGCAGCAGCTCGCGGGGGTAGCCGGCGTCACCAGGCAGGCCGTGTCCGCCGTCGAGTCCGGGCATTCTGATCCTTCACTGCGAGTCGCCCTGGCCCTGGCCGGTGCGCTCGGCATGACGGTGGAGGAGCTGTTCGGCCCGGGTGATCCCGCCGATGCGGTGCTGGCCAGACCGGTTGCGCCCGCCGGCGGCGACGGGGCCAGGGTCGTCCTCGCCACGGTCGGCGATACCTTCGTCGCGCTGCCGCTGCACCTGGACACCGCGGCCCGGGTGGGTTTCGGCGCGGCGGGCGGCCTGGTCGTCGGCGCGTCAGGCGGCGGCCAGCCCACGGTCGAGGTGCGGCCTATCGGGCCGCCGCGGCCCACCCTGGTGGTGGCGGGCTGCGATCCGGCACTGCCGCTGCTCGAGACGCCGCTCGCCCTGCTCGACCCGCCGGTGGCGTTCGCGTGGTGGCCGTGCGGAAGCGGTGAAGCCTTGCGGCTGGCGGCCGCCGGGCTCGTGCATGCCGCGGGCGTTCACCAGCCCGGCGGCGAGCGAGACGCCAGCGAGATGACCGGGATTCCCGGCGGGGCTGAGGTGGTGGGGTTCACCGCCTGGCGCGAGGGCCTGGTGGTCCGGCCCGGAGCGCGGGTGCGCGGCCTGGACGATGTGGCTCGCCGGGGGCTGCGCCTGGTGAACAGGGAAGCGGGCGCGCAGGCGCGCACGCTGCTTGACGCCGAATGCGCCCGCCTGCACCTGACCCCGGACGACCTGGAGGGCTACGACAGCCGGGCCGCCGGGCACCTGCAGGTGGCGGCGGCCATCGCCGGCGGTCTGGCTGACGCGGGGGTCTCCAGCGAGCCCGCCGCGCTGGCGTACGGGCTGGACTTCATTTCGCTGGCCTCCGAACAGTTCGACCTGGTCCTGCCGGCCAAGCACGTCGCGTCGAGGGAGGTTCAGGGCCTGCTGAAGGTGCTGACCTCGCGGTGGCTGCTAGCCCAGCTGGCCGGCCTGCCCGGCTATAACCCGGCCAGCTGCGGCGTCCTTCGCGATCAGTGGCCGTAAACGGGAACCAGCAGGGCCCGGGCGATGGTGTGGAAGCGCAGGTTGAATCCGGCCACGGCGGGCGAGATCTCGTCGTTGACGTCCAGGTCCTCCACGTCGAGCGCGTGCACCGCGAACACGTAGCGGTGCGGGGGATCCCCGGCTGGAGGGGCCGCGCCGCCGAAGTCCTTGGCGCCGTAGTCGTTGCGGACGTGGAACGCGCCCTTGGGCAGGCCGGAGCCGTCCGTTCCGGCCGCGCCGGTCTCGAGTTCGGTCACCGAAGCGGGGATGCCGAGCACGACCCAGTGCCAGAACCCGGAACCGGTCGGCGCGTCCGGGTCGAAACAGGTCACGGCGAAGCTCTTGGTCTCGGCCGGGAAACCAGACCAGGACAGCGACGGGGAGATGTTCGCCCCGGTCATGCCGAACCCGTCGAAGACGTGGTTGCCCGACAACATCTGGCCGTCCGCGACGTCATCGCTGCGCAGCTCGAACGGCGGCACGTCTGGATGGAAGTCGTAGGGCAGCGGAGCACGGTCAGTCACGTGTTACCTCCTCGGCGAGGCGGACGAGTTTCTCTTCCTGATCCCACGTTATCGGGTAGCCCGCACGACCAGTTCGGCTGGGCCGCATGATCACGTTTGGGGCGATCGGGCGCTTTTGCCGGCCCATGTTCTCCTACGGTGGTGTTGTGAGGCAGCGGCCGAAACGTAAGGTTCTCAGGCGTACCCGCTGGAGAGCCACGCACAGGCTCTTCGGCCGGGTGCGCCGCAGCGCCGCGGGTGACATCCTCGGCCGGGTCAGGCTGGGCCGGGCCGGTAGTTCCCCGTGGCTGAGGCGCGGTGTGCTGGCGGCGGCCCTGCTTGGCGTGGCCCTGGTGCCCTACCCGTCGCTAGGCGTGGCCAGCGTGCCCGCGTCAGCATGCCACGCTGGCTGCCGGGCCGGGGCCACGCCGAACATGATCAGGTGGACCACGCCGCTGTCCGGAGCATGGGACGTGCTCCCTGGGCTGTCCGGCACGGTCCCGTCCGGCGGTCTGGCCTACGTGTCCGCCGGCGATGGGGTGGTCGCCGTCGGCACCGGCCTGACCGTGACCGGGTACTCGGCGAGGACCGGTGCGCGGCGGTGGCGAGCGACGCTGACCGGCTTCCCGGCTGGTGCGGCCATCGTGTCCGTGCGCGCCTGGCCGGGGGAGGTCACCGCGGGCGTCTCCTACCCGTCCACCGCCCGCGGACCCAAGCGCACCGAGGTGGCCCTTTCTGACCTGGCCGGGGTCCAGCTGGGCCGGTATTCAGCCGCTCCGTTCGGCGGGGCCGTCGCGGCCAGCCCGGTGGACACCGTCATCGTCGGCGTCGCCACGGTGACCAGTTACGACAACGCCACGGGTCACATCCGCTGGCAGCGGCCCACCGGCCAGGCCGCGCAAGCGTGGCGCGCCGACGGCGACTTCCTGTACGTCGCGGATTCAGCCGGCGGGTTCGCAGGCTCGGCACCCGTCACCGCGTTGCGCAAGATCAATCTGGCCACCGGGACGGAGCTCCTGGTCCAGCCGCTGGAGAGCCTGTCGTTCCTCGGCACGCTGAGTGCCGCGTACGACGGCGTGGTGCTGTTCTCCTCGGCGGCCGGGGTGACCGCGTATAGCGGCACGACCGGGGCCACGCTCTGGACGATCCCAGGCGCGGTGCCCGAGGGTGTCGATCCCCAGGCGAAGCGGATCTACCTCACCAGGGGTGACAACCTCATCGGCGTGGTCCCGCAGACCGGCCGGATCAGATCGACCGCCTCGGGTTCTGCGGTCGACGGGTCGGCCGGGGTGTACGTGGTCAGGGGCGGCGTGGCTCTCGGGCTCGACCAGGGCACGAACGGGGATGCGTGGGGCTATGACATCACGGCGCAGCGAGTCACGCTGGCTTCCGCCGGGCTGCCCTGGCCGCACTACTTCGTCGATCTCAGCGGCATCGGCGGCAGCGCCGATCCGGCCAGCAACCTGGTGGTGATCTCGGCCTGTACCGAGCTAGCACCCACCTCCCCGGCTCAGCCGGTTCCCTCCCCCACCCCCACCACACCCACGTCGACCACCACCCCGGTCACCCCGCCAGGCACATCCACCCCACCAAGCGCATCGGCCTCAGTAGGCACATCCGCGTCGGCCGCCTCGACGCCGAGCCCCGGAATTACCCCGTCGGCCGCAGCCAACGCCAGTCAGGGATGCCTGCATCCCGAACTGGTCGCGCTCAACCTGTAGCGCCCGCCCACCCCAAAGAAGTCGACGGCATTTTGCACCCCGCGCGCCGCTCCCGTCCCGGCTGCCCCACCCGATCCGCGTCCGCGGAATTTTGCGTGGTGGATCCGGGCTCGGCGGCGGATCCGGTGCATCGTGGTCCAGGCCAGCCGCGCTCGCCTATCCCGCGCCTGAGGTAGTGGCCCTGACCGCCAACGAAGGGCGTCACCCTGGGGATGGATGCGCCTGAGCAGGGTAAGTTCCCGGGACCATGAACTTGGCAAAAAGGGCCATCCGGGCCGCGGATGAGCTTCAGCAGCGGCACGCCTGGCTGGCGGTACCCGTCGCGGTGTGGAAGAAATTCGGTGACGACGAGGCGGGTAACCTCGCCGCCCTGATCGCCTACTACGCCTTCGTCGCGATTTTCCCGCTGCTGCTCGTGCTGTTTACCGTCCTGGACATCGTGCTCAAGAACAACCCGGGGCTGCATCACCGGCTACTCGATTCCACCCTGGGGCACTTTCCGGTGATCGGCCCGCAGCTCGGGAGCATCCACCCGCTCAGTGAGACCGGGCTGCCCCTGGTCATCGGCCTGGGCCTGATGGGCACCACGGTCTTGTCCGGGCTGGCCAGCGGAGTCGGCCATAAGCTCCCCGGCTTCGGCGCGTCCATCGCCGCCGTCGCGGTGTCGCTGATACTCAACGTCGGGTTCTTCTGGCTCGCCTTCCGGCTCGGCACCGCAGGGGAGATCGGCTGGAAGCAGTTGCGGCTCGGCGCCGTCGTCGGCGCGGTCATCTGGCAGGTCCTGCAGTACTTCGGCACTTATTTCGTGTCACATCAACTGGCCCACGCCTCGTCGGCGTACGGCACCTTCGCCGTGGTGCTCGGCCTGATCGCCTGGCTGTATCTAGAGGCGGAGCTGACCCTGTACGCGGTTGAGATTAACGTAGTACTTACCTACCGGCTGTGGCCGCGCACTATCGCGCCGCCACCGTATACCGAGCAGGACCGCCGGGCGTACGAGTTGTACGCGCAATCGCAGAAGCGGGGCAAGGGCATGGACATCATGGTCAAGGTCGGAGGTTCTGGGGGTGAGGACGATCGCGAGAAAACGGCAAGCTGATCCGAACGCTCCGCACGTGGTGATCTGCGGCGCGGGGTTCGGCGGCCTTTCCGCCATCAGCAAGCTCACCCGCGCGGGCATGCGGGTGACCTTGCTGGATCGCCACCTGTACAGCACCTTCCAGCCGCTGCTGTACCAGGTGGCCACGGCCGGGCTTAACCCAGGCGACGTGGCCTACCCGGCGGGCGGCTTCGTGCGGCGGTACGGGGCGGCCTACCGGCGCGGTCAGCTGGCCGCGATCGACCCGGCGACTCGCGTCGTCAAGCTCACCAACGGCCGCGAGCTCGGGTATGACTACCTCATCCTGGCCACCGGGGTGTCGGCCTCCTATTACGGCATCAAGGGGGCGGCCGAGAACACCTTCGGCCTGTATACCCGCACTGATGCCGTAGCGCTGCGGAACTGCCTCATGGCCGGCTTTGAGCGGCTGAGCGAGGCCAGCGGTGATCTCACCGTCACCGTGGTCGGCGGCGGGGCCACCGGCGTGGAGCTGGCCGGCACTCTCTCCGAGTTGAGCGGCATCGTGCTCGGCGCGACGTTCCCCGACGTCGATCCGTCCCGGGTGCACGTCCGGGTGGTCGAGATGGCGCCGTCGCTGCTCGGGCCGTTCGACGAGAAGCTGCGCGACTACGCCAAGGCGCAGCTGCTCGACCGCGGTGTCGACGTGAAGCTGGATACCCGTATCGGCGAGGTCACCGCGAAACAGGTGCTGCTCGTCGATGGTCAGGACCTGGACAGCGATATCACCGTGTGGACGGCCGGCGTGGCCGCGTCCAAGGACGTGGCGGACTGGGGCCTGCCGCAAGGCAAGAACGGGCGCATCGTGGTCGGATCCGACCTGCGGGTCCAGGGGCAGGACAGGATCTTCGCCGTGGGGGACATCGCGGTCAACCCGGACGATCCCACGCCGCAGCTGGCCCAGCCCGCCATCCAGATGGGACGGCACGCCGCTGCGCAGATCGTCCGGCTGGAGGGCAAGGCCGCAACCGAGCCGTTCAAATACCACGACAAGGGCACGATGGCCACCATCGGACGCAGGTCCGCGGTGGTCCAGCTGGCCGGCGGCCTGCGGTTGCGCGGCACGATCGCCTGGCTGGCCTGGTTCGCCCTGCACCTGATCTACCTGCTCGGCGGGCGCAACCGTGTCTCGACGCTGATCAACCTGACCTTCCGGTACGTATCGTGGGGTCACGGAGGCGACGTCATCGTCGGAGATGACCCGCAGTAGGCTGTCTGCGCGATGAACAGGTACCGCGTACGTGTCGCGCTTTCTGCCGTGGCTGCGCTAGGCACGCTGGCCGGGGCGGCCGGCTGCGGCGCCAGCTCCGGGTCGGCCAGCTCTGGATCGGCCGCGAGCTCTCAGTCAACGTCGGCGAACGCCGCCGCGATGAACAACCCCAACCTCGACCTCGGCAGCTCACTCGGTGACCGTTCGGCACCGGATTTCCGGCTGACGAACCAGTTCGGCCAGCCGATGTCGCTGAGCCAGTTCCGCGGCAAGGTCGTCATGCTGTCGTTCGAGGATTCCGAGTGCACCACGGTGTGCCCGCTGACCACGCAGAGCATGCTGGAGGCCAAGCAGCTGCTCGGCGCCGCGGGGGAGAAGGTGCAGCTGCTCGGCGTGGACGCCAATCCCGATGCCACCAGCGTGGCGGACGTGCTTGCGTACTCACGGGCGCACGGCATGGTCAACCAGTGGGACTTCCTCGCCGGGTCGCTGCCGGAGCTGAAGGCGACCTGGGGCGCCTACGGCATCGCCGTTCAGGTCGAGCAGGGACAGATCGACCACACCCCCGCCTTGTACGTGATCGACCAGCAAGGCCGCGAACGCAAGCTGTACCTGACCCAGATGGCTTATTCGAGCATCGGCCAGTCCGCCCAGGTGCTCGCGGACGAAATCGCGGGCCTGCTGCCCGGTCATCCGCGCGTCGCCAGCCAACAGTCGCTCGCTTCCATTTCCGGGCAGGGACCAGCCGACCATCTCACGCTGCCGTCCGCCCAGAGCGCGGGCGCCCCGGTCGCCCTGGGGCCAGGGAAGTCACGCCTGGTCATGTTCTTCGCCACCTGGCTTTCCGAGGTCTCCGACCTGAAATCCGAGCTCATCAGCGCCAACGCCTACGCCGCGGCGGCCCGGCGCGACGGCCTGCCGCAGCTGACCGCCGTGGACGAAACCGTGGTCGAGCCCTCGGCCCAGACTGTCCGCTCCTACCTGCAGAAGCTGGGCACGTCGCTGAGTTATCCCGTCGCGCTCGATACCACCGGCCGGGTGGCCGATGGCTACGGCGTCCAAGATCAGCCCTGGTTCACCCTGGTCTCCGCATCCGGCCAGGTGCTCTGGTCGCACGACGGCTGGCTGTCCCCGTCAGCCCTGGAATCCGCCGCCAGGCACGCGGTCAGTTCCCCGGCCTAAGCCCGAGCGAAGCGCGACATCACCTGCGGCAGCAGTGGCTTGAGCGCTCATGGCCGTGGTCGTGCGGGCCGTGGTCATACCAGTTGTCGCAAGCTTGACCGGGGAAGATCACGGGTCCTACGCCCGGCATGGCCTGAGCCCGAGCGCGTGCCAGCAGTGCCGCCGCGGCCTGAGTGCCGTTCTCGCCGGTGGCTGACATACGCGCCGCGATGAGTCCCGAGACGATCGGCGTGGAGAAGGACGTTCCGCTCCAGCGAGCCAGGCCGTCGAAGTTCCGCCATACGCCAACGTGGGGTGGCTCGGTGCACAGGTACGGGCCGGTCGCAAAGGCGTTGACCAGCCCCTCACCCGGCGCGAAGACGTCCACCCAGGGTCCGTAGTCGCTGAAGTACGCCCTGCTACGCCAGTTAGCGCTGAGAGCGCCCACGCCCACCGCCCAGGGGAAGGCCGCTGGCCAGAACCGGCGCCTCGACGAGTCGTTCCCCGCCGCGGCCACCAGTGCGACGCCTGGATAGTTTCGCATCTGCTGTCCCACGATGTCGAAACCCAGCGAAGCGATGTCGCTCCTGGTGTTGCTGCCGAAATCGAGCGAGATGATCTCCGCGCCCTCCTTGAGCGCGTCGGATGCCTGCTTGACCAGATCCGACTCGTAGCCTGCGCCCACCTTCTTAAACGTCCTGCTCACCCACACGTCTGCCCTCGGGGCCATGGTCCGCACGACACCGGCCACAAAGGTGCCGTGGCCGGCATAAGGCAGGATGCGGGACGGGTCGCCGCCCATCGGGTTCTCTTCCTCGCCGTTGACGCCGGCCAGCCAGGCGTGCTGCGTGGCCGCGTCGGGCAGCCAGCCACTATCCAGGACGACCACGCGGACACCGTCACCGTCGCACGGCTCCGCCGATACACCAGGGTCGGGCCGCGCTCCGGCCGGGACCTCCTCCGGCTCGGTGGCCGGACAGGTGCCGCCGGTGCAGAGGTAGAAAATGTGGTCGGGTGTGGCTACCCCCTCGCCGAGCGCCCGGTCGACAGC
>JBEKKH010000022.1:0-27701 GCA_050010815.1 Streptosporangiaceae bacterium | reverse complement strand
GACCACGCCGCCGTGACCGTGCATGATCGGCTTGGGCAGCCCGGTGGTGCCCGAGGAGTACACCACCCACAGCGGGTGCGCGAACGGCACCTCCTCGAACTCGGGCTCGTTCGGGTCCGCGATCTCGCCCAGGTCCGCCCAGGCGGTGAGCCGGGGCAGCCCGGAGAGCTGCAGAGCGTCCTGGTCAACCACGTTTACCAGGACCACGGCGGACAGGCCGGGGAGGGCCGCGGCCACGTCGCGGAGCATCTCGGTGCGGGAGAACGCCTTGCCGGCGTAGCCGTAGCCGTCACAGCCGATGAGCACGGTCGGCTCGATCTGGGCGAACCTGTCGATCACGCTGCTCGCGCCGAAGTCGGGCGAGCACGACGACCAGATCGCGCCGAGGCTCGCGGTGGCCAGCAGGCCGATGACCGCCTCAGGTACGTTCGGCAGCAGCGCGGCCACCCGGTCGCCGCGGCCGACACCAAGCGAGCGCAGGCCGCGGGCCACCCGCGCCACCTCGGCCGCGAGTTGACCATAACTGAGAACTCCAGCCCGGGACCGTTCGGAATCAAAAATAATCGCGGGCCGGTCCGGATCGGTCCAGGCGGTGCGCAGGGCGTTACGAGCGTAATTGAGCGTGGCCCCGGAAAACCAGCTCACCTCCGGCATCTCGCCGGTCAGCACCGACGCTGGGTCGTGGTCCCATTCGCCCAGGACGTCGAAATAGTCCCAGATCGCGGCCCAGAACCGGGACGGCTCGCTCACCGACCAGCGCCACAGCTCCTGATAACCGTCGAACCGCGGCCCGCGGCCGCCGGCCAGCCAGCTCATGAACCGGGTCACCCGGGCGTTCCGAACCGTCTTATCGTCTGGCTCCCACAGCACCGCGCCATAGCCGCGGCCCAGCAGATCACCCTCACGCGCTTCCATAGCTCTCAGCATCGTGCCATCCCGGCACGCCCGCAACGCTCCTTCAAGCCCAGATGTGGTAAAGATCATGATAAATGACGATTTACCTGGCCGGAGTCCCGCACTCTACCCAGGCCCGGTCAGGCGCATGATCATCTCGGTGAGCGCGGCCGTGTCGGTGAGGTCGGGCAGCACCGCGTCGGCGCCCGCCTCGCGCAGTTCGGCCGCGCTGGCCCGGCCGCTGGCCACCGCGAGCGACCTGGCGCCGCCGATCTTCGCCGCGTCCACGTCGCGCGGCGAGTCGGCCACGTACACCGTGGCGTTCTCGTCGAAGCTCACGCCGTGCTTGTCCGCCGCCCGCAGCCTGGTCACGCGCAGCAGCGTTCCCTTGGGGTAGGCCTCGGAGCCGTAGCCGCCGATATCGAAGTCGACGAAGTCATCGAGGCCGAAAACCCGCAGCTTCAGCATGGCGCTCGGCTTGCTGCTGCCGGTCAGCACGGTCTGCACCACCCCGTCGAGCTTGGCCACCGCCGCCAGCGCCTGCGCCGCACCGGGCAGCAACTGCCCATCGCGGACGAGGTCGTCACGCCGGGCCTGCAAGGCGGCGGCGAGTTCGGCGCTGAACGGCTCAAGCAGGCTTTCCGCGGTACCGCCTGCGCTCACGTCGGCACCGTTCAGGGCGAGCGCGTCGAAAAAAATCTCCGACTCGGACCGGCCCGCCATCTGCGGCAGCTTGACGAGCGGCCGCCCGGTTATCGCCGCGAACGCCTCGACGTAAGCCGCCCGGGTCACTTTGATGACGTCGACCAGGGTCAGGTCGACGTTCCACAGAACCAGCCGGTGAATGACATCCTCCGCTGCGATGGGGCAATCCGGTTTTCCCCTCCAGGCTAGTCCAGTCGGGCGCGGAACCGGCGCGACCAGCACCGGCGGGAGTGGGCTGGGCTGGCCCGGGGCTCGTCAGAAAAGGGGCTCGTCGGGATGCCTTCGGCAGAAGTCAGAACGGGGGCTCGTCGGAGAAGCCGCCGGGGTTGTCGGCCGCCCACGGGTCGGTTTCCCCGCCGCCGGAGTTACCCGGTCCGCCGGAATTGCCCGGTCCGCCGGCCGGCCTGCCGGCGCCGGAACCCCCGGGACCACGCTGGCCGCCGCCGAAGCCGCCGGCCCCAGAACCCCCGGAACCCCCGGGACCGTCCCCGGCGCCGGACCTGACCACCTTGTTCACCTTGGCGGACGCGTTGCGCAGCGAGGGACCGACGTCGTCGACCTCGATCTCATACACCGTGCGCTTCTCGCCCTCCTTGGTCTCATACGAGCGCTGCCGCAGCCGGCCCGAGACAATCACCCGCATCCCGCGGGTCAGGCTCTCCGCGACGTTCTCCGCCGCCTGCCGCCACACGTTGCAGGTCAGGAACAGGCTGTCGCCGTCCTTCCACTCGTTGGTGTTCTTGTCGAGGTACCGGGGGGTGGACGCGACCCGGAACTTCGCGACGGGCTGCCCGGCCGGGGTAAACCGGAGCTCGGGATCGTCGACGAGGTTGCCTGTAATCGTCATCTGGGTATCGCCTGCTGCCATGAGCGTTCCTTACCTAAGCTTTCTTCCTCTCCCCATAGTGGCGCTGACCCCTGACATTTAAGGCGGCTTCCGGGGGTGCCTCCGCTGAGGTTCGGGAAAGTCGGTCACGGCCAGGCGAGGACCAGCTGGATGACGGCCGCGGCCAGCGCGAGTCCTGAGCCGACCATGAGGATGCCCCAGACTTCCGCCAGCCGGAGAAACCGGGCGAGCTCAACCGCTTCGCCGGGATCCCTCGCAGCCAGCTGAGCCAGCTTGCGCGGCCGCAAGAAGAAGAAACCCAGGCCGCCGGTCAGGTCGGCCTCGGCGACCGCCTCGGCCAGCGTTTTGAACGTGGCGGTCGAGACGGCCTTCTTTATGCTCTTGAACTCGGCCAGATTGGCCCAGGCCTGCACCCCGGTACCGAAGGTAAGCAAGAGCAGGCCGATCACCGCCAGCCAGTTCGCCGCGAGTCCCCATGACATAGCCCGCAGCCTAGAGCCGGCTGACTAGAGCACGAAAGGTGAAGTGGAGGTCAACCCATGTGCGGGTAGCGATAGTCGGTCGGGGGCACGAAGAGCTCCTTGATCGCGCGGGCGGACACCCACCGGGTCAGGTTGAAGATCGAGCCGGCCTTGTCATCGGTGCCGCTGGACCGCGCGCCGCCGAACGGCTGCTGGCCGACCACCGCGCCGGTCGGCTTGTCGTTGATATAGAAGTTGCCGGCCGAGTACCTGAGCACGTCCGCGGCCTCGGCGATGGCCTGGCGGTCGGTCGCCATGATCGCTCCCGTCAGGGCGTACGGCGTGGCGTCCGCGGCCTGGGCGAGCATCTGGGCGTAGGTGTCATCCGGGTAGACGTGCACGGCGAGGATGGGGCCGAAGTACTCGGTGGTGAAGATCTCGTCGGCGGGGTCGGAGCCGGCCAGCACCGTGGGCCGCACGAAGAACCCCTCCGCGTCGTCGGTGGCGCCACCGGCCAGCACGTTGATCGAGGCGGTGTGCCTGGCCCGCTCCACCGCGGCGGCGTGCTTAGCGAACGCCCGGGCGTCGATGACGGCCCCCATGAACAGCGACAGGTCGGCCGTCACGTCGCCCATCGTCAGCGATTCCACCTGGGCGATGAGGTCGTCGCGGGTCTGGCTCCAGATCGATTCGGGGACATAGGCGCGGGACGCCGCGGAGCATTTCTGCCCCTGGTACTCGAACGCGCCGCGGATCAGCGTGGGCGCGAGGGCGGCGGGGTCGGCCGAGGGATGCACGATGACGAAGTCCTTGCCGCCGGTCTCCCCCACCAGCCGCGGGTAGTTCCGGTACCTGGCGATGTTCTCGCCGACGGTCCGCCACAGGTGCTGGAACGTCGCTGTCGAGCCGGTGAAGTGGATGCCGGCCAGGTCGGGGTGGGTCAACGCGACCCGGGATACGGCCTGCCCGTCGCCGGTCACTAGGTTGATCACGCCGGCCGGCAGCCCGGCCGCCTCGAGCAGCCGCATGATGTAGTGCGCCGACAACTGCTGGGTCGGCGACGGCTTCCATACCACCACGTTCCCGAGCAGCGCCGGGGTCGTCGGCAGGTTACCCGCGATCGAGGTGAAGTTGAACGGCGTGATCGCCAGCACGAATCCCTCGAGCGGGCGGTACTCCATCCGGTTCCACGCCCCGGGCGCCGACTCTGGCTGCTCGCTGAGCATGCGCCGGGCGAACTGCACGTTATAACGCCAGAAGTCGATCAGCTCGCAGGCGGCGTCGATCTCGGCCTGGAACGGCGACTTGGACTGGCCGAGCATGGTCGAGGCGTTCAAGGTGGCCCGCCAGGGTCCGGCAAGCAGTTCGGCCGCCTTGAGGAAGATCGCGGCCCGGTCGTCGAAGCTGAGCGACCGCCAGCGCGGCGCCGCCTGCTTGGCCGCGTAAATCGCGGAGGCCACGTCCACGTCGGTGGCGTTGCCCAGCTGACCGAGCACATGAGCCTTGTTGTGCGGCTGCACCACGTCAATCAGCTGGCCGGACGCCATCCGCTGCTGGCCGCCGATGGTCATGGTGAGTTCGGCTCGTTGCCCGGCGAGCTCCTTGATCTTGCTTTCCAGCACGGCTCGCTCGTGGCTGCCTGGCTGGTACTGCCTGACCGGCTCGTTCGTCGGCACGGGGGTCCTAGAGACGGCGTCCATCACGATCGCTCCTGGCGTTCGTTGGCGGGTTGCGGGTACTTGTCGGGTGCGAGTAGATGTCAGGTGCGAGTAGTTGTCGGGTTGCGGATACCCGTATCGTCGCACGAACCCGCACGCCGGGTCATTCCGCCAGGTAGGGCAGCTCCTGGGCGGCGTACCAGCCGAGCTCATGGCCTTCGGCCCCGTCCACGGCGAACTTGGCGTCGTCATCCCCCGCGTCCGCGGCCGGCAGCGCCTCGACCGCGTCGCGCACATCGGGCGCCGCCTCGGGTGCGTCGACCAGTGCCGATTCCAGGCGCGCGAGCGGGACCGGCGCGCCGACCAGGACCCGGGCCGGCTCCTGGTCCCGGGGATCCCACCGCACCTGTTCCGCCGGGAGCTCGACCGCCAGCACGACCCGCCGGAGTGGCGCCGCCGGATCGGCCGCAAGCAGCCGTAGCGATGCGCGGGCCGCCTCGGTCAGCGCGCTGTACTCGAGCTCCTCCTCATCACCGCTCGCGTACGCCTCGCGCAGCGAGGGCGTGACCGCGAAGCCGACGGCCGGACCGAGGTCGGCCAGGCTGTCCCGGCTGTCCCGGCTATCTAGGCTGTCCCGGCTGTCCCGGCTGTCCCGGCCGTCAAGGCCGTCAAGGCCGGACTGACCTGATCGGGCTCCCGGGCCGAGCTGGCCGGCTTTCAGGACCGCGGCTAGAGCGGGCAAGGTCGAAGGCAAGAACACGCGCATGGTGCTCCAGAGTCTGCCACGCCGCCCCCGGTTCCGGGCGTCAACTCATTGAGCCGGCCGATTGGAGGCGGAGTCTGGGAGCCCGATGGCACCGGAAAGGCTCCGGACCTACGGGACGTCTGGGCCATCCGGGAGCACCGGGCCATCCAGAGATACCGGGCTATCAGGGGGGTCCGAGTCGGGGGGCGGACCGACCTTGCGGCTGGCGGCCAGCGCCTCCACCACGGTGACGATGGCGTCGTCCAGCGGCACGTGTTCCCAGAGCCGCACCACGGTCCAGCCCGCCAGGATCAGTGCGGCGTCGTTCATCCGGTCGCGCTCGACGTTCTTGACCAGCTTCGGGCTCCAGTACCACTCGTTCGCCTTGGGCTTGGACCCGTGGTCCGGGCAGGCATGCCAGAAACAGCCGTCCACGAAGACGGCGACCTTCCGGGCGGTGAAGGCGATGTCCGGCCGGACCCGCCGCCCGCTGTCCAGGTCGAGCCGGTAATCCTTGCGATACCGGTAGCCGAGCCGGTGTAGCGCGTGGCGCAGCGCCAGCTCAGGTTTGGTGTCCGTCCGGCGGTTGGCCCGCATGTTGGCCGACCGCCCCGCGCTGGACGGATGCGGATAATCCGGCACCGGCCAAGGCTAGCCCGGCGCCGGTCTTGACCGCATGGAGTTGCGGGTGTGAGCCAAAGCCCGCGTGAGCCAGGCCCGCGTGAGCCAGGCCGGCGTGAGGTAGGCCGGCGTGAGGCCGCCTACGGCACCAAGTTGGCCGGCCGACTCCAGGTGAGCGGCACGCCCAGCAGGTCTTGCAACGCCGCTGCCGTCGCGGCGGCGTCGGTGTGCACCAGTGCTGTCATGCCACACGCGGTGGCCGCGTTGACGTTCGCCTCGATGTCGTCGATGAAGACGCATTCGGCCGGCTCCAGGCCCAGCGTCCCGGCCGCGTAACGGAAGATACCTTCCTCTGGTTTGCGCATGCCGACCTCGGCAGAAATCACCACGGCGTCGAACAGCGCGGGGAAATCCGCCCGCGGGTACTCATCGCACCCCCAGGAGTTCGACAGCAGCGCGGTGCCGAAGCCAGCCCCGCGCAGCGCGCGGATCGTGTCGTACATCGCCGGGACCGGCAGGCTCGCCGCGAACATCCGCCGCAGCAAGCCCTCGGCCAGAACGGGGCCGCCGTCGATGCGCAGCAGTTCGGCGGCAAGCATCCGCTCGAACTCAGCGCCCGAGCATTCGCCGCGCTCAAGCGCGTGGATCGGGTTACGACTGCCGTCCTGGCGGTACGCGTCGTAAACCCAGGCCCGCATAACCGTCCGGTAGCTGGCCCAGTCGATATCGTCGGCCTGTATCCAGGCCTGCACCGTGGCCAGGATCGGGGTGGTCAGCACACCGGCCCAGTCCGTGATAACACCACGAATATCCTTGCTATCAATCACGGTAAGAATTGTAAACGTATATTCACCGACCGGGGAAACGCCGCTCATCGGGCACATGAAACCTAGGTGCCAGGCAGGATACGGGCAGATCGGCAAAATGTCGGTGGCTTGAGGTAGAAAAGAACCCAGCCGGAGCCTGGTGCGAATACGGCCGCCAAAGGCGTTCGCGGCCATGTCGCATTCTCCGGATCCGGGAGTCAGCACCATGCCGTCAAGGACCCTTCCACCCGACCTGCGGCCCGCACCCGCACCACCCGCACCACCCGGGACGGCCGCACCACCCGCACCACCCGGGACGGCCGCACCACCCGGGACGACCGTCGCACCGTACCTGCCGGGGCTGCGCCTAGTCACCGTGCCCGATGCCGCGCCTCCCTACGACTGCGAAGCTCACGGCGCCGCCTGCCCAGAGCGCCGCGATCTGGCCGGAGCGGAACCGCGCAACAACGGGCAGCCGCCGGAACCCGGTGGAGCGCGCAGCACGAGCATGGACCGGGGTCCGGAACCCGTCAGCCCGGGTAGGACGGCCGCGCCCGGCTCAGAATCGGCGACGCCCGCCGCGAACTCATCGGCGGCGCCCGCGGCGAGCTCAGCCGTAGCCGCGACCTCCGGGTGGCCGCGACAATTCGCCCAGGTGGTGGTCGAGATCCTGGGTGGGACCCGGTCGCCCAGGCAGATCGTGCCCTGCAGCACCGAACGGGTGCGGCAGCAGATCGCTTTCCTTACCGCGCTGGTGGCCCCGGGCCAGCGGCCCCGGATCCGGCGGATCATGATGTCACGGCCGGCCGTGCACGCGGTAGAGATGACGGTGGTCGTCAGCTTCGGGCCGCGAGCCCGGGCCCTGGCCATGCGCTGCGAGCACCTGCCGCCGCGACCCGCGGCACCGGGTCGGCCCGGCCGCCCGGCGCGCTGGCTGTGCACCGAGCTAGAAGCGGGGCTGAGCTAGAAGCGGGGCTGAGCTAGAAGCGGGCTAGGCAGAAGCAGCCCAGGCGTCCTCGCTTAGCGTGAGAGCGATTATGCGTCGAGCAGGGCCAGGAGCTTCGTTACCGTCGTCCAATTGCGGGCGGTCCCGGGCAGGCCGGTTCCCGTGGCGGCGCTGGACCGGCCTAGCTGCACGGCCAACTCGCTGCGGCCGAGGCCATCCGGGGTACGCAGGAACAAGGTACGCCCCACCACGGTGGCTTCGTCCGGGCTTCCCTTGTCACCGGCCCGCTGCTGAGCGACGGCGACGGCGGCAAGCTCAGCCGGACTCAGATCCTCGCGCCGGAACACCGCGTGCAGGCAGCGAGGATCATCTACCTGCGGGTACGGGTTACCGGCGATCACCCCGGCGAGCTCGTCGCGAGACAGCACGACGACGCCGGGCTTGACGTCGAGACGGCAGGCGATCTCACGCTCCAGGGCCTCAGCGAGCTTGATGGTGTCCGTTTCGCTGGTGGTGAAGACGACGTTCCCGCTCTGGATGTAGGTGGCTTCATCGGCGTGGCCAACAGAGACCACGATCTGCCGTAGGTCCGCCATTGCCACCCGGTTACGTCCGCCGACGTTGATACCACGCAGCAAGGCAACATGCGTCCGCACGTCAGCATCTTCCCACGAACTGGGAGAGCCCGGAGGGATGGCACGGGTGGGACGGCGGAGCGTTAGGCGTCGGGGCGCATCCGGGGGTCACCGTGGCAGCGCTTGTACTTCCGGCCGGAACCGCACGGGCACGGGTCGTTGCGCCCGACCCGGGCGAAGTCGTCTTCCGGGCCCGGGCCCTGGGAGGTTTCCACGTGCGTTCCGCCGTCCACCGACGGCGCGGAGTACTGCAGGCGCTGCGGGCGGCGCGGCGCGAGCCCGGCCGGTATCGGTGCGGGCGGAGTCGCCGGGGCCCCGGCGGGCCTGGCGTGCGCGCCGCCCGTCCGGCCGTCCCGCTTGGCCGGGGCGGACGCGTTGCTGGTCCGGCCGTCCCGCTTGGCCCTGGTCCCGCCGCCCTGAGTCGCCCTGGCTTCCGCAGCCCCGACAGTACCCTGGGCCGGGACCTGGGGCCGGCGCGCCGGGCTCCCGGCCTGAGCCGGGGTGGCCGGAGCGGGCGCAGCGGGCGCCGCCGGAGCAACCGCGGGTGTCGCCTGGGCGGACGCCGCCACGGCGGGCCCCCCCGGAGCAGCCGTACCGAGCGACCCGGGTGCCTCACCCTCCTCGACGATGGGGTTTTCCTGGATCTGGACCTGCAGGTTGAACAGGTTGCCGACGGACTCTTCCTTGATCCCTTCCATCATGGCGCCGAACATGTCGTAACCTTCGCGCTGATACTCGATCAGCGGGTCGCGCTGACCGTAACCGCGCAGGCCGATGCCCTCACGCAGGTAGTCCATCTCGTACAGATGCTCGCGCCACTTGCGGTCCAGGACGGACAGCACCACCCGGCGCTCGACCTCCCGCATGACCTCCGAACCGAACTCTTGCTCACGCCGCTCGTACGCGGCCTGCGCGTCGGCGATGATCGTCTCGGTGATGAACTCCGTGGTCAGCCCGGCCCGCTCGCCGCCCGCTTCGTCGACGACCTGGTCAATGGTGACGCCGACCGGGTAGAGCTGCCGGAAGGCGCGCCACAGCTTGTCCAGGTCCCACTCTTCGGGATAGCCATCGGAGGTCTCGCCCGCCACGTACCCGGCGGCCACCTCGTCGACCATCTCGCGGATCTGCTCGTGCAGGTCGGCGCCCTCGAGCACCTTGCGGCGCTCGCCGTAGATGACCTGGCGCTGCCGGTTGAGCACGTCGTCGTACTTGAGCACGTCCTTGCGGATCTCGAAGTTCTGCTGCTCGACCTGGGTCTGCGCGGACCTGATGGCGCGGGTCACGACCTTGGACTCGACCGGGACGTCCGGCGGGATGCTCAGCCGTTCCATGATCGCGGCGACCCGTTCGGAGTTGAACATCCGCATCAGGTCGTCTTCCAGCGACAGGTAGAAGCGGCTCTTACCCGGGTCGCCCTGACGGCCGGACCGGCCCCGCAGCTGGTTGTCGATACGCCGCGACTCGTGCCGCTCGGTGCCCAGCACGTACAGGCCGCCCGCCGCGACGACTTCCTCGTGCTCGGTGGCCACGTCGCGCTTGGCCTTGGCCACCGCTTCCGGCCAGGCCGCCTCGTAGTCTTCCGGCGTCTCGGCCGGGGACAGCCCGCGCTGGCGCAGCTCAGCGTCGGCGATGAACTCGGGGTTACCGCCGAGCATGATGTCGGTACCGCGGCCGGCCATGTTGGTGGCCACCGTGACGGCACCGCTCCGCCCGGCCTGGGCGACGATCGTGGCCTCGCGCTCGTGGTGCTTGGCGTTCAGTACCTCGTGCGGGACGCCGCGCCGCTTGAGCATCCGGGACAGGAGCTCGGATTTCTCCACGCTGGTCGTGCCGACCAGGACCGGCTGGCCGGCCTGGTGGCATTCGAAGATGTCCTCGACGCACGCCTCGAACTTGGCCTGCGCCGTCTGGTAGATGACGTCGGCCTGGTCGTCGCGGACCATCGGCTTGTTGGTCGGGATCGGAACGACGCCGAGCTTGTAGATCTGGTGGAACTCGTTGGCCTCGGTCGTGGCCGTGCCGGTCATGCCGGCCAGCTTGTCGTACAGCCGGAAGTAGTTCTGCAGGGTGATCGTGGCGAGCGTCTGGTTCTCGTCCTTGATCGCCACGCTCTCCTTGGCCTCGATGGCCTGGTGCATGCCCTCGTTGTAGCGCCGGCCGTGCAGGATACGGCCGGTGAACTCGTCCACGATCAGGATCTCGCCGTTCATCACGACGTAGTCCTTGTCCTTCTTGTACAGCTCCTTGGCCTTGATGGAGTTGTTCAGGAAGCTGACCAGGGGGGTGTTGACCGGGTCGTAGAGGTTGTCGATGCCGAGCCAGTCCTCGACCTTCTCCACGCCCGATTCCATGATCCCGATGGTCTTCTTCTTCTCGTCGACCTCGTAGTCACCTTCGCCGTCCTCGCCGCGCCGCAGCCGGGGCGCGATCTTGGCGAACTCGGTGTACCAGCGCGGGCTCTGCTCGGCCGGCCCGCTGATGATCAGCGGCGTCCTGGCCTCGTCGATGAGGATGGAGTCCACTTCGTCGACGATCGCGTAGTGGTGACCGCGCTGCACGCAGTCTTCGAGCGACCAGGCCATGTTGTCGCGCAGGTAGTCGAAGCCGAACTCGTTGTTGGTGCCGTAGGTGATGTCGGCGGCGTACTGCCTGCGGCGCTCGGCCGGCTCCATGTCCCCCAGGATCACGCCGACCTGGAGCCCGAGGAAGTGGTGGACCCGCCCCATCCATTCGGAGTCGCGCTTGGCCAGGTAGTCGTTCGTCGTGACCACATGCACGCCGTCGCCCGAGATCGCGTTGAGGTAAGCCGGGAAGACGCCGGTGAGCGTCTTGCCTTCACCGGTCCTCATCTCGGCGATGTTGCCCAGGTGCAGCGCGGCGCAACCCATCAGCTGGACGTCGAAGGCGCGCTGGCCTAGGGTGCGCTTGGCCGCCTCGCGCACGGTGGCGAACGCCTCGGGAAGCAGGTCGTCCAGCGTTTCCCCGTCGGCGTACCGCTGGCGGAACTCGTCGGTCATGGCGCGCAGCTCGGCGTCACTCATCTTGACGAAGTCGTCTTCAATGGAGTTGATCTGCTCGCTGATCCGCTTGAGCTTGCGGAGGAGCCTGCCTTCGCCGGCGCGAAGGACGCTATCAATGATGGGTGGCACTTCTCGTCGCGCTCCTCGCGGATCGTCTGACCTCATCATGGCCGGTGACCGTAACCGGCTCACGCTCACCGCCCCAACATGCCATGGTAGGCGAGTCCAGACACCAAACCGAGTCGCAACCGGACCGGCATGGTCAGCGGACGGCGGCTTCGGGGGCCGGCTGGTGATCAGTCTCGCACTTCCCGGAGAATAATAGGAGCGTTCACGAGGAGAGGAGCCAGCAGTGGCCGAGCAGGCGTCATCCGGAACCGTGCAGGACACGGGAGACACCGGGGAGACCGGGCTTGACGCTGAAATCGGCGTGCAGCCCGGGCCGGAGCATACGCACGAAGAGTTCCATGGGCGGCGCTCCTCGTGGATAGCCGTCACGGTCATCATCATCGGGTTCATCGTCGGCGGCGCCGCGATGATCCCGCACCCGATCTGGTGGCTTATCTGGGTCGGCGCCGGGATCGTGGCCGTCGGCGGCATCATCGCCACCTTCACCCGCATCTTCGACGACTGGTACTGATAGGCATTTTTTCCGAACGGACCTGGGTTTCCCGGCCCCTCCACCGAGCAGCCGGCCGGGGAGAATGTCGTAGCCGCCGGTTACGATGTCGGGCATGAACGGACCTGCGGCTGAGGTGACGATCACCCCGGATGAGGTCCGCCGGATGACGCTGAGCGCGCAGGGGCTCGTCGGTGCGCCGTCACGGCGCGGCGGCGTGCCCGCCATGCTCCGGCGGGTCGGCGCCGTCCAGCTCGACACGATCAGCGTGCTGGCCCGCTCGCACGAGCTCGTCGCCTACGCGCGGCTGGGCGCGGTCTCCCGGCCGCGGATCGAGCAGGCGTACTGGGACGCCGCCAAGCCGTCCGCCTTCGAGTACTGGGCGCACGCGGCCTGCGTGCTGCCGGTCGAGCAGTGGCCGTACTTCGCCTTCCGGCGGCGCGCGTTCCGGGCCCGGGGAATCCGGTGGCACCAGAGCCACGCAGAAACGTGCGCCAAGGTCCTGGCCCGGCTGCGCGCGGAGGGCCCGCTGACCGCCACCCAGCTGGGCGGGGCCAAGGCGGGCGGACCGTGGTGGGACTGGTCAGACGTCAAGATCGCGGTGGAGTGGCTGCTGGACACCGGAGATGTCATCTGCGCCCGGCGGACCGGCTGGCGGCGGGTCTACGACCTGCCCGAGCGGGTGCTGCCCAGCGAACTGCTGAACGCGGAGCCGTCCGACCTGGAGTGCATCGCCTACCTGGCCGGGGTCACCGCCCGGGCCCTCGGGGTGGTCACCCAGGCGGACTTGGTCGAATACCACCGGCTGAACCATCTGACCAGTGAGAAGTTTCAGCACACCCGGCTCGTCCCCGACGCCGCGCGGGCGGCGGGACTGACCCAGGTCGCGATCGCGAGCCCCGACCCGGCCCGGCCGCCCACGTCGGGCTGGGCCGATCCAGTGGCGCTGGCGCAGGCCGCCGCCGCGCCCCGCGGCCGGAACCGGGTCACCCTGCTTTCGCCGTTCGACTCGCTGATCTGGGATCGCAAGCGGACCAGGCAGATGTTCGGCTTCGAGCACAGCCTCGAGGCGTACGTGCCGAAACACAAGCGGGTCCACGGCTACTTCACCATGCCGCTGCTGGCCGGCGGACGCCTGGCGGGCCGGGTTGATCCGGCCAGGGAAGGCACGACCCTGATCGCGCGCAAGGTCTCGCTGGACCGGGCCTCGGCCGCCGAGCCGATGGCCCAGGCGCTGCGGGAGGCGGCCAGCTGGGTCGGCTGCGACGACGTCCGCCTCGAGCAGGTCGAGCCCGCCGCTCACGCCCCCCGCCTGGCCGCTGCCCTAGCCCGGGGCTGAGCCAGGCCCGCAGGCTGAGCAAGGCCCGCGGGCTGAGCCGGTTTCCCGCTCGTTACCTGTGCTCGGCGTGGCCCCCGCCGCCTGGCGCAGGTCGGCGAGTGATCGCTGCATGAGGGTGCCGAAGTCCGCGGTGCTGTCGTCGAGCCAGTTGATCAGGGCGCGTTCTTGCAGCTCAGGTGAGGAAGCGATGATTCGTCGGCGGAGACGGACAAAGTCGTTGTACTGGGGAGAGTTCGGGGCCATAGGTTCGTGGCCCTGGGCAGCCCGGCGGTCTCCTTCGACGGCCTCGCAGACGGCCACCGCAGCCGGTCCGAGCTCCTGCGGCTGATCGTGCGGCTCGTCAGCTCCAACGCAGCGCTGCAGGTCAAGGCACGCTCCCGCGGGATCTGCAGCAAGTACATCTTCGGCACGACGTTGAAGGCAAACGAGGTCGCCTCGGCGACCTATCGCGACTTCCTCCCGGACGCCTGGCCGACGGTCGCTACGTCGCCGCGCCCAAGCCCTCCGTCGTCGGCCACGGCGTGGAAGACTTCCAGCTGGCGATGGACATCCAGCTCAAGGGTGTCTCGGCCGCGAAGGTCGTCGTCACCCTCCGGTAGCAACCCGGTTCCCGCCCCAGGCTGGTGCCTGGGCAGTCCTGGCGCGACTACTACGTTGACTGATATACTAGCCGACGTATGAGGAGGGCGGATGGCCGTGAGCAAGCGGGATGCCGGGGCCGGCCCGGACATGCTGCGCCGGGTTGGTGAGGCGTCGGTGCTGATCCTGATCAGCCTCGCCGACGGCCCTAAGCACGGCTATGCGCTGATCCAGGACATCAAGGAGCTCGCCGGCGTCGAGCTCGGGCCGGGCACGCTTTATGGCGCGCTGGACCGCCTTGAGCGGCTCGGCCTGATCGACCCGCTGCCCGCCAACGAACGACGCCATCCCTACCGCATCACTGCGCCGGGGGCGGCGGCGCTTCGCGTGCACCTCGATTCGCTCGAGCGAGTCAGCGCGGCCGGGCGGTTGCGGCTTCAGCTGGGCGGCATCTGATGGATGGCGCCCGGGCAGCCCGGCTGGTCGAGACCGTGCTGCGGTGTTACCCGGCTCGCTGGCGGCGGCGGCACGGCGACGAGGCCGCCGACTTGGCCGCGCTGCTCATCAGGGACGGGACCTCGGTGGGCTCGGTGGCCTGGAGCTACCTGGCCGGCGCAGCGCGGGAGTGGCTTATGCCGCGCCCCGGCCGGCGCCTGAGCACCGTGGCCTGCGCGCTGCTGGTCGCAGCCTGTTCGCTGGGCGTCTCGGCAGGGCTGCTGGCCTCGGCGGCGCCGGCCCGGGCGGCCTCGGACAGGCCGGCCAGCACCAGCCCGGCCCGGCCCGCACACGCCCGGCCAGCACCAGCCCCGGCGGCCCGCACGCCCGCTAGCACCAGCCCGGCAGCCAGCACCAGCCCGGCGCGCGGACGCGCATGGCCGGACTGAGTCAGTTCCGGGAGTGATCGCCGCCGCGAGCCGCCCGCAGGCGATCCTCCGGAGGGCTGGCGGGGCAGATCCTGCTGACGTCGGCCCTACATACGGGCGCTAACCGGGCGGACTCATGCGGCAGCCGGTACCGGGGGCTGGGTCAGCTGAACTCGATGAGCTTTTGCCTGACGGCGATCATGACGGCTTCCATCCGGGAGTGAATCTGCAATTTCTCCAGGATGTTCCGGACGTGGTTCTTCACCGTGTTCTCCGAGATGAACAGCTCCTTGGCGATGTCACGGTTGTTCATGCCGCGGGCAACGAGCTTGAGCACCTCCATCTCCCGGTCGGTGAGCTTGGGCGCGGCGACGTGCTGGACTCGTTCCTCCTCGGCGTCGCGCTTGGCTAGCGTGGCGAATTCGGACAGGAGCTTGCCTGCCATCGACGGGTTGATCAAGGACTGGCCGCCGTGCACCGACCTGACCGCCTCGGCCACCTCGTCCAGTGGTATGTCCTTCAACAGGTAACCGCTGGCACCCGCCCTGATGGCCTCGAACAGGTCTTCCTCCTCGTCGCTGATCGTCAGCATCACGATCTTCGCGCTCGGCGCGACCTCCTTGATCGTCCGGCAGGCCTCGATCCCGCTGATCTTGGGCATCCGGATGTCCATGAGCACGATATCGGGGAGCGACTCGCCGGCCACGGAGACCGCCTCCGTGCCGTCGCTGGCCTGGCCAACAAGATCGATGTCGTCCTCCTCCTCGAGGACCATCTCCAGGCCACGCCGGAACAGCGCATGGTCGTCGGCGATCAGCACCCGGATCGGCTCCAGTCGCTTCCCCCCGCCCGCCTTCTCCGGCTGCTCCGCAGTAGCGGCCGTCGCCCTGTCGCCCATGGCGCTCACCTCGTTGCCTCCCTCAGGGACTTTTCCCGCATCCGCCTCACGGGCAGCCAGGCTGACCTTGATCGGCACAAATGTCATGTGAACAGACTCTTGCCGACCCGGGGCCATGATGCAAGCCGTGCGCCTTGAGGCGCACGGCTTGCATCAGCCCAGACATGATCCCATGCGGTCCGCGACCTATTCCTCCACCAGCCGGATCACCCCGTAGTTATAGCCACGGCGCCGGTAGACGACGCTGAAGCGGTCGCAGTCGCAATCGTGGAAGAGATAGAAGTCGTGACCTACGAGTTCCATCTCCAGCAGCGCCTGGTCGATCGTCATCGGCATGGCCGGGTGCACCTTCTCGCGCAGCACCAGCGGACCGTCGCCCTCCATCTCGATCGGCACGAACTGACTCTCCGGCTCCGGCTCGTCGAAGTCAGCCCCGCCGGCCTGCCCATCCAGCTCGCCAGTCCGCGGCCGGGTCACGCCGTGGCCGTTGATCCGCGACCGCCGGGGCGCCACGGCCAACTCCAGGTCGCCGGGGGCAGCGGCCAGCGCGGGCGCTACACCCGCGAGCACCTCCGGCGACCGCACCGTGACGGTGTCCCCGTGCTTGACGACCTTGCGCCGGTCGCTGGCCCGGCGGAGCCTGGATTCAAGCTTCGCGAAGGCTAGGTCCAGCGCGGTGTACCTGTCGTCCGCCGCCGCCTCCGCCCTGATCGCGGGGCCACGCGACCTGATCGTCAATTCGACGCGTTCGCGGTGATCAGATTGCCTTGGGTTACGTTCCTCGGAGACCTCCACGTCGATCCGTACCGCCTTGGCGTCCAGCTTCTCGAGCCGGGCCAGCTTGGCTGTGGCATGCTGACGGAAACGTGCCGGGACAGTGACGTGGCGTCCCCTGACGATGATTTCCATCTAGATCCCCATTTCAGTCGATTTTCTCCCTCTCATCGAGAGGGGCGGCACTCGCCCGGCCGACCTGGTCTTCGACCCCACATTCGCCTGCTGAGGGGTTCGCAGCCTCTATAGCCACTACTGCCCTTCTCCCGGTCCGGGAGACTCGGTATCTCCCAGTGAGGCAGGACTTACTTCTAAGCCGCACCGTGATCAGTCGACGAGAAGTCGCCTTACGTGGACCGTTTCGCCTGCAGCTGGCATCGGCTTGCCCAGCGTGGCGCCCTGGAAGGGAGCCACGCCCGGCGCAACCACGGACCCGGGCGAGTGCCATGTCTGAACGCTAGCTTGTCGGCGGGCGAATGTCAGGGGGGACATGTATTCGATCGATCGCAAATTGTTACATAACGACCGCATAACGTTGACCGGGCGAGGGTGCGGGGCCTTTTGGATCCGCGGAATAACCCGCCAATCGCGCCCCCGACACGCCGTCCGGTCCAATTCCGGCCGGGCGCAGGCGCCGGCGCCGGGGCACGAAGGAAGTCGAAGTGCCGTTGCGTCCCCTCTTGGGGACGCAAAGTGCCATCGACTTCCTCGGGTGGGCGACCGCGACACGCGGTGGGGCCGCCTTGGGGCGCGAACGGCGGCGGACGGGTTCGGGGGCGGCGGACGGGCGACTTCGGAGGGACGCGGGGGCGGGGGCGGACGCGGGGGCGGGGGCGGACGCGGGGGCGGGGGCGGGGCGGGGCGGGGGCTATCCCGGGTAGGCGGGATTCTGGCCGTGGACGGCGAGGGGCTGCCAGGGGCCCTCGATGTTGGTCGAGACCTCGATCTGATCCGGTGCTACCCCGATCACCAGCGCGTTCGTGTCGCTGTTGGCTGTGATCGAATCGGTGCCGGACGGGGCGAGCTCGGGCCCGGAGGAATCCTGCCCGTCGACGGGCACCTCGAACAGCTTCGGGGTGGAGCCGCCCGCGAGCACGATCAGGTCATCGGCGTCGTACCAGGTCAGATCGTCCGGCTTAGTCACGTCGGGCCCGAGGTGGACGGGTGACTCGTTCAGCGAGACGGCTTCCGAGGTGGGGTTCAGCTTGCCTTGCGGGGGCTGACCGTTCTCGTCGTGGATGATGGCGGCGAGATCGACCTTGCTGCTCGGCCCGGTCTGCACGATCAGGGCGATCCGGATGCCGTCGGGGGCGACGCTCAGGCCGGTGACGTTACCCGGCAGGCTCGAGGTGTTGACCGAGATCGGCTGGCCGTTGACCGGCACCATGAAGACGTCACCGTCCTGCGCCACCCACAGATCGTGATTACGGTCCCAGCTGAGCGCGGTCACCCCCGACCCGATGTCCTTCACCACGGTCAGCTTGGCCGTCCCTGAGGTCGGCCCGGTGAACAGCTTCCCGGCGTCGGCGGAGTAGACCGCGACGTACTGCCCGTCGGGTGAGACCGCCACCTCAGAAGGCGTCCCGATGCCCGGGTAAGGCCGGGGTGCCGGCGTCTTGACTGATCCGGGGAGCACGCTCCCGGCACCGCACGAGGGGGCGCTGGCGGCGCCCGTGGCGTCGAGGACCGGCACGACCGGACCAACCTGGCCGCGCTGGACATTGGCCTCGGCGGCGCAGCGAGACCACACCTGACCATCGCTGGTAAAGGAGAAGCTGGCCGACTGCGGCGGATAGGGGTTGTAACACCAGTAGGTGGCCTGGTTCTGCACCTGGCTCCGGGCCTCGCTTTTACCGCAGATAGTTTTCGGCGGAACGAACGGCTGGCCGTTGACCTCAAGCTCGACCGACTGGATGGGGCCCCCGGGGCCGGGCCGGGAACTGGTCAGCGTCCAGGCGAGCTGGGCGGAGATCTGCTCGAGCACGGTCGTGCTCGGGTGGGTGAGGCCACCGAGGTTCACCACGGCGGTCGTCCCGGCCTGCGCGACGCTGTCCAGCTTGGTCCCGGCGGGGAAGGTCTGGGCGGCCGTCTTCAGCAGGCTGCTCTGCGGGATACCCGCGTCCGGCAGCAGCGAGCCGCTCTGCGGAGAACCCGGTTCCGGTAGCAGCGCGTTGACCAAGTTATTCAGCAGGTCGGTGGTCGAGGTGCCCTGCGGTACGAACACCGAGTCAGGGACCAGCGGCTGTTCTGTCGCACCGAGGTTGAGGAAGTACAGATTCTGCGGCTTGTAGAACGCGCTGAACTCAGAGGAGGTGAGCAGGCGCTTGGCCGGCGGGTTGGCGATCCGCCACTGGCCGTTGACCTTCGTCAGGCGGAAGCCGTAGCGGCCCACCGGGCGACCCCCCGCCGAGACGAACTGACCCGTGCCGTTGAAGGTGGACTGCACGGTGCCGGAGGCGACGACCTGGGTCTGCCTGGCGTCGGCCGGGGTCGGGTTCGTCTCGGCAGGGCCGAAGGTACTGAACACCGTGACCGACCAGCTCGGCTTCCACGCCTTGACGGCCGAGCTGACGAGGTACTCCCGGGCGATCGCGGCGTTGAAGGGGTAGTTGGCGCTGGCGGCCAGGAAACCTCCGACGATCTGCGACGGGGACTCGCCCGGCTGCGGGCCCGAGGGGAACGTCTGGATGACGTCTCCGGCCACCCCGGTGCTCTGCGGGCTGACGCTGATCGCGCCGACCGGGCCGTTGCTCGGCATGCCCACGCAACCCGCGATCGAGACGGCCGCCACGGTCACCACGCAGGCCCAGCGGGCGGTGCTCAGCCACCGCGGCCAGGGACGCCGCCCGGGGCTAGCCACGCGAGATCATCCCGGGCATCTTGAGCACCGGGTGCGGTCCGGTGACGGCCAGGCCGCCGGCCACCTCGGCGTCGTCCGGGCCGAGCGGCAGCGGTGACCCGGCGAGTTCGGCGCCGGCCACCCTCGGCAGGGTCAGCCGGAAGACCGAGCCCTTGCCGCGGTCCCCCCAGGCTTGCAGCCAGCCGCCGTGCAGCCGGGCGTCTTCCAGCGAGATGGCCAGGCCCAGACCGGTGCCGCCGGTGGTGCGGGCCCGGGCCACGTCGGCCCGCCAGAACCGCTCGAAGACCTTCTGCTCGTCGCCCGGCCTCAGCCCCACCCCGAAGTCGCGCACCGAGACGGCGACCGCGTCGCTGTCCATGGCCGTGGTGACCACCACGTCCTTGCCTTCACCGTGCTCGACCGCGTTCACCAGGATGTTGCGCAGGATGCGCTCGACCCGGCGCTTGTCCACCTCGGCGAAACAGCCGCTGGCGGGCAGCCGGAACTCGATCCGGCTGTTGCGCCGCTCGGCCAGCTGCTGGGCGTCGCCGGCCGAATTGCGCACCAGGTCGCACACGTCGACGAGGTCGGCATACAGCGTGGCCGCCCCCGCGTCGTACCGGCTGATCTCGAGCAGGTCGGCTAGCAGCGACTCGAAGCGGTCCAGCTGGTCCCGCAGCAGCTCGGCCGACCGGGCGGCGTCCGGGTCAAGGTCCTCGCGGGACTCGAACAGCAGGTCCGCGGCCATCTTGATGGTCGTGAGCGGGGTGCGCAGCTCGTGCGACACGTCCGAGACGAACTGCCGCTGCACCATGGACAGCTCCTCGAGCTCGCCGAGCTGGCCCTGCAGGCTGTCCGCCATCTCGTTGAACGAGGTGGCCAGCGCCGCGAGATCGTCCACGCCGAGCACCCGCATGCGTTCGGTGAGGTGCCCGTCCGACAGCCGCTGGGCCGCCTGGGCGGCGCGCCGGACCGGCAGCACCACCCAGCGGGTGACCAGCGAGGCGATCGCGGCCAGCAGCACGGCCAGGGCGAGCCCGACGCCGGCCAGAATCCGCTGGATCAGCAGCAGGACCGACTGGTCCGAGGCCAACGGGTACACGTAGTAGAGCTGGTAGTACTGCCCGACCGGAACCCCGACGGCCAGGGCCGGCCCCGAGGGCTGGCCGTCGTTGTTGATGAGCATGGTCGGCTCGTACGCGGGGGTGGCGTTGTTCTGGTTGTCGTACTCCTCGTCCCGCTGCTCCGCGCCCACCCGGTTGATCAGGTCCGGCGGGATGGTGTCGGCGGGAATGAAGCTGTTCGCGCCGGCCCATGGTACGTTGCTGGCCTCCGTGCTGTTGGTCAGGTGCACCCCGACCAGGTAGTCGGTGCTGGTCCCGTGCGGCAGCAGGGTTCCGGCGATGGTCGAGGCGACGGTGACGGCCCCGCCGTTCTGCGTATCAGGATCCGCGAGCACGGCCGGGCTCGTGAGCCCGAGAGCGGACGAGCGACCCGCGCTGACCTGGATGGTCGCGGATTTCTCCGCGTTGCCGAGCAGGCCGGCCGCGATCGCCTGGACCAGGAAGAAGCCGAGGACGGCGATGACCAGAGCCGACAGGACCAAGGTGGTGGAGACCACCCGGAGCTGCAGCGAGCGACGCCAGCGGATCCGCGCCAAGCCGACCGCGCGCCGCTGCCACCGGCGCCCGGTCCGCAGCCCTCGCTTGGCCCGGTTCGGCAGCCGGCGGCTGAGCGCCCGCCCGAAGGGCGACCGGCGGGCCGTGGCTATCCAGTTACGCTGCCATCGCCTGCTCACCGCTGTCACTTCGTAAACCTAGGCTCAGCCCGGGCCTGCCTTGTAGCCGACACCGCGCACCGTCACGACGATCTCGGGGTGCTCGGGATCCTTCTCGATCTTCGCGCGCAGCCGCTGCACATGCACGTTGACCAGCCTGGTGTCCGCGGCGTGCCGGTAACCCCAGACCTGCTCGAGCAGCACCTCGCGGGTGAATACCTGCCTGGGCTTGCGGGCCAGCGCGACCAGCAGGTCGAACTCCAGCGGCGTGAGGTTCAGCGTCTCCGCGTTGCGCTTGACCGCATGCCCGGCCACGTCGATGCTGATGTCACCGATCTGGAGCATCTCGGGGGCCGGCTCGTCGGTCCGGCGTAGCCGGGCCCGCACCCGGGCCACCAGCTCCTTGGACTTGAACGGCTTCATGATGTAGTCGTCGGCCCCGGACTCCAGGCCCAGGACCACGTCTACGGTGTCCGTCTTCGCCGTCAGCATGACGATCGGCACGCCGGACTCGGCCCGGATCTGACGGCACACGTCGATCCCGTCCGATCCCGGCAGCATCAGGTCAAGGAGCACCAGGTCGGGCCGGGAATCCCGGAAAGCCTCGACCGCCTTGTCACCGTCCGCGACGAATGTCGGCTCGAACCCCTCGCCCCGCAGCACGATCCCGAGCATCTCAGCGAGAGCGGCGTCGTCATCGACGACAAGCACACGTCCCCTCATGGGCCCCATCGTTCCATTGTGGTTGACATTGCGCGTGTGGTTGACACGGCGTGGACGCAGGCTACCCCCATTCACCAGCAGCGCGACACCCGTTCAGGGATAGCTTTTCCGGCGAGTCGGTAAATCAAACCCAATTCGCCCACCGCGGCCACCGCGGGCGAGGTCGGACGGCGGCGGGTCAGGCCGCCGGGCGCCCGGCCCGGGCGGGCTCCGAGGGGGCCTGGAGGGTGCGCCACGGCTCGTTCGGCAGAAAAGACTTTGACCTTGGTCGTCGCCCGCGGGCGACGATAAAGTTACTGGCCATGACGGAGCCGCTGCGCAACATCATAGATCCGGGCTGGGCGCAGGCGCTCGAACCGGTGGCCGGCCAGATCGCGTCGATGGGAGAGTTCCTGAGAGCCGAGGTGGCCGCTGGGCGCCGGTACCTGCCGTCCGGTGACAACGTGCTGCGAGCGTTCAAGCAGCCGTTCGCCGACGTGCGGGTCCTGGTCGTCGGTCAGGACCCCTACCCCACGCCCGGGCATGCCGTCGGCCTCAGCTTCTCGGTCGCGCCCGAGGTGAAACGGCTGCCGCCGAGCCTGGTCAACATCTTCCGTGAATACGGAGACGACCTGGGTTACCCCGCGCCCACCTCCGGGGACCTCACCCCGTGGACGCAGCGCGGCGTGCTGCTGCTCAACCGGGTGCTGACCGTCACGCCGGGTAAGCCCGGGTCGCACCGGGGCAAGGGCTGGGAACAGGTGACCGAGCAGGCCATCCGCGCCCTGGCCGGGCGGCCCGCGGCCCCGCTGGTCGCGATCTTGTGGGGGCGCGACGCGCGGACGCTCGTGCCAGTGCTCGATGGCGTACCGTGCGTGGAGTCTGCGCATCCGAGCCCGTACTCGGCCGCCAGCGGCTTCTTCGGCTCGCGCCCGTTCAGCCGGGCCAACCAGCTGCTGACCCGCCACGGCGACGAGCCGGTCGACTGGAAACTGCCATAGGCATGAATCCTCAGAGCAACCCGAGAGTTAGCTTGGCAACTTCTGCTGATAGTGTGATTTTCCTGCTATCGGGGGCAGTTCTACGGACGTCTATGTCACAAGCTGAGACCAGGCATCAGGGGAACATCGCGTGGACGGGCGGGTACCGGCACAGTGGAACACACTGAGGAAGTCAACGATCACCCCGCGGTGGAACACGCGCAGGACGACGAGGATTACCTAGCGCCAGTCCACCGGCACTGGCTGAGCCGGAACCGGCTCCTTGCCGCCAACGGCGCCTTCACCGCGTACGCGACGGCGCTCGCGGTGGATACCGGGCACGCGGACCGGACCTGGGCGATCTGGGCGGCCGTAGCCTACGGCGTGACCACCGCGATCTTGTGGCTGACCCGGCACAGGAACGTACCGGTGATCGTGCCGCTGCTCGTGGCGCTGGCCGGAGCCCTGGCCGCGCCGGTGACCTGGCTGGTCACGCGGGTGACACCGACGCCCGAGGTTCAGGTCATCTCGCGTTCGGCGGTGCTGCTGCTGCAGCACGGCAGCCCGTACCTGCCGCCGGGACAACTGGCCAGCTGGCTGTCCTACAACCCGTACCTGCCGGTCATGGCGGTGTTCGGGCTGCCCAAGGCGCTGGGCGTGTCCGGCCTGCTGGCGGACCCGCGGGTGTGGCTCACGGCGGTGTCGATCGTGCTGATCTGGACGGCGTTCGCCATCGCGGCCCCGCACCGGCACTGCGACTCCTGCCGGCAGGGCGTCCTGCTGTCCACGGTGTTCATCGCGGCTTCGCCGGTGATCGCGTTCCCGCTGGCGGTCGGCATCACCGACCCGCCGGTGATCGCGCTGATGTTCCTGACCCTGGCGCTGATCGCCCGGCCGTCCAACATGGTCCGGGCGGCCGTGGCCCTCGGGGTCGCGTGTGCCATGAAGGCGACCGCGTGGCCCGCCGTCCCGGTCTTCACCGCGATGCTGGCCGCGCGCGACGGCGCCAAGACGGCCTGGCGTTTCGTCGGGGCCACGGTCGTGGTGGGCCTCGCCCTGTCCGCCGCGCTGGCGCCGTCGGCGCTGGGCAGCCCGTACGCGTTCCTGCAGAACATCGTGCTGTTCCCGCTCGGCCTGACCAAGCACAAGACGCCGGCCGCCAGCCCGCTGCCCGGCCACCTGCTGGCCCAAACCGGGATGGCGGGGCACTGGGCCGCCGTCGTTCTGATGGTTGCGGCCGGGCTCGCTTTCGCGATCTCGCTCATCATCCGTCCGCCCGTGGACGCGCGCGCCACCGCGTGGCGTCTTGCGCTGGGGCTCGCGGTGATGTTCACGCTGGCGCCCGCCACCCGGTGGGGATACTTCGTCTACCCGATCGGGCTGGCCGGCTGGCTCGTGCTGACCCGGCAGCAGGGCACCGAGGCGGCGCCGGGCAGATCCGGGGCCGCCATGAGAGGCGTCTCGTCGGGGGCGTCGGTCGGGGTATTAAGGAGCCGATGCGCCAGGACTCCCGGTAGTCCCGCTGCGCGGGGGTCAGGGTATCGATCGAGGTACCCGTCGTGGCCAGCATCAGGGCAGCCGCCTCGGCGTCGATGTCCGCGGGTACCTCGTGTACCCCCGCGGCCAGCTTGCCCCCCGGCTGCCCGGCCTGCGTCGTCCCGGCCTGCGTCGTCCCGGCCTGCGTCGTCCCGGCCTGCGTCGTCCTGGCCAGCCAGGCCAGCGCGAGCGCCTCGATGCCGAAGGCCAGGTCCATCACCTCGGGGGGATGCCCCTCGGCGGCGACCAGGTTCACCACCCGGCCCTCGGCCAGCAGCAGCAGGGTCCGGCCGTCACCGAGCTCGTAGGCGTCGACATGCGGCCGCACATCGCGATGAACCGCGGTAGCCAGGCCCGTCAGGGCCCTGACGTCGATCTCCACGTCGAAATGCCCGGCGTTGGCGAGGATGGCGCCGTCGCGCATGACCGCGAGGTGCGCCCCGCTGATCACATCGACCGATCCCGTCGCGGTGACGAACACCTCTCCGACCTGCGCCGCCTGCCCCATCGGCAGCACCCGGAAGCCCCGCAGCGAGGCGTCAAGCGCCCGGACCGGATCGGTCTCGGTCACGATGACCTGGGCGCCGAACCCGCGGGCCCGCTCGGCGACGCCCCGGCCGCTCGCCCCGAAGCCGGCCACCACCACGGTCTTGCCCGCCAGCAGCGTGTTCGTGGCTCGCAAGATGCCGTCGATCACCGACTGGCCGGTCCCGCAGGTGTTATCGACCATGCGCTTGGTCGCGGTGTCGTTGGCCGCGATCACCGGGAACGCGAGCGCACCCTCGGCGGCCATCCGGCGCAGCCTGATCACTCCGGTGGTGGTTGACTCGCAGCCCCCTCTGACCCCGGCGAGCAGCGCGGGAGCCCGGGTGTGCAGGGTGTTGACCAGGTCACCGCCGTCGTCGATGACCAGATCGGGGCCCTTTTCGCGCATGGCCAGGGTCAGCTCAATGTGCCGGTAGTAGCCGCGCCGGTCCACCCCGGCCCGGGCGAAGACCGCGATCCCGTACCTCACCGCCAGCGCCGCCGCGATGTCGTCCTGGGTGGACAGCGGGTTGGACGCCGCGAGCGAGACGGTCGCCCCGCCGGCCCGGAGCAGCCGCACCAGCATCGCGGTCTCGGCGGTGACGTGCAGGCAGGCCGCGATGGCCAGCCCCTCGAAGGGCCGCTCCCGGTCGAAGCGCTGCATGAGACCGGTGAGCAGGGGCATGGACCGTTCGGCGTACCGGATGCGGGCATCGCCGTCGGCGGCCAGGCCAGGGTCGGCGATGTCCCCCCGCAGCTGGGACTGCGACTGCGGCTGCGGCTGCGGCTGCGGCTGCGGCTGCGGCTGCGGGGGGACGTCCCTGATATCAGTAACGGTACTGATCCGGCTTGTACGGGCCGTCGACGGAGACGCCGATGTAGTCGGCCTGCTCCTTGGTCAGCTGGCTCAGCCGGACGCCGAGGGCGTCCAGGTGCAGCCGGGCCACCTTCTCGTCCAGGTGCTTGGGCAGCACGTGCACGCCGAGCTCATAGTCGTCGGGCTTGCTGAACAGCTCGACCTGAGCGATGACCTGGTTGGTGAAGCTGTTGGACATGACGAAGCTGGGGTGCCCGGTGGCGTTGCCCAGGTTCAGCAGACGGCCCTCGGACAGCATGATGATGCCGTGCCCGTCGGCGAACAGCCACTCATCGACCTGCGGCTTGATGTTGTTGCGGCGTACCTCCGGCCACCGCGCCAGACCCGCCATGTCGATCTCGTTGTCGAAGTGCCCGATGTTGCCCACGATCGCCTGGTGCTTCATCCGGCTCATCTGCTCCGCGGTGATGACGTCGCGGTTCCCGGTGGCGGTCACGAAGATGTCGGCCACCTCCAGCACGTCGTCCAGGGTGGCCACCTGGTAGCCGTCCATGGCCGCCTGCAGCGCGCAGATCGGGTCGATCTCGGTGATGATCACCCGGGCGCCCTGGCCACGGAGGCTTTCGGCGCACCCCTTGCCCACGTCGCCGTACCCGCACACCACGGCGACCTTCCCGCCGATCAGCACGTCGGTGCCGCGCTTGATGCCATCGATCAGGGAGTGGCGGCAGCCGTACTTGTTGTCGAACTTGGACTTGGTGACCGAGTCATTGACGTTGATCGCCGGGAACAGCAGCGTCCCGGCCCTGGCCATCTCGTACAGCCGGTGCACCCCGGTCGTGGTCTCCTCGGTCACGCCCTTGATGCCGGCGGCGGCCTTGGTCCATTTGCCCGGGTGGTCGGCGAGCGAGTTGCGAAGCAGGTCCAGGATGATCCGCCATTCCTCGGAGTCGTCTTCGGCCGGCGAGGGGACACCGCCGGCCTTCTCGTACTCGGCGCCCTTGTGCACCAGCAGGGTCGCGTCGCCGCCGTCGTCCAGGATCATGTTCGGGCCGTCTTCGCCCGGCCAGGTCAGCGCGAGGTCGGCGCAGCGCCAGTACTCCTCGAGCGTCTCGCCCTTCCAGGCGAACACCGGTATGCCCTTCGGATCGTCGGGAGTGCCATCCGGTCCCACGGCGACCGCGGCGGCGGCGTGGTCCTGGGTGGAGAAGATGTTGCAGCTGGCCCAGCGGACCTGCGCCCCCACGGCCGTGAGGGTCTCGATCAGCACCGCGGTCTGGATCGTCATGTGCAGCGAGCCGGTCACCCGCGCTCCGCGCAACGGCTGGCTGGGCGCGTACTCTTCGCGCACCGCCATCAGCCCGGGCATCTCGTGCTCGGCCAGTTGGATCTCCTTGCGCCCGAAGGCCGCTAGCGAGAGGTCGGCGACTAGGTACGGAACCTGCTCCGCGGTCATGCGTTCTCCTGTTTTCCGCCCGAACGGGCCGTGGTTTCTCCGGCCCGAACGGACCGTGGTTTTGCGGCCCGAACGGACCGTGGTGACTGGTGTCTTGCTTCACGTTACGGGAGCGCGGGCCATCGGGGCACGTCCGGGCCAGCGTTCTTGACACAAAATTGTTAGAATTGCCGTTATGCGTATCTCGGAGGCCGCCAGGCGGCTCGGCACGTCCGCTCGGATGCTCCGCTACCGCGAGGAACTCGGGCTGCTGCCCGTGGTCCGCGACCCGTTCGGCGGGGCGCTGCGGGCGTCCGGGGCGTCGCACCGCCAGTTCAGCGAGGAGGACCTAGAAGCGGTTGCGGTGGCGCTCGGGTTGGAGCGGCGCTACGACATCAGCCCGGCGTCGCTCGCCTTCGCGCTGCGCGTGCTGGCCGAGCCGCCGGCCCGCGCCGCGGTCGCGGATCTGGGCCGCAGGCTCGGCCGGATTCCGCCGGCGCCGGGCCGGGCCCTCGACTTCGAGAAGGAGCGCGCGCTCCGCCTGCTGTCCAGGGGCTGATATAGCCGCTGGTCCCTAGTCGTAGCGAGTTGACCGCCGCAGGCGGCGGTGGCTGGCCTCCTAAGCGGCAATTTTGGGCGGTCTCAGGCTACGATTTCCCCTCAGGCCACATGAGTCACTC
>JBEKKH010000021.1:0-27861 GCA_050010815.1 Streptosporangiaceae bacterium | reverse complement strand
CGGGCCAGGTCGAGCTCGCGGGCGCACTCGGAGAACAGGTGGTGCGGGACGCAGGCCTGGTGCGGGCAGGAGCCGCCGAGGAAGGGCCAGGCGTCGATGGTGAGCTGGCGGCCGCCCCGCGCGCGCAGGAACGCCGAGCCGAACCGGCCGCTGGCACCCCCGCCGACGAAGATGGCGTCGTACTCCCGGTCGTCCTCCTCCGGCGTGGCGACGTTCCACAGACCCTCGGTGTTGTCCTGCGGGTGATCGACGATGTCGTCGATCAGCAGGGCCCACTCACCCACGGTCAGCGGGGCGCCGTCGGCCCCCCGGTCGCGGTCGGTCAGGGACCCCAAGCCGCTGATGCGGGCGCGCAGGGCCGCGAACCCGTCGTCCGGATTTCGTATGTCGATCATCGCGGACCTCCGCGTCGCCGGGTGCTGCTTGCCTGTTCAGGATCGCTAGCGACCCGCGGCCGGGGCAGGTCACGCCAGGACGAAGAACCGCCCGGGCATCACCCCGCCAGATCAGTGGCCAGGTGAGACGCCCGGCGAGGCCGGCCGCACCGGCCAGGATTCCTCGCGCAACGCCTGCAGCGTGCCCCAGGCCCGGGTGGCGAGCTGCAGGTTGAAGTGCACGTCGGGGTCGTTCAGCTCCAGGCCGGTCAGGTCGCGGATCCGCTGCAGCCGGTACTTCAGCGTGCTCTTGTGCACGGAAAGCTCGGCGGCGGTGGCATCGTAGTTGCCGCCATGCTCGAGATACTGGGTGAGCGTGTGCACCAGCTCGGCCTTGCGCCTGGTGTCATAGTCAAGCAGGCTGCCGAGCCACTCCCGGACGAACGCGTCGACGTCGGTGAGATCCGGGATGGCGGCGAGCATCCGGAAGATCCCGAGCTTGGGGTACTCACACGCGCTGCTGCCCGGCAGCAGGGATTTCTGCAGCCGAAGGGCCAGCCCGGCCTCCCGCAGCGAGCGGGGCAGCTCGGACGGCCGGGCGCTCAGGCCGCCGACCCCGATATGGCACAGGCCGCCCAGGTCGGACACGATCGCCCGGCGCAGCTGCTCCCAGTCGGCCTGGCCCGCGGTGACGATGGCGACATTGCCCGACCAGTTCTCGCACAGGCCGTCGTGCCGCGCGGTGCGCAGCGCCCGCCGGACGGCGCTCAGCAGCGCGTCATGGGTCCTGGTCCGGCCCTTGCCCTCCACGACCACCACCCGGTGCGGTCGGCGCAAGTCGTACTCGAGCGCCCCGGCGCGGGCCAGAGCGCTCTCGTCGTCGGTCCCGGCGAGCAGGTCGTGCACCAGGTCGCGGCGCAGCCGCAGTTCGGTGTCGGCGATGCCGCGCAGCCGGGCCAGCTCCATGGCCAGCACGGTCGCGCCGTGTTCCAGGGCCACCAGGTCGGCGGTGTCGGCCGTGCGGCCCGGGTCGATGAGGGCCAGGATCCCGAGCAGCTCGGGCCGCGGCGATGCGAGCAGGATGAGCCGCTCACCGTCCTGGACCGGCTTCCTGGCGCGCATCAGGCGGCGCAGCAGGTGCTCGCGCTGGGCGAAGGACTCCTTCGGGTAGGGGTCGGGCTGGCCCGGGCCGGCCCAGGCGGCCAGGTTGCCGTACCGGTCCTCGATCGCCACCGGCATCCCGGTGAGCTCGTGCAGCGCCTTGGCGATCCCGGGCTGGCCCTCCCCGGAGACCGCGACCCGGGTGAGCCGGTCATGGATCTCCATGCTGCGCTGCAGGGTGGTGACGGTCTGGGCGAGGGTGGCATTCGTGGCGGCCACTTCCGCGGCGGTGGCCCGCTCCCGGGCGTGCAGCCGGGCGTTGGACACCGCGACCCCGGTCTGCTGGGCGACGACCTGGATGAGGAACCGCTGCTCGGCCGACGGCTCCCGGTGGCACGACGCGACCAGGTGCCCGAGCAGGCCGTTGACGCTGCGCAGCGGGTAGGCCCACGCCCAGCAGCGCCCGGGTAGCTCTACCTTGCCGCCGCCCCGGCCCAGCTCGGCCAGCTGTCTGGTGATGTCGCTGCTGCTGGTGCCGGGGATGGGGCGGACGGCGGGGCGCCACTGGCCGTCGCTGAAGCCGTAGCCCTCGATCCGCCACGGCCCGAGGCCAGGCGCCGCGGAGACGGCGAGCTCCAGGATCTGGTCCTCGCTGACCGATTCGGTCATCAGCAGCGAGATCACCAGCAGCGCACGGAACTCGCTCAGCCGCTCCCGCAGGTTCTCGTCCTCGGCCGGCCCGGGTCCGGGCGCTGTCTGCGCCACCGCGGCCTGCCGGGCGCCGGAACCAGGCTGGCCCCGGACCGGCCACGCCATCACCGGCGTCAGTTCACCCGCGGCCGTCTGCTCGGCGGTCATGGCCGCGGCTGGTCAGGTACCGATCTGAGGAACTCATCCGGTCCGACGTAGTACGGGTTCTCCACCAAGATGCCCTGGATCAGCACCTGCGGATGCGTCTTGACCACGTTCACCACCACCTCACCGCCGAACCGGTCCAGGTCGTACAGGCACAGCACGACGACCGGCGAGCTGCAGGTGACCCGGTTCAGCTCGGACTCGTAGCCGACCAGATGCTCCACTCCCGGGGCATCGCGCAGCGCCCAGGTCATCTCGCCCACCAGGCGGCAGAAGGAATAACCCTCGATCTCCGCCTTGACCATGGACTCGGTCCAGAACGTGAGCATGTCAGCGGTGGTGAACTCACCGCCGGCCAGGTAGGTGGACTCGGGCAGGTGAACGTCGAGCTGCCCGCCGAACGGCCCGGGCTCGCCGCGCGCCCCCGGCAGCTTCGCGAGCCGCTGCGCGGTGCCGGCCGAGTCCACGATGCAGATGCACTTGTCCCCGGCGGACAGGCCCGCGCCGAGATAGCCGCCCAGCAGCCGGTCCCGGTCGCTGTCGCCGCGGTAGAAGGCGCACACGTGGCTGCCAGGTTGCAGGCAGATCTCGTCGATACCGCTTAGTACGGGTCCGGCCATTCGCCCCACCACCTTGTGACCGCGATAGCCGGATATTACGTCTTAACGACGTGGCCTGTCTCCCCCTGGCGGGACGAAGAATTTACAAATGTTACGTCGCCCAGGTCAGTTCAGCCCGCAAGCCGCCGCTACGCCCTAACCATCCTCAGCAGTACGGATAGCCCCGGCTGGGGTCAGTTCTCTTGGCGCGGGCCGGCCGGACGGAGTGCAGGCCACGCCGAGCGCGCTCATGAGCAGCCCGATGACCGGGAACCAGATCAGCATGAAGAGATACACGTTCGTGTTCGTGCCGGCACTGATCTCGTAGCGGTAGGCGGCGATCGCGGTCAGCTGGTGACCGTGGTTGAGCCAGCGCAGCAGCCAGGCGGACCTGAGCATCAGCGCGGTCGTGCCGAAGCCGGTTGCGGAGACGAACAGCGCGGCGATCCCGTTCGCCAGCACCCCGGCGGCGATGCCCTGGCCCATCCTGACGTTGCGTGGCAGCGCGGCGCCGCCGGGACCGCGGCCGCGCCACGCGGCCAGCGCGGCGGCGGCGGCGGCCGGCCCGCCGAACAGCAGGATCCAGGCCAGCGCCACCAGCGGATCGGCCGTCGATCCCCGCAACCACGGATCGGTGGCGCGTGTCAGCCCCCCCAGCTGTAGCCTGGCCCGCGGACAACACCCCCGCCCACCGAACAAAAGCCCCAATCCGGACTCTAGTCCAGAAATTCGAATCATCGTGGATACTTAGCTACCCTATGAGGGTAGTAACGATCCACGATCGCAGCAGAGCCCAGGGAGCACTGGGTCTGCTCCGGCGTTAGCCGGGGTGTGATCAGGCCGCGGCGGCGGTCAGCGCGGTCGCTTCGAGCCGCCACTTTCTGATGGACCCTGAACCGGATGCGGTGGATCTGGCCCTGCTGGCCCTACCGCTGCGCCCGGACCGAGAAGTGTGCGATGCCGTGGTCCGGCGGACCACGGCGGATCGCCTGGCGCGGCGCGGTACCCAGGGTGCGAGTCGGTGAGTTGCTGAACTTCTTAATCCCCACGAAGAGCACGTAGTTGGTCGTGAGCAGCACGTACACCGGGGTGCCGGTCGACTCAGCGAACGGGAGCTGCCCGCGCTCGTCGACGAACAGCCCCTGCAACTGCTCCCCCGGCGGTGCGAACTTCGCCAGGCGGCTGCCGAGCTCGTCTCGTATCGCGGCCTTGCTCAGCGGCATGCGATCCACCATAGCCGCGTTCAGAGGAAGTCACTCGTCAGCGAGCGCGCAGGTGGAGCGGGCCGCGCGGGCGCAGCGTGAGGCCGACCGTCATGGCCGGGTCCCCGCTGACCTGCGCCAGGTCGACCCGGGCCAGCGGGGCCAGGGCGGTGCGCAGGATGAGCCGGGCCAGCTGGGCGCCGAGGCAGGTGCGCGGCCCCGCCGCGAACGGCAGGTAGGACCAGGCCGGGTGGCCGACGGTGAACCGTTCCGGCCGGATCAGGTGCGGGTCCTCCCACAGGTTCGGATCGGTGTGGGTGAGGTAGGGCGAGTAGAACACCAGCGTGCCCGCTGGGACCGGGACACCCGCGGCGACGGAGTCCTGGGCGGCGATCCGGCTGCCGAGCCAGCCCGCCGGATAGCGCCGCAGGATCTCGTCGAGGAACAGCGGCAGGGCCTGCGGATCGCGCCACTGCGGGTGGCGGGCCAGGTGCCAGACGGCCCACGCCAGCGTATGACTGGTGGTGTCGTACCCGGCGGCGAGCGCCACCCGTAGGTCCTCGACGGCCGAGTGGTCCGCCCGGCCGCCCCCGGACGGACCGGCCCCGGACGGGGGCCCCCAGGCGGACGGGCAGGCGTAGGCGTGCAGTTCGACCACTGATCCCCCGGTGCGCTCGTGCCAGCTCCGCGCGCCCGCCTCGAAGCGGTGGTACAGCGTGACCGAATCGAGGACCCCGGGATCGGCGATGCTGGTGACCTGCGGACGTCGCCGTCCAGCCAGTACCGGGCCACCGCGTACGGCGGCCCCCGTCCGCGGCTGGGCCGCGACCGCGGCGAGCCGCTGGTCACCAGACGTGGCACCGGGTGAGGCACCCAGGATCCGCGCGGCCGTCCCGGCGTCGGTGGCCAGCACCACCTCGTCGGCAGTGAGCGTGCCGCCGCGGCCGGTCCGGACCTGCCACGACCCGGCCGGATCGCGGTCGATCGCGGTGACCGGGGTACCGGTCTGGAGCTGGACCCCTCGCTGCCTGAGGTAGCGTCTCAGCGGCGTCCAGATGGCGCTTTGGTAGTCGGCGTGCGGTGCGTCCATGCCGAGGCCCTCGGGGTTGGCCAGGAAGTAGAAGTGGAACATCGCCACCAGTTCGGCCGCCGACATCGAGACGGCGTCGTTGGAGAACGAATGGGCGAAGACGTTGAACAGCATCACCCGGGCCCGTTCCGGCAGCCGCAGCGCGGCCAGCAACTGCTCGACGCTGACCTGGTCGAGGTGCGCGTAGGTCTGGCCGGCGTCGAACCCGAGCAGGCTGAGGCCGACGGTGTGGTCGGCCCGGGCCAGATCGCGCAGCCGCAGGCTGGGCGAGCGGAGGGTGAGCGCGAGGATGCTTAGCGGCGGAGTGGGAGGCAGCCGGTCGAATTCCTCCTCCGGCCAGCGTTGCGAGGTCACCGGGTAGCTACCAAGCGGGTGCAGCAGCGGCACGGGCTCCCCCCGGCCGCCAGGTGTACTACGTGCTCGCTCCGGCGCCCAACCTGGAGGCGGGACCCGACTGGTCCCGGACCGGGCAGGCCTACGCGGACGACGTGCTGCGAGTGCTGGCCGACCGCGGCTACCCGGGCCTGGGCGACGCGGTGCAGGTGCGGCACGTCGTCACCCCGGACGACTGGGCGCGGGACGGAATGGCGGCCGGCACGCCGTTCGCCGCCGCGCACACGTTCGGCCAGTCGGGGCCGCTGCGGCCAGGTAACCTGGCGCCGGGACTGGACAATGTGGTATTTGTCGGTTCCGGGACCCGGCCCGGAGTCGGCATCCCCATAGTGCTGGTGTCCGCCCGTCTCGCGGCCGAACGGATCGGCCCTGCACATGGCCGGAAAGGTGCGTAAGCCCCGTGGCGGAGACCGGCCTGAGCGCTGGGGACGCCGCCCGGAGGATAGGGGTCGCCGTCACCACGATCCGCACCTGGGACCGAAGGTACGGTCTCGGCCCGTCGTACCGCGAGCCCGGGCGGCATCGCCGTTACCGCCAGGACGACCTGGCCCGGCTGGAGCTGATACGGCGGCTCATCGTCGACGGGGTCGCTCCGGCCACGGCCGCCCGGATCGCCCAGGCGACCCCCGACCCCATGGGCCTGGTGCCGGCCCAGACCGCGGGCCAGGGATCCGGCGGCCCGGACGCCGCGGCCAGGGGCCTGCGCCGCGCGGCGCTCGCGCTCGACCCCGCCCTCCTCGACCGGCAGCTGGACCTCGCGCTGGCCTGCGGCGTGGTACCCGCCTGGACCACGGTCATCGCGCCTGCCCTGCGCGATCTTGGCCGCCAGTACTCCGTCGCCGGACGGTACATCGCGGCGGAGCACCTGCTGTCCGGCGCGGTTTCTGCGCGCTGGCCCGGATGCCGCGGCCGCGGACCCGGCCCAAGGTCGTGCTCGCCTGCGTGCCGGCCGAGCAGCATTACCTGCCGCTGGAGGCGCTCGCCGCCGCGCTGGCCGAGCGCGGCGTGGCCAGCCGGATGCTCGGCGCCCGGATGCCGGTCAACGCCCTGGCCGAGGCGCTGGCCCGGACCGGCCCGGCCGCCGTGCTGATCTGGGCCCACGCACCGGCGACCGCGGACTACGAGCAGCTCGCCGCGGCCGCCGGGACCCGGCCCCGCCCGCCGATCGTGGCCGCCTGCGGTCCCGGCTGGGAGCCCGCATCCCTGCCGGACGGCGTCGTGCTCCTGACCGGCTTCAGGCAGGCGCTCGACGCGGTGACCCAGCTGCCCTGAGCCACTGTCCGTTCGGCCAAAAGAGGAGGACGTCCGGGCCATGATGATGGGTATGGAGACCGCCACGCGCAGACTGCACCGGCTGACGTCCTACCAGCCGGGCCGGGACTGGGATGCGCCCGCCGACGATCCTGGGGTGCTCCAGGATCTGAAGGTCAATGACTTCGACCGGCTGCCGTGGTTCGTGAAACGGTACCCGGACGGCCTGCCTCGCATCCCGTTGCCCCGGGAGCTGCCGCCGACGTCGGCGCCGGCCGTGGCCGTGCTGGCGGGCACGGCCGAGGTCAGCCGGGCGGCGCTTGACCTGGCTCAGCTGTCCCGGTTGCTGTACCTGTCGGCCGGGGTGGTGCGCACCATGGAACGCCCCTACGGGATTCGCCCGTTCCGTGCGGCCGGGTCGGCCGGCGGCCGTTTCCCGCTGGAGGTGTACGTCGCGGTGCCGCCGGGCGCCCCGCTGCCCGCGGGGGTGCACTGGTATGACCCGTGGGACCATGCGCTGGTGCGGATCGGACCCCCGCCGCGGGCGGGCGGTCTGGCGGTGGTCGTCACCGGCGTGCCGTGGCGCACCGGCTGGCGTTACCGGGAACGCGGCTACCGGCACGTGTACTGGGACGCCGGCACCATGCTCGCCCAGCTGCTGGCGCTGGCCGACTCGGCCGGCCTGACGGCCGAGCTGTATACCCGTTTCCCCGACGTGGGGGTGGCGGCCCTGGTGGGAGCGGACCGGGTGCACGAGCTGCCGGTGGCCGTGGTCGGCCTGGACGGGGCCGCTCCCGCCGTCGAGGCGGGCGGCCCGGCCGCGGCGGGGGAGGTGGACGCCGCGCCGCTCGAGTTCCCGCTGGTGACGGCGGCCCAGCGGGCCGGGGAAGACGACCGGCTCGGCCGGCCGGCCGAACGGGGCGGTCCGGTGCTCGTGCCGGTCCTGGCGTCGGCGCCGGTGGAGAGCGTCATCGCCACGCGCGGATCGCAGCGGCGGATGGACCCCGGCCGCGGCCTGCCCCTGGACCTGCTGAGCACCTGCATGGGCGTGGCCGTGCGCGGCCTGGACCTGCCCCACTGGGTCGTGGTCCACGACGTAGCGGGCCTGCCGCCCGGCGTGTACCGCTGGCCGGCCCTGGATGCGCCGGTGCGCGCGGGTGCGCTGCGTGATGAGCTGCACCGGGTCTGCCTGGGCCAGTCCCTGGCCCGCGACGCCGCCTTCGTCGCCATCGCCGCGGCTGACCTGGCCGGGCTCAGCGACCGGGAGTACCGTGCGGCGCACCTGGCGGCCGGGCTGGCCGAAGGCCGGCTGCACCTGGCCGCCTACGCGCTCGGCGCCAGCGCCTCCGGGATGACCTTCCTCGACAGCGAGGTGCCCGCCATGCTGGGTGAACCCCTGGATGCCCTGCTGTTCACCTGCGTCGGCGTGCCGCTGTACCGCTCGTCGCCGGGCGGTCCGCCCGGCGCGCCGACGACGGTGCGCATGGTCCGGCCGGCCTAGTGGATGGCACCGGGCCTACAGCCGTCGAGGCGTCACACGGAATTCCACCATCCTCCCGGGAACCGCGACGAGCGGATCGGCGGGCTGGTCTCCGCGATCGTCTCGTCGGGCCGCACGACCGGCCGCCAGGCCCCGTGCGCCCCGGCGGCCTCCAGCGCGCCGAGCTGTTCCCGCAACTCCGGGTCGCTGACCGCGTCGGCGCCGCGCAGCGCGACACCGTGACCGGCCATGTCCGGCATGCCGCCGCGCCGGTAGTGCGTATACATGCCGGTCAGCACGTCGCGGCCGGCATCGGTCACCGGGACCCGCGGGGGCCGGCCGGACCGCCACCAAAGGCCAGCTCCGGCCGCCGCCGCGACACCGCCGATCACGGCGCCCGCCACGCTGCCCGCCACCGTGCCCGCCACGCTGCCCGCCACGCTGCCGTCCACGCTGCCGGACGGCTGGCCCGCGGTCAGGCTCCAGGCCAACGCCGCCACCCCGCACCCCGCCCCGGCCAGCATCGCGATGCGCGGCCATACCGGCGGCCGGTAACCCGCTGGCAGCAGCAGGTGCCAGCGGCGCAGCCGCTCCGCTAGCTCCGCCATGGCCGGCGTGTGCCGCATCCGCTCCGCCAGCCGGCCAAGCGGCACCGGGCCGCCCTGAGCAGCCAGCATGTCCACCGCAGCGGCGAGGCTGGGATGCGCAGGCCCCGGCCGGCTGGCACCGGTGCCTACAGCGGACCCTGCCCCGGCGGCCGCCGGCCCGCGGCCTTCGCGCAGGGCCACCCGGCCCTTTGCGTCGACGCTGATGATGTAACCGCAGACCAGAGCCTCGACGACGGTGACGGTCGTGCGTTCCGGGCCGCCGGCCAGGTAGGCAAGCTCGTAGACGTCCGGTTCCCGCCGCGCCGCGCCCTCCGGCGCGCGCAGGGATAGGCGGCGCGCGCCGATGCCGATCGCCGCGGCCGCGAGAACCACGACCAGAGCAGCAACCGCGAACAATAGCGGCATGGCCACCATCTCCGTTCTGTCCCTCCACTATCCATACCGCCGGGCACGATCCAATGCCCAGGTTTATCGCTGTCTAGTGCTCAGCACCCAGCGTTCGCCCGTTCGCCCGTTCGCCCGTTCGCCTGTTGCTCGGTCCGCGCCGGTGCCCGGCCGGCGAGAGCCTGGCTTGTCCCGCCCCGCCAGCCCCGGGCCGCCCTCCGGCTCGCTGATCCGGAACCGGCCCAGGGTATGGGTGTGGCACCGTGCACATCCTTTGGTGCACGGTGCCACACCCACACCCATCCGCTCAGGCACGCAAGTGACGGGAACGCGTGCTGTGACGCCAGGGGCCGGTGAGCGCCTGCCTGCGGAGCGGGGCAGCCAGCTCCCCGGCCCGGGACGGATCCCGGTGACACCCGTGGTGGCCGTGCGGCGCCCGTGGCGGGTGGTGCAGCCTGCCCGGCAAGGACTGCGGTGGATCCGGGCTCCGAGGCGGATCGAGGCACCCCGGCAACACCTATGGTCCTTCGCGGCGGGTCAGGTTCGGGGTTTCTGCCCCGGCGAAGCTGCTGGAAGCGGGGCGAATGTTACCTGACGCGGCACTACTCTGCTGGATCCGCGGGCAGCAAGGGCCGCATGAAGGTCCGTTCGTAACGGAGTACACAGCCGCTGTCGTCCCTGATGCGATCCGCCTGGATAAAGTCCGGATCGCTGCCGAACATGGCACGGTACTGCTCATAGGCGGCAAGACTGGGGAAGCTGAACAACGCCAGGGCCTTATCGCTGGCCCCTTCGGCGGGGAGGAAGTAGCCGTGGTGCTGGCCGCCATGTGAATCGACCAGTGCCATCCACCGGCGGCCGAATTGCTCGAAGGCGTCGATCTTGGCAGGGTCGATGACGTACTCCACCACGCAAGTGATCATGCCCTAGGCTAGCGGCCGGGTACGGGTCATGCGGGGACGGCCTGCATGGCTTCGGCCAGCAGCGTGACCGACCGAAGCCGGCCCTCGATGGTCGGTGCCTGGTGGGCGACGATCACCTCGTCGGCCTCGGTATGGCGGATAAAGCCGTCGAGATAGTCGCTCACCTGGGCCGGAGTGCCGACCGCGGAGTACGTGAGCATCTGATCCACCTGGGCGCCGACGCCAGCGGCCAGCAACTGGTCGGCCTGCTCGTCGGTCAGGTCCACGGTGTCCTGGCCCCGGCGCCCGCGCCCGTACAGGCTGATGGCCCGCACTCGCCGGATGCCCAGGAGCTGCTCCCGGGCGGCGCGCTCGGTGTCGGCGGCGATCACGTTGACTCCGGCGATCGCGTACGGCCGTTCCAGCTGCTCGGACGGCCGGAACTCACGCCGGTAAACGGCCAGGGCATCTTCGAGCGCCGCCGGCGCGAAGTGCGAGGCGAACGCGTAGGGCAGGCCGAGCGCGGCGGCCAGGCTCGCCCCGAACAACGACGAACCGAGGATGTACAGCGGGACGTCCGAGCCCTTGCCGGGGACCGCGTCCACCCCCGGCACCCGGGTGTGACCGGTGAGGTAGCCCTGCAGCTCCACCACGTCCTGCGGAAAGGTATCGGCCGAGCCCGGGTCGCGGCGCAGCGCGTACATCGTGTTCTGATCCGAGCCCGGCGCCCGGCCCAGGCCGAGGTCGATCCGTCCCGGGTACATGGCGGCCAGGGTGCCGAACTGCTCCGCGATCAGCAGCGGCGCGTGGTTAGGCAGCATCACCCCGCCCGCGCCGAGCCGGATCGTCCGGGTCTGCGCCCCGACGTGCGCGATCAGCACGCTGGTGGCCGAGGAGGCGATGCTGGCCATGTTGTGGTGCTCGGCGTACCAGACTCGCAGGTATCCAAGCTCCTCGGCCCGCTGGGCCAGCGCCACGCTGTTCGCGAAACTGTCACTAGCGCTCTGACCCCGCGCGATCGGCGCCAGGTCGAGAATCGACAACGGGACACGCATTACTGATTCCTCATCTCAACGGCAGCGTCCACGGCCTGGCCCGGCCCTAGAGGTAGTTCTCGAGATCTGCCTTGATATCGGCAGGCAGCACGGGCGGCTCGTAGCGCTTGATGACCTTGCCGTCCCGGCCGATCAGGAACTTGGTGAAGTTCCACTTGACCTCGTCGGTGCCATCTGCGCCCGGCCTGATCTTGGAGATAGCTTCGTAGAAGCCGCCGTACCGCGGGCCGAAGTCACCGGGGGCCTGGGCCCGCAGGTACCGGTAGAGCGGGTCGGCGTCGGGCCCGTTGACCTCGATCTTGCCGAGCACCGGGAAGGTCACGTCGTAGGCGGACGTGCAGAAGTCCTGGATCTCCTCATTGCTACCTGGTTCCTGTTCCTTGAACTGGTTGCAGGGAAATCCGAGGATCTCCAGACCGCGATCTTTCTGGTCGCGGTACAGCGACTCCAGGCCTTCGTACTGCGGCGTCAGCCCGCATTTGCTCGCTACGTTCACGATGAGCAGCACCTTGCCCTCATAGTCCTGCAGCGGAACCTGCTTGCCGTCCGCGGCGGTCCCCGCGAAGTCGTACGCAGTGGTCATGACTACTCCTCATCGTCGGGACGACGGACCCGGTTGCGCCCGCACCTCCACAGGGCCAGAACACCGAGCCCCGGTTGATCGATTCCGCCGAAACGGGCGGCCCGGCCGCTAGCGTTGGCCGTAACCGGGAAGGAGCTTCCGATGGCCAGCTCTCAATGGCACAAGTTCTACGTCTCGACGATAGCTGCCTCCCCTGAGCTGCTGTTCGAGCTGCTGTCTGATCTCCCGGGCTACGGCCGGTGGCTGCCAGTCTCTGGCCAGTTCAGCCGGACCACCGACGTCGAGCCGTACCCCGTGCAGCTCGGCAGCCGTTACCACGACGGCAAGCCGGGCGAGTCGGGCAAAGACTGGTGGGGAACGGTAACCGGGTTCCAGCCACCGGGCTCGATCGACTTTCACCACACCATTAGCGTTCGCCAGCTCAAGGCGACCATCGACGTGCACATCCACTACAGCCTGGAACCTGACGGGGACGCCACCGCGATAACCCGCTGGCTGGTCCTGGACATTGCGATGCCAGCCGCGCTCCGCCCGCTCAGGCGGCTGATAACCGCCAGTTTCGACAAGGAAAACCTGCGGACCATGGCCGCGCTCCGCCAGTACGCCGAGGCGGTCAGGCCGGCCGGCTGAAAGGCACGGTCACTGTGATGGTGTCGGGGAACCAGTGGGCTCCGCCCGGGTGCTGCGGTGCCCCGCAGGCCGTCTGCAGGTACCTCATCGGCGGGCCGAAGCCGGCGAGCGTGTCGCTGGCCGGAAATCCGTAGCTGTCGCGTATGACGTAGGAAAGGGTGCCGATGTACCGCCCGTTGTCGCGGCGGCCGCTCCCGGTGACGGCCAGGCCCTGAGTACCGCGAAATCCCCAGTACAGGTCGCTGGTCTCGGACTCGAACGCCACCGTCGGCAGCTGCGCGGCGGAGAGCCGCACGTGTGTCCGGCCCGCCTTCAGCTGGCTGAGGACCGCCGACTGGACGTCGTTATTCACCGTCCGGAAGGAATCGGTAGCCAGCACCTCCGTAGAGATCACCGACCCGGCCCGGTAGGAGACTTCCGTGCCCTTCCCCTGAAGGAAGTGCTGCAGGAGCTCAGCCGACGCGGGGAAGCCGGCCAGAGCGAACCCGCGGGCCACCCGGACGCCCAGCGCGTGGTCAGCCGCCAAGGTAGCGCCCTCGCAGCTGGCCCCCGGTGTTTGCGCGTGCGTGTCCTGGCTTCCGTTGGATAGCACGGGATGGAGCCCAGTGACGGTGAAGGCCAATCTAGCCTCAGCGGAATGAACGGTGGTGGGCACCGGAGCCTCGGCGGACGACGACGACGACGCCGAGCAGCCCGACAGCGCCGCGGCGACGCACAGGCAGACGGCGGAGATGACCGATTCCCTCGCCGTCATCCGATGCAGGCGTCCCATAGCTTGAGCATCCTATGCAGCGCCTTCCATCGGATGGTCAGGGATCGGCGGCTAGCCTGGGCGACATGACCCTGCTCGATCTGGACCCGGACCAGCTGCTGTCCACCACCCGTGCCGTGCGCAAGCGGCTCGACTTCTCCCGGCCAGTGCCCGACGAGCTGATCCGCACATGCGTGGCCATGGCCCTGCAGGCGCCGTCCGGATCGAACGTGGTGACGATGCGGTTCGTGGTGGTGCGGGAGGAGAAGAAGCGGCAGGCGATCGGGGAGATCTACCGTCAGGTCTACGCCCGGTACCGGGCGTCGCCGTCCTATCCGGGGAACCCGACCGGGAACGCCGAGCGGGACCGCGTCCAGCAGCGGGTGGCCGTCTCCGCCGACTATCTCGGCGAGCACATGGGGGACGCGCCGGTACTTGTCCTCGGCTGCAACGAGGGCCCCGACCGGGCCTCGGCCCTCGCCGGGCTGGGCAACATCCTCCCGGCCATGTGGAGCTTCATGCTGGCCGCCCGCGCCCGGGGCCTGGGCACCGCCTGGACGTCCATGCACCGGTCCCGCGAGCAGGACGTCGCCGAGGTCCTCGGCATTCCCTACGACACAGTGGCGCAGGCGGTGCTGACCCCGCTGGCGTACACCAGGGGAACGGACTTCAGGCCGGCCGCCCGGCCGGACCCGGACGCGGTGATCCACCGAGATGGCTGGTGACGTACGCCCGCAGACGGACGTCGCCGAGGCGAACCACCGGAACCACGGGTGCACGTCGATCCTGTAGATGGTCACGATCATCTTGTGGTTGGGCCGGCCAGGAGGGGTCTGCCTGGTTGTGCACCACGCGCCAGGTCAATCGCTTGTCCCGGGGAATCCAGTCAAGCCGGGCGGTGTCTGAAGCACCCGCCGCCTGGCCCGCCTAATCCCGCTGGCCTCGCGTGCCCCAGCTGTCTCAACCGCCCGGCCCCTGCCCCGGCCCCGCTGTGATGGTGGATCGTTACTACCCTCATAGGGTAGTTAGGTATCCACGATAATTCGAATCCCTAGACGAGGGTCCGGCGGGCGGCCTGGTTCCGATCTGGTTGCCGGACGCGCAACCAGCTCCGAAGCCATTACCAGCGCGAACTCGCTGGGCCTACATAACTGTCGCGCACCCCGGGGCCGCCGGGGCCGCCGGGGCCGCCGGGGCCGCCGGGGCCGCCGGGGACACGCTAGTGCAGCACCGCATTAATCCTTGACGGGTTCGGCTGCTGGCTTTGGCGAGGGTTACGCGGCCATCGGGAGGCCGCTTGCCGGGGCGGGCCGGGTGGCCGCAAAGTCGCCGTACCCGGCGTGGCGGGCGAGATGGCGGGCGTGGTCCGCGCGGGCGTCGTAGGTCCAGGTGTACGGGCGGGCGGTGCGGTTGTAGCGGACCGCGAAGTCGGTGATCTTGGCGGCGAGGTCGTTGCGGGAGGTGAACTCGCCGCGCCGCAGCAGGCGCGATCTAGGGTGGCGGGCTTGGCCAGGTCGCCGACCACGCTGTCCGGTTCCCCGGCCGCTTCCCCCGAGCGGGTCAGAATGCGCAGCGGCACTCCTTTCGCGCGCAGCAGCCGCACGAGTTCGGTTCCGGTCCTGCTGCGGGCGCCAATTACCAAGATCACGTGGGCCTTCTTTCGCCGAGTTTGATGTGCTCGCGAACCATCGGGCGAGCCATTCCTGAAGCGGATATTGACAGCCTGGCGAGACCTATCGGAGAGCGTCAAACGCGGTGCGGGCTTCGTTAAATCGGCGGCCGGGCTACGTTAAATGCCACGGCACATCCGGCCCGACCGCGCCGAAAGAGCCTGCTGCTCATGACGGGGTCCGGCGATGCGGCCAAACGGACCGGGGTGCGTCCCCGCGTGAGCAGGTCAGTCGATGATGGCTCCGCAGGTGAGGTTCACCATCGCGCCGCTGACCGCGCCGGCCCCGTCCGAGGCCAGGTAGACCGCGGTCCCGGCCAGGTCGGACAGCCGGGGCAGCCGGCCGAGCAGGGTGTTGGTCAGCAGCGGAGCCAGTAGCTCGTCCGTGGCGCCGGGATAGGTCTCGGGAGTGAAGTTCGCGCGCATGCCCACGACGCGCACCCCGCGGCGGCCGTACTCCCCGGCCAGGGTCCGGGTGAGCGCCTCGACCGCCGCGTTCGCCAGGCTGAACCCGCCCATCTCGTGGCGGGTCTCCTTGGCCGCCGAGGCGGTCACCGTCACGATCACGCCCGCCCCCTGCGCGGCCATGTGCCGGGCGGCGGCGGTCGCGGTCAGGAAGTTCGTCCGGGACAGCTCGGTGATCGGGGCCAGGAAGTCCTCGACGGAGAGCTCGGTCAGCGCCACGCCCTGCACGGCCGCGACCGCCACCGCGTTGAAGGAGACGTCGATGCGCCCTGCGTCCGCCGCTACGCGATCGGCGTGCGCGTCGACGGCGGCCTGGTCCATCGCGTCGACCTGCGCCGCCTCGGCCATCCCGCCGTCCGCCCGGATGTCGACGGCCACCTTTTCCAGCGTGGCCAGGGTGCGCCCGGCCAGGAAGACGCGCGCGCCGTCCCGGGCAAACGCGCGGGCCACCGCGCCGCCGATCACTCCCGCGGCGCCGTAGACGATCGCATTCTTGTTCTCAAGCAGCACAGCCGTTCCTCCTCACACGTCCAGCCGGGCGGGCGTGGAGCCGCGTTTAGGCCGGCCAGCGCGCCTAGCGTCGGCCGGCCGCGCAGATCCTCCACGGCCCGTCAGGCGGAAACCTGCGATTCGGCCTGCAGCAGCCCCAGGTATCCGTTCGTCACGATCAGCTGCGCCCGCATGTCATAACTGGCGGGGTCGTCGGGGGCGATGGTGCCTAGTCCGTCGACGTACCGGTTGAACATGCAGAAGGCCGCCGCGATCAGCACCGTGTCGTGGATCTCCAGGTCCGTCGCACCCTCGGCGCGGGCCGCGGCCACGTCGTCGTCGGAGACCTTCAGCCCGCCTTGCTGCACCGCGGCGGCGATCCCCAGGAGGGCCTTCAGCTTGGCTGAGACCGGCGCGCTGGCGGCGTCGGCGCGGACTTCGGTCACCACCGCCATACCGCCGGGCAGCTGCGCCGCGGCGTAGGCCGAGTGCGATGAGCAGCAGTACTTGCAGTCGTTCAGTCCCGACACGTAGGCGGCAATCAGCTCGCGCTCACCAGGGGTCAGGCTGCTGGGCCCTTGCAGCAGCACTTCGACCAGCTCGTTCAGCGGGCGGGCAGTCTCCGGCCGGAAACGGAACAGGCCACGTATTCCTGGTTCATCAGAGTTCAGCGTGATGTGCGGCATGACTCCTCATTCGCGTTCGGCCGATAGTCCCTACTGGATGGTATCGGCGCGCGGGAGTAGCGGGGCAACTCCCAAATTGCTCGATTGACGCGCGCGGGCACCCTACGGCTGACTCCGCGGGACACCCCGCCTCATCCCTGACCTCGTCCGCATCGGCAGACCACTTTCGTCTCACCCGCCAAGAGTTTAAACGGAATATTTTGGCTGGCCGGAGACTTTTATGCATCATAATCCACAAGATAATTCGTGAGACCAAAATTATCAAGGATCTTGTTCGATTCGGCCGGACGATGTCGTTCCCGGCCGCCCGTCCTCGCGGCGGCAACCAACCCGGCGTAGGGTCCGTGAGCGAATCGCGCAGTCCGGAAGAAGATCGCAAGGCATCAGGCCGCCCGATACTGAGTGGGTTCAATTGCTCCGGGTGAACGGGGAGACGCTGATCTTGATAACCAACGACCCGGGGTTCACCGGCACCGGCACCGGTACCGGCCGCGGGCCGGGACAATGGCCGAAGCGGTCTTGATGGAGCAGCTCAGCGCCCTGCGGCAGGAGGCGCACGACCACGCCGCGGCGATGCTGGACCAGCTGGCCGAGCTGGTCGCGTGTGAATCCCCTCCCGGCGCGCTGCCGCAGCTGAAGGCCTGCGGCGACCTGCTGGCGGGCTGGGGTCAGGCAATCCTGGGCCGGCCGGCGCAGTGGATGGTCCGGGACGGGCTGCCTCATCTGCTCTGGCCGGCCCGGGACCAGAGGGTGCTGCTGCTCGCCCACTTCGACACGGTCTGGCCGACCGGCACGATCGAACAGTGGCCGTTTACCGTGACCGCGGGCACGGCGAGCGGTCCTGGGGTGTGTGACATGAAGGCCGGCATCGTGCAGATGCTCACGGCGCTGAGCCTGATGGCGGACACGTCCAGGGTTGGTGTCCTGCTTACCTGCGACGAGGAGAGCGGTTCGGTCACGTCGCGAGAGCTGATCGAGCTCCAGGCACGGCGTTCGGGCGCGGTTCTCGTGTGCGAACCGAGTTCGCCCGACGGATCGCTGAAGGTGGCGCGGAAGGGCGGTTCCGCGTACCGGCTCATGGTCCGCGGCCGAGCCGCCCATGCCGGGGTGGAACCGCATCTGGGCGTCAACGCCACGATCGAGGTGGCCCACCAGGTTCTCGCGCTGCAGGCGCTGGCGGCTTCGTCCGTGGGTACGACCGTGACCCCGACGGTGATCGCGGGCGGTACGACGTCGAACACGGTGCCCGAGGCGGCCAGTCTCTGCGTCGACGTCCGGGCGTGGACCCGCCGCGAGCTCGACCGGGTGGACCTGGCGATTCGTGAGCTGGCTCCGCGGCTGCCCGAGGCTGTGCTGACGCTGGGCGGCGGGATTAACCGGTATCCGCTGTTGCCCGAGGTAGCGCTGCCGCTCCTGGAGCAGGCGCGGGCGGCGGCGATCGACATCGGCGTGCCGCCACCGGAGGGCGCGCACGCACCGGGTGCGTCGGACGGCAACTTCACCGGTGCGCTCGGCGTGCCGACCCTAGACGGGCTGGGCGCGGTCGGTGGCGGCTCGCACGCCCGTACCGAGTACGCGGACGTGACGATGATGCCGGACCGGGCCGCACTGCTGGCCGCGCTGGCCGGGCGGCTGCTGGCGGACCCGGCCGAACTCCCGCGGCCGCCTGCCGCACGTTAGCCGCCCCGGGTCCCGCACTACTGTGTGACTCGGGCCGTCAACCCCGCGGCCTCGGCAGTCAGGGTGAGGCGGCATCGGCATGAGCACCGAGGACGAGCTGTCCCCGGCCGGGACAGGTCCCCGGTTCGGAGTGGAGGAGGAGTTCCTGGTCGTCGACCCGGTGACCAGGGCCGCGGTCCCGCGGGCGGAAGCGGTGCTGAACCGCGCCACCACCACCCTCGGCGGCCGGGTCTCCGGCGAGATCACCAAGCTGCAGCTGGAGACCAGGACGCTGCCCTGTCACAGCCTGGGGGAGCTGCTGGCCCAGCTGATCGAGGCCCGCGAGCTGCTCAGCTCGGCGGCTGAGGCCGAAGGGCTGCGGATCGTGGCCACCGGTACGCCGGTGCTTGGGCAGGTGGTACCGCCACCGATCACGGAGGGTCCCCGGCAGGACCGCGGCATAGCCACCTTCCGTGGACTGCACGACGAGCAGAGCGTCTGCGCCATGCACGTGCACGTGGAGGTACCCGACCGGGAGCGGGCGGTGCTGGTCAGCAACCATCTGCGGCCGTACCTGCCGACGATCATCGCGCTGGCCGCGAACTCTCCCTACTGGGCCGAGCGGGACACCGGCTACGCCAGTTGGCGTACCGTCGCCTGGGGCCGCTGGCCCGTGGCCGGCCCGCCCCCCTACTTCACCTCGGCCGCGCACTACGACGAGCTCGTCGGGGTCCTGCTCGAGGGCGGCGGCCTGGTCGACAAGGGCACGATCTTCTGGGATATCAGGCCCTCGTCGCATTATCCGACGCTGGAGGTCCGGGCGGCCGACGTGCCGATGACCGCTGAGGAGTCGGCATTGCTCGCGGCCCTGGTCCGCGCCCTGGTCGCGAGTGTCACCCCCGCGGTGGACCGTGGCGATCCGGGGCCAGTCATAGCGGGTGAGCTGATGAGGCTCGCCTACTGGCGGGCGGCCCGCGACGGGCTGGACGGCGACGGGATCGATGTCTACACCGGACGGCCGGTCCCCGCGGCGGACCTGGCCGCGGGACTTCTCCAGGCCGTGCGGCCGGCGCTGGAGGAGCACGGCGACCTTGACCTCGTCACCGGCTGGCTGCGCACGCTGGTCGGGGCCGGGGACGGGGCCGCACGGCAGCGCCGGGTCGCCACCCGGCAGGGCCGGCTCGCCGACGTCGTCGACCACCTCATCGCGCAAAGCGCGCCGCGCACGCCATCAGGTCACGCCCGGGTGAGCACGGCGGGATAAGACACCGACCCGGCTGCCGACGATCCTGAGAGGGAACGGGTGAACTGGCAGGAGGCGTTGCGTTGACCGAAATCGCTCAGCAACCGATGCGGCCCCTCAATCACACCCGGATGACGTCAGCCGACATGGTCCAGGCCGCGAGCGCGTTCGCCGACCGGATGTCGGTGCGCCGGTCGGTGCGGGAGTTCTCGCCCGAGCCCGTGCCGGAACAGGTGATAGAAACGGCCATCCTGGCGGCCGCGAGCGCACCGAGCGGGGCCAACGTGCAGCCGTGGCGGTTCGTCGTGGTGACCAGCCCGGCGCGCAAGCGACGCCTGCGGGAGGCCGCCGAGGCCGAGGAGCGGGAGTTCTATGACCGCCGGGCCCCGGAAGAGTGGCTCAGCGCCATCGCGCCGATCGGCACCGACTGGCGCAAGCCGTTTCTCGAGATCGCCCCCGTGGTGATCGTGGTGTTCGAGGTGCACCAGGGACCGAGTAGCCCCCGGCCGTACTACGTCAAGGAATCGGTGGGCATCGCGGTCGGGCTGCTGATCGCCGCGCTGCACCACGCCGGCCTGGCGACGCTGACGCACACGCCCAGCCCGATGCGCTTCCTGAACGAGGTGTGCGGACGGCCCGCGGAGGAGCGCCCCTACCTGGTGATGCCGGTCGGGTATCCCGCTGGCGACGCCCAGGTACCCGACCTGGCCCGCAAGACCCTCGCCGAGGTGATGGTCCGGTGCTGACGTCCTTCCCGCGGCTAGCCGAGATCCTTGGCGAAGAAGGCCCGCAGCGGGTCGATGTGCCGGTCAGGCCGGCGCCACTCAGCGAGCAGATCCTCGAGCAGGTGCTGTTCGGCGATGAGCTCGGTGCCGCGGTAGCGCCGGATGACCGGATGGATGAAGGCGCTTTCCCTGGCCCGGTCCGGAACCGGATGACGGTCGATGGCGAAGACATCGCCGTAGTCCTCGCGGCCCCAGCGCAGCGCGACCGTGTAGTAGTGCGGGACGTCACGGAAGCGGGCTACCGCGTAGTCCTCGGGCAGGTCGCGGTAGAGCCGGAACTGGCCGGCCGCCTCGTCAAGGGCCAGCACGTCACACAGATACTCGAACTGGGTCCACAGCGCGGAGCTCCAGTTCACCCGGTCAAGCACGAGCGAGGTCAGCCGGTCCGGGTCCTGCGGCGCCAGGTCATACTCGAGCGGGACCCCGTCATAACGTTCCCGCAGCAAGGTGGTGAGCGTCCGCAGGTTGTAGCGGAATCCGTCGATGAATGGCGACGACGCATGACGGGTGTCGCGGGCCTGGGCAATGGTGCCGGCGAAGTAGAGGTCATCGACATTGGCCGACTGCCAGTCCGGGCGCAGCGCCGGGATCCGGCCGTCGCGGACCATCTCCGGCAGGCAGGTCTGGTCGAAGACCGAGGTGTCCATCCGGAAGCCGGTGCACCTGAGCACGGACTCGTATTCCAGGACCGCCTGTTCCCCCTCGGCGTGGGTATAGCTGATGTGCGCCTCGAAGCGGTCGCCGACGGGGCGGATCTCGTCGATGATGCAGTCGAGCACCGAATGCAGCGTCTTGAACTGGTAGCTGTCCAGGATCGCGGCGTACTGGCCGCGCACGTCACCCGGGTGCTTGGTGTTCCACGCCAGCCGTAGCGGGCTGCGGCTGGCCAGGTGCACCATCGCCGCCTGGCCGAGCAGCGCCGCCGAGGTTTCGAAGGCCGAGTTGCCCTTCCCGATGATCAGGACCCGCTGGCCGGCGTAGGCCGCCGGGTCGATCTCCATGTCTTCGTAGCCGGTGGCGTGTTCGATCCCGGCGATCGGCGGCACGTACGGCTTCCCCCAGCCCGCCGCCACGATGACGCACCGGCCGCGCAGGGTGGCCTCGGGCGTGTGCACGAGGAAGCCGTCCTCGGTCCGCTCGATCCGCTCCGCCGGCGTGTCGTACCGCACCGCGAGGCGGTGCAGCCGGCCGAACTCCGCGAGGTAGTTCACCATATCGTCGGCTTGCGGGAAGTACTCGTCGCTGAACTTGGGAAACAGCAGTTCGGGTGAGTCGTTGAGCAGAGAATTCCAGTCCCAGCGGAGCCGGATCTCCGGATCGGTGCTCATCGTGTGCACCTTGTTGAGGGAGATCAATCGGCGATGGCGCGGGAACCGGCGGAAGAAGCCCGCAGGCGCGGCCTCGCGTTCCAGCGTGACGTAGTCGGCCCCGGCCTGCTGCAGGAAATAGCTCAGCTGGAGGCCGGCCGGCCCCGCGCCGATGATCACGTACTGGTGCGCCTGCCCTGAACCAGCAGTCGCCGTGCTGGTGCTGACTTCGGTCATGAACGCCTCTCACCCGCCGCCTTCGGTGCTGTTAACGATGCAGACCGGGCAATTGGCTGTCAATGAGCGACAGCTCACAGCTGGCGGCCCGCCGAGGCATCTGAAAGAGTGTGGGCAACTCCCGCCCCGGACCGTGAAGGATTGACGTATGACCCCCATGCCGGAGATCGTCACCACCGAGACGTGGCAGCATGATCGCGACGAGCTGCTCAAGGCCGAGAAGGAGGCCACCCGCACGCTTGACGCGCTCGCCGCGCGCCGCCGCCGGCTCCCGATGGTCAAGTTCGCCTACGACAAGTACGTGTTCGACACGCCCGCCGGGCCGAAAACGCTGCTTGACCTCTTCGGCGACCAGCAGCAGCTCATCGTCTACCAGTTCATGGACAACGGGCCTGACAACTACTGCCCGGGCTGCACCCACTTCACCAGCAACGTTGTCGCCCTACCCTCGCTAGCCGCCCACGGAGTCAGCTGGGTGACCGTGTCGAACATGCCGCTAGCCCAGATCGAGGCCTACAAGGCCCGCAAGGGCTGGACCGTGCCGTTCGTGTCGTCGCACGGCACGACGTTTGCCGACGACTGCGGCGCCAGCGGCGGCTTCATGCTCAGCGTGTTCCTGCGTGATGGCGAGGACATCTACCGGACCTACAACACCACCGCCCGCGGGGTGGACCGGCTCTTGTTCGTTCAGAACATCCTCGACCTCACCCCGTACGGACGCCAGGAGGACTGGGAAGATAGCCCGGCGGGCTGGCCGCAGCACCCGACGTACGGGTAGAGACCGGCAGCCGCTTTTCGAAGCAGAGGGAGAACGGCAGCTCGGCGTAGGGCGGGAAGACCGGGATGGGGGTGTAGCCGGCCCGCTGGTACGCCGCGACCGCCTCGGGCTGCCGGTCGCCGGGATCAACCGCCATCCCGAGCGGCAGCTCGACCGCGCGATCGGCGTAGCGCCGGCCCATCTCGGCCGTCATGGCCGCTCGCAGCCGCACCGCGTCCGGATGGTCCCACGCCACCTGACGGACCTGCGGGCCGCGCTGCACGTCCGTCACGACTCGCTCCTTGCTATGTCAGTAATGTCTAGCGAAATACTCGGCAAAGCCATTCCGTTGTACCTGGTATCCGACCGGTCGAAACGGAGTTTATGGTGCCCACCCCGACTCACCTCCATCTGGCGGTCGCCCTCGACGGGGCCGGCTGGCATCCGGCCGCGTGGCGCGAGCCCGACGCGCAACCCCAGCAGCTGTTCTCGGGCGGCTACTGGACCGAGCTGGCGCAGCTGGCCGAGCGCGGACTGCTCGACTTCCTCACCATCGAGGACGGCCTGACCCTGCAGTCCGACGACCACTTCCAGGCCGACTCCCGCACGGACCGGGTCCGCGGCCGGCTGGACGCGGTGCTGATCGCGGCCCGGGTCGCCCCCGCCACCCGGCACATCGGGTTCGTGCCGACCGCGATCACCTTTCACACCGAGCCGTTCCACCTGTCCAAGGCCATCGCCACCCTGGACTACGTGAGCGCCGGCCGGGCCGGGATCCGGGTGCAGGTGGGGGCCCGGGCCGACGCCGCGGCCCATTTCGGCCGGCGGGAGGCCCCGCGGCTGCGGCCGGACCGGCTCGAGGACCCGGCCGCGCAGCGGCTGATCGCCGAGCACTTCGACGAGGCCGCCGATTACGTGGAGGTGCTGCGCCGGCTCTGGGACAGCTGGGAGGACGACGCGGAAATCCGCGACGTGGCCACCGGCCGCTTCATCGACCGTGACAAGCTGCACTACATCGACTTCGAGGGCCGCTGGTTCTCGGTCAAGGGGCCGTCGATCACCCCGCGGCCGCCGCAGGGCCAGCCGGTCGTCGCCGCTCTCGGTCACGGCAGCGTGCCGTACCGGCTGATCGCCCGCTCGGCCGACATCGGCTTCGTCACCCCGCGCGATGCGACCCACGCCGGACAGATCGTGGCCGAGATCAGGGCCGAGCAGGACCGGGCCGGGCGGGCCGCGCAGACCGTGCACGTCCTTGGTGACCTGGTGGTCTTCCTGGACGATACCGAGGCCGCCGCCGTCGAGCGCAAGCAGCGGCTGGACGAGCGCGCCGGGACCGAGTACCGCACCGACGCCCGCAGCTACGCCGGCACCGCGGCTGGCCTGGCCGACCTGCTGCAGGACTGGCAGGCCGCGGGCCTGTCCGGCTTCCGGCTGCGCCCGGCCACCGTGCCGCACGACCTGAGGCAGATCACCGAGCAGCTGGTCCCCGAACTGCAGCGCCGCGACCTGTTCCGCGCCGCCTACGAGGCCGGCACGCTGCGGGGGCTGCTCGGCCTGGGCCGCCCCGCCAACCGCTACGCCTCCGCCTGAACGACTCCCCCGCCACCACCCACGCCGTTACGACCCATGCGACCCCGCGACTCTTCGAGGACTCGAGACCATGACCAAGCAGATTCACCTGGCCGCGCATTTTCCCGGCGTGAACAACACGACGGTGTGGAGCGACCCCGCGGCCGGCAGCCATATCGAGTTCGACTCGTTCCGCCAGTTCGCGCAGACCGCCGAGCGAGGCAAGTTCGACTTCCTGTTCCTCGCCGAAGGGCTGCGGCTGCGCGAGCAGAACGGGCTGATCTACGACCTCGACGTGGTCGGCAGGCCCGACACCTTCACGATCCTGGCCGCCCTGGCCGCCGTGACCGAGCACGTCGGGCTGACCGGCACGATCAACTCCACGTTCAACGAGCCCTACGAGGTAGCCCGCCAGTTCGCCAGCCTGGACCACCTGTCCGGCGGGCGGGCGGCGTGGAACGTGGTCACCTCCTGGGACGCCTTCACGGGGGAGAACTTCCGGCGCGGCGGCTACCTGGCCCAGGGCGACCGCTACGACCGGGCCAGGACCTTCCTGGCCACGGCGAACGAGCTGTGGGACTCCTGGCACGGAGACGAGATCCTGGCCGACGCCGGCTCCGGCCAGTTCCTGAGTACGGCGGAGCCGGGGACGTTCCGTCACCAGGACGCGTTCTTCGACATCGCTGGGCAGTTCAACGTGCCGCGCTCCCCGCAGGGCCGCCCGGTCATCTTCCAGGCGGGCGACTCCGACGAGGGCCGCGACTTCGCCGCCGCGTCGGCGGACGCGATCTTCTCCCGGCACTCGTCGCTGACGGCCGGGCAGGCCTTCTATGCCGACGTGAAGGGCCGGCTGCCTAAGTTCGGCCGCCGCCGGGGCGAGTTGCTGATCCTGCCCGCGGCCACGTTCGTGCTGGGTGACACCGACGCCGAGGCGGCCGATATTGCCCGCGAGGTCCGGCGGCTCCAGGTCTCACCGCAGACCGCGCTGACGTTCATCGAGCAGCTGTGGAACACCGAGTTGCCCGATTTCGACGTCGACGGGCCGCTGCCCGCGTTCGATCCGGTGGTCAGCGAGACCCTCATTTCCAAGGGCCGGGCCAGTGTCCGGCAGTTCGCCAAGGACCCGGTGGCGCTGGCTAACGAGTGGCGAGCCCGGGCCGAAGCCGGGGACCTGTCCGCCCGGGAGGTGGTCATCGAGGTGACCGGCCGCCAGTCGTTCATCGGCTCGGCGGAGACGATCGCGACGACCCTCAACGAGCTGGTCCAGGCCGACGCCGCCGACGGCTACATCCTGGTCCCGCACATCACCCCGGGCGGGCTGGTGCCGTTCGTCGACCAGGTCGTCCCGCGGCTGCAGGAGCGCGGGGTGTTCCGTGCCGACTACACCGGCACCACGCTGCGCGACAATCTCGGCCTGGACCCGCTGCGCCGCCCGGGCGAGACGGCGGCCGTGGGGGTCGCCTCATGAGGTTCATCACCATCACGCTGATCGTGCACGCCCCGGACCCGCACACGGGCGAGCAGAAATCCACCCAGCAGCGGTTCCGGGAAGTTATCGGCAACGCGCAGCTGGCCGAGGAACTCGGCTTCGACGGCTTCGGGGTGGGAGAGCGGCACGAACGGCCGTTCGTTTCGTCCTCTCCGGCCGTCGTACTGAGTCACGTCGCCGCCCGGACCACGCACATCCGGCTGTTCACCGCGGTCACCACGCTGTCGCTGCTCGACCCGGTGCGCGCGTTCGAGGATTACGCGACCCTCGACCATCTTTCCGGCGGCCGGCTCGAGCTGATCATCGGCAAGGGCAACGGCGCCGCTCAGCGCGACCTGTTCCACGTCACGCCCGCGGACCAGTGGGAGCGCAACGCCGAGTCGTATGAGGTGTTCCGGCGGCTGTGGCGGGACAACAAGATCACCTACGAGACGAAGTTCCGGCCGCCGCTGATCGAGGCGGAGGTGTGGCCGCGGCCGCTGCAGCGCCCGATCAGGGTCTGGCACGGCAGCGCCACCAGCCAGGAGTCGGTCGACCTAGCCGCTAGGTACGGCGACCCGCTGTTCTCGGCCAACGTCACCAACCCGATCGAGCCCTACGCGGAACTGATCCGCTACTACCGCGAGCGGTGGACCCACTACGGACACGACCCGGCGGCGATCGCGGTCGGCGCGGGAACGGCCGGCTACTACGCGACGCGCAACTCCCAGGACGCGATCGACGCCTACCGCCCGGTGTTCGCCGGCTACCTGGCCTTTCAGGAAAGGCTCGGCGTGCAGCCGGTATTCGGGACGCTGGCGGACTTCGTCGAGCGCTCGTCCGCCCTGATCGGCAGCCCGGCCCAGGTGATCGAGAAGGTGCAGCGCTACCACGAGAAGTTCGGCCACTCGGTGCTGCACCTGCACGCCGACGCCGGCGGCCTCACCGACGCCCAGCACCGGGCCAGCCTGGAACTGTTCCAGTCCGACATCGCCCCGGTGCTGCGCCGCGAGATCCCCGACCCGCCCTGGGGCTGGGGCGGCGGCCCGATCGGCGACGACGCGATGCCCGCCCGGGCCGTCGCGACTACCGGTTCAGGAGGAAGCCCCGCATGACGACCACCCCGTTGACCGTCCTGGACCTCGTCCCGATCTCGTCCGGGTCGAACGCGACCCAGGCGCTGCGGAACAGCATCGACCTGGCTCAGCAGACCGAGCGGCTCGGCTACACCCGCTACTGGTTCGCCGAGCATCATCTCAACCCCGGCGTGGCCGGCACCTCCCCGGCGGTGGTGCTGGCGCTGACCGCCGCGGCGACGTCGAGGATCCGGCTCGGCTCCGGGGCGGTCCAGATGGGGCACCGCACCGCCCTGGCCACGGTCGAGGAATTCGGCCTGCTCGACGCGCTGCACCCGGGGCGCTTCGACCTCGGCCTGGGCCGCTCCGGCGGCCGGCCGCGTGAACCCAAGGCCCCCGCGCTGGCCGGCGGCGCCGCGTCCGCCGTGGTCGGCGGGCGGGCCTCCAACGGGCTGCTCATCCCGCCGCCGTTCTCCTTCAAGCACCTGCTCGGCTCGCCCCGGTTCGCCCTGCAGAAGAAGCTGCTCCAGCTGCCGCACGCGGAGCCGCAGAACTACACCGAGCAGGTCGGCGACGTGCTCGCTCTGATCGCGGGAACCTACTGCTCCCCGGAAGGGGCGCAGGCCCACGTGGTGCCCGGCGAGGACGCGGCGCTGCAAATCTGGATTCTCGGCAGCAGCGGCGGCGAAAGCGCCGAGGTGGCCGGCCGCAACGGCCTGCGTTTCGCCGCGAACTACCACGTCAGCCCGGCCACCGTGCTCGAGGCGGTGGAGGGCTACCGAGCCGCGTTCCAGCCCTCCGGAGAGCTCGACCGGCCCTACGTCAGCGTGTCGGCCGACGTCGTCGTGGCCGGCACCGAGGGCGCGGCCCGTGAGCTGGCCACCGGCTACGGCTTGTGGGTCCGCAGCATCCGCACCGCCGAGGGCGCCATCCAGTTCCCCACCCCCGAGCAGGCTCGCCGCCACGTCTGGAGCGACGCCGACCGCGAGCTGGTCATCGACCGGATCGACACGCAGTTCGTCGGTACCCCGGGCCAGGTCGCGGACTCACTCGAGCGGCTGCGCGACGCCACCGAAGCCGACGAACTGATCGTCACGACCATTACCCACGATCACGCCGACCGCGTCCGTTCCTACCAGCTGCTCGCCGAGGAATGGGCCCGGCGGTAACGCCCGACCACCCCTCCGGCCGCG
>JBEKKH010000020.1:0-31796 GCA_050010815.1 Streptosporangiaceae bacterium | reverse complement strand
CGTCTAGCCGTGGGCGGGGCAGATCCTGGCCGGTGGCGGTAGCGACCCCCGGCTACAGCTTGATCGTTGCCTCGATGGTCAAGCGGCGGCGGGTGTTTCACAGTCGGCATACGGCACTGGAGCAACGACGATGGACCCTCGGTGTGGCTCGGTTTCGGGATTCTGGCCCCGCGGAGCTGCTGGGAGCGGGGCGAACGTTACCGGCCGCAGCTCCCTGCGCACCTAGTCCTCCGCAACTTGCCATCGCCCGGTAAGCACCTGTTCACCGGGGGATAAGTGATTGCGGGTAGGTTGACGATGTACATACTCTGGGAGTGGGGAAAACCCGGCACGGGAAGGCGCAAGATTGCTATGTGCAGCCTGATGGGGGACGGCGATGACGACTAACGGCATTCTCGACGCTCGCGATCGCGACACGATGCTCGGCCGGCTGGCGGCCGAGCGGTTCGATGTACTCGTCATCGGCGGCGGCATCACCGGCGCCGGGGCCGCGCTTGATGCCGCGTCCCGGGGGCTGCGGGTCGCCCTGGTCGAAACGCGGGACCTGGCGTCCGGCACCTCGAGCCGGTCGAGCAAGCTCATCCACGGTGGCCTGCGGTACCTGGAGCAGTTCGACTTCAAGCTGGTCTTCGAGGCACTGAGGGAACGTGACCTGCTGGTCTCCAAGCTGGCTCCGCACCTGGTCAAGCCGGTGTCGTTCCTCTACCCGCTGTACAAGAAGGTGGTCGAGCGGCCCTACGTCGGAGCGGGTCTCGTGCTCTACGACGCGATGGAGGGAACCCGCAGGCCAGTGCCGCATCACCGGCACCTGTCCGCCCGCAGCGCGCTCAAACGCGCCCCCGCCCTGTCTCCCGACCGGCTGGCGGGCGCCATGCTCTACTACGACGCCCAGGTAGACGACGCGCGGCACACCCTCACCGTGGCCCGCACGGCGGCCGCGCACAGCGCCGTGATCGCCACCCGGGTCAACGTGGTCGCGCTGCTGCGCGGCGCCGACGGGATCCGGGTGACCGGCGCCCGGGTGCGGGACACCGAGACCGGACGCGAGATCAGCGTGACTGCGGAGGCCGTGGTGGTCTGCGCCGGGGTGTGGACTGACCTGGTCCACCAGCTGGCCGGCGTGCAGGCAGGCTACCGGGTCCGGATGTCCAAGGGCGTGCACATCGTGGTGCCACGGGAGGCGGTCCAGGCGGACACCGGGATGATCCTGCGGACCGACAAGAGCGTGCTGTTCTTCATCCCGTGGGCGCAGCGCTGGATCATCGGCACGACCGATACCGACTTCGCCGGCGACCGGGCCGAGCCCAGCGTGACGGAGGATGACGTCGAGTACATCCTGTCCGCCGCGAACCGGGTGCTGGCCCGGCCGCTCACCCGCGCCGACGTCATCGCGGTCTACGCCGGGCTGCGCCCGCTGGTGGCCGCCGTCGAGGGCGGCGGTTCCAAGCCCACCACCAAGATTTCGCGGGAACACATGGTCGACGTCCCCGTGCCCGGCCTGGCCAGCATCGCGGGAGGCAAGTTCACCACCTACCGGCTGATGGCCCGCGACGTGGTGGACGCGGCGGTGGCGGACTTCGAGCGTGAGGTGCCGGCTTCGGTCACCGACCGGGTGCCCCTGCTCGGCGCGGACGGCCTGGCCGCGGTTGAGCCGGCCGCGGGCCGGCTGGCGGAGGACTACGGGGTCAGCCGCGACACGGTGCGGCATCTGCTCGGCCGGTACGGAACCCTCACCGAGGAAGTACTCCAGCTGACCCGGACCGACCCCGGGCTGGCCCGGCCGCTGGCCGAAGGCCACCCGTACCTGCGCGCCGAGGTGGTCTACGCGGTAACCCACGAGGACGCGCTGCACGTGGACGACGTGCTGGTGCGGCGGACGCGGCTGTTCATCGAGTCAGCCGACTCCGGCATCACCGCGGCGGCCGACGTGAGCTCCATCATGGGCCGTCTGCTCGGCTGGAGCCGCAGGAAGCGGGCCAGCGAGACGCGCCGTTACCTCGAGCTGGTCGCGGCCGAGCAGACGGTGGTCGGGGCCGGCCCGGTGCCCGAGCCGGCCCTGGCCGCCAGCGCCGCCGCGGGATGAGCCGGGGGACGCCGGGCACCCGGCGGCTGCTGACGTTCCGGCTCGACCAGGAGCAAAGGCAGCGGCTCAGAGCCAGGCTGGCCCGCGAGGGCCGGACGATGTCCGAGGTCGTGACGCACGGGCTGCACCAGTACGTACAGCACGCGCGGGGCACCGCGGCCAGCCCGCGGGAGCTGGGCGCGCTGGTGCTGCCCGATCGCATCGCGGCGGTGCTGCGCGAGCTTCGCTCGACCGGGCGCAGCGAGCTGCTGTCCGCGACGCTCGCGGCGCTGCACGAGGCGGGGTGGCCGCTGCGCCCGCTCGCCGATGCCCTCGGCATCAGCCGGCAGGCGGTCCAGCGGCGGGTGCGGCGGGCGGCGGGTGCGCTACGTGAACACGTGACGCACTGCGAACCGCCGCCGCCTTTCCCGCACCGGCGGATGGCCAGCCCGGCCGGTATCCGCACGCACCTGACGGTCAAGATCGACCATTCGCTTCGCGCGTCCGCGCACCGCGCGGCGGCCGACGAGGGCAGATCGCTCACCCAGGTGATCGAGGCCATCTTGGATCGGTACGTCAGGCACGGCCTCGCCGACGCCGATCAGCCGCCGCGGGCGCCCTCCCGGACCGCCTCCAGGACGGCCGGCGAGCGGCGGAGCACGAGGATCATGCGCCACGCCTCGGCCGCGTCGACGGGCACATCGGCGTCGAAGTCTCCGTAGCTGGCCTCGATGGTGAACGCGCCGGCCAGCCGGACCGCGGCGACCATCTCGGTGGCGGTCCAGAACCGGTTCGGGACCACGTCGGTGTGGTCGTGTGCGCCCCAGCGGACGCTGACGATACCGTCGCTGACCTCGGTGTTCCACTCACTGCTCGTGCGGTGCTCGGCGGCCAGGAAGTCCGCCGGATGGGCGAGCTCGGCGATGTAGAGGCCGTCGGAGCGCAGGTGACGCGCGACGCAGCCGAGATGGGCCAGCATGTCGTCGAGCGTGAGCAGGTGGCACAACGAGTTGAGCATGGTGATGGCGAGGTCGACCGGGCCGGGAAGGCTGAAGTCCCGCATGTCCGCCTCGACGACGGTCAGCTGAATCCCGGCCGCCTTGGCCAGGTCCCTGGCTCGTCCGCACATGGCCGGGCTGAGGTCAAGGGCGGTGGCCGACAAGCCGCGCCGCGCTAGTTCGCGAGCATGCTCCGCGGGACCGGCGGCCAGCTCCAGAACCGAGCGCGGCGGCCCGGCGTCCGGGCTCCGGTGCGCGCCAGCCCAGCGCAGCAGGGCGTCTACCTCGTCCGGGACGTTACGGTAGGCACACGCGGCCTGGTAGAACTCGGGCTCGTCATATATTCCTGGCACCCGCCTATCATGCCCGAACGACGGCCGCTCCCGGGCCCCGGGCGGCTTGTGCAAAGTAACGTGCACTAGCCTCACGCATCGGCCTGCGGCAGACTGTGCGCATGATGACAGAGAGCCAGGCGCTGGAAACCCTCACGCGCGAGGATCCGGAGGCGGCCGGCGACGCGAAGGCCGCCCTCGCCTGGCTGACCGGCGACGAGGGCCTGGAGACGATCTCGCTGCTGCGCCTGCAGGAATTCCTCTGGTACGCCCTCCCGGTCAAGTGGCCGATGTCCACGTCAGGCCGGGTCGGCGTGGCGAAGGCGCTGGGCCGCCTGTTCACCCTGGCCGGCCTGGAGCGTTACGCCGGAGTCTGTGCGTCGGCGGGCACCGAGAGGATCATCACCGCCTACGCGGACGGACACGAGGACGGAATCGCCGCCTACACCGAGGCCATCGAGGAGTCGAACGCGGCGCCGCCCGACACCGAGCTGCTGGCCTGGGGATCGGTCATGGGCGCGCAGGAGCGCGCCGCCTACGACGCGTGCGCGGCCGCCCTCGAGCTGGCCTTCGCCTCGAATGAGCTGAGCGTAGGGGCACGCGGCTGGCGCACCAGGCGCGCGGACATCGTCAACCGCTGGCTGACCGGGCGGCCCGAGATCGAGCTGCGTCCCATGGCCGGCGGCGACGCTGAGGTGGCCCAGGCGCCCGACGGCGTGCCGGGTACCGACACCTGGCTGGGACGGATCAGCGCCGAACGCATCGACGCGTGGGCGCACGGCCGCCCGGGCGAGCGGTCGCGGCTGGCCCGCGGGCTCATCCCGCGCCTGCTCGAACCGCCCCTCCTGCCCGACGACCCGCTGCCCACGCTGCAGTGGCTGCTCAGCCACGCGGACGAAGGCCTGCGCCTGACCGCACGCCACTACATCGCGCCTGCCGTCGTCATCGAGGCGGTCGACACGTTCGGCTGGCGAGACCAGCTGGTCGGAACCCTGCGCCAGGAACTCGATGTGTTCCCGCTGCACACCCTGCGGGGCATGGCGCAAAGCGAGATGGGAGCCATCCGGCGCAGCCGGACCAGCCTCGTGCTGACCAAGACGGGCAAGCTCATGACCGCGGACCCCGCCGCCAGGTGGCACATCGGCACGGCCGCGCTGATCGGGCCCGACGACGGCCCGCAGCCGGACTTCTCCGTGGCGGTGCGCGAGGCCGCGCTGATGATCATCTTGACCAACGGGCCCACCGGGTACGACGAGCTGACCAGGCTGGTGACCGATATCCACAGCGTGGAAGGCTGGGCCTCGGGGGGCTCCAGGGGTTCGGCCGGTTCCGGGGGTTCCGGGGGTTCCGGGGGTTCCGGGGGTTCCGGCGGTTCTGGCCTGGCCAGTGCCGTTCGCACCGAGCTCTACACGCTCCGGCACCGGTTGTGGGCACTGCACCTGCTCGGCGCCGAGCGCGGTTTCACCGCGCCGCTATCGCTCACCGACACCGGAGTGGCCGCCGCCCTGTCCGCCCTGCTGGCCCGGGCCCTGCGGCCGCGGCATCACCTGGGCCTCGGGTAACCAGCGCAGCGGGTAATAGCCGGTGTAGTTCTCGGCCAGGGTGGTCGCGGCGGCGCGGGAGGAGACGACGTAGCGCAGCTGAGCCAGCTGCAGCTCCTCCCCGAACACGTCCGCGTGCGGGTCCACGTGCAGCATCGAGGTCATCCACCAGGAAAAGTGCGTGGCCCGCCAGACCCGCTTCAGGCAGCTGTCGGAGTAGGCGGCGGCGAGCTCGGCCCGGCCGTCCCGCAGCAGGGCAGCGAGCGCTGTCGCCAGGACGGTCACATCGGCCAGGGCCAGGTTCAGGCCCTTGGCACCGGTGGGGGGCACGATGTGGGCGGCGTCACCGGCCAGGAACAGCCGCCGGTAGGCCATGGGCGTGGCGACGAAGCTGCGCATCGGCGAGACGGCTTTCTCCGTGATCGGGCCCTCCTTCAGGTCCCATCCCGGCACGCCCAGCCGGCGCTGCAGCTCGCTCCAGATTCTGTGGTCGGGCCACCGCCCGATGTCCTCGTCGGCGGGAACCTGCAGGTAGAGCCGGCTCACCTGCGGCGTACGCATGGTGTGCAGGGCGAATCCGTCCTCGTGACGAGCGTAGATGAGCTCGTCGGTCGACGGCGGCACCGTGGCCAGGATGCCGAGCCACGAGTACGGGTATCTGCGTTCGGCCACCGTCGCCAGGTGAGCCGGGATGGAATCGCGGCAGATGCCGTGGAATCCGTCGCAGCCGGCGATCGCGTCGCAGCTGACCTCGTGCCTGACTCCGGCGGAGTCGGTGTAGCGGAGCACGGGCCGGTCTGTCTCGAGCTCCGCGACCTCGGTGTCGCAGACCTCGAACTCGATCCTGGCTCCGGCCGCGAGCCTGGCCTTGAACAGGTCCTTGACGATCTCGGTCTGAGCATAGATCGTCACCCAGCGGCCGCCGGTCAGATCACGGAAGTCGAGGTGGTGCCGCCCGCCCTCGAACTGCAGGTAGATCCCGCCGTGTTCGAGCCCTTCCGCGTCCATCCGCGTCCCGAGGCCGACCGCGCGGAGCAGCTCCACGGTTCCGGCTTCGAGCAGCCCGGCCCGCTGGCGCGCCTCGCAGTAAGCCCGGCTGCGGTTCTCGATCAGGACCGAGTCGATGCCGCGGAGCGCCAGCAAATGGGAAAGCAGCAGGCCGGCCGGGCCGGCTCCGACGATGCCGACCTGAGTGCGTGAGCTAACGGTCATCTCGATGCCGCTCTAGAACGGATATGGAGCGATGTCGCCACGGATCGTCACCCAGCGGGTATCCGTGAACGCATCCAGGTTAGCCGTACCGCCGAACCTGGCGCCGGTCCCGGAGGCACCGAGGCCGCCGAACGGGGCGTTCGGCTCGTCGTCGACCGTCTGCTCGTTGATATGCACGATGCCGGTCGGTATCTGCCTGGCCAGGTCCAGGCCACGCATCACGTCTCTGGTCAAGATGCCCAGCGACAAGCCGTATTCGCTCTCGGCCGCGAGTTTGACCGCGTCCTGGGCCGTGGCGAAACGCAGCACCGGGGCGACCGGGCCGAACACCTCGCTGGCGTAGGCCGGCATCTGCGCGGAGACCTCGGCCAGCACGGTCGGTGAGTAGAACAGGCCCTCGTAGCTGCCTCCTGCGGCCAGCCGGGCGCCCGCCGTGACGCTCTCGGTGACCAGGCCGTGCACCTTGTCACGCTGCCGTTCGTCGATGATCGGGCCCAGCGCCACCTCCTCGGTGGCCGGGTTCCCGACCGGAAGGCGGGCCGCCCTGGCCGCGAGCCGGGCGACATATTCGTCGTAGATCGCCTCGTGCACGAGGTGGCGGCCCGTGGTCATGCAGATCTGCCCCTGGTGCAGGAACGAGCCCCAGGCGCCAGCCGAGGCGGCACGGTCCAGATCTACGTCGTCGAGCACGATGAGGGCGGAGTTGCCGCCCAGCTCAAGGTGAACCCGCTTCAGATGCCGGGCGGCCAGCTCGCCGACCCGGCGGCCCGCGGCCGTAGATCCGGTGAAGGAGACCAGCCGGACCAGCGGCTCGGTGACGACGGCCTCGCCGACCTCTGCTCCGCCGGGCAGCACGTGCAGCAGGCCTGCGGGCAGCCCGGCCTCCTCGAACACCTGGGCCAGCACGACCCCACCGCACACCGCGGTCCGCGGATCGGGCTTGAGGATCACCGCGTTGCCCAGGGCCAGCGCGGGCGCGACCGAACGGATGGCCAGGATCTGCGGGAAGTTGAACGGCGCGATGACGCCCGTCACGCCGACGGGCACCCGCTCGGCGAAGCTCAGCCGGGGCTGCTCACTGGGCAGCAGCTCGCCGCAAGCGCGGGACCCAAGCGTAGCCGCCTCGTAGATCTCCTGGGTCGCTACGTGCGTCTCGAACTGCATCGCGGGAGGGATCTTGCCGCTCTCCCTGATCCCCCACCATTCGATGTCGGCCGAGTTGGCCAGCCATAGGTCGGCGGCGCGCCGCAAAATGGCCGAGCGCTCGGTATGCGGCGTCGCGGCCCAGGCCGGCTGGGCCGCGGTCGCCAGCTGGGCCGCGGAAGCCACGTCGGCCGGGGTAGCGACGCCGACCCGGCCGATTTCCTGACCGGTGGCCGGCTCGACGACGGCGGCGTCCCCGCCAGCTCCGGCGGTCCAGCCGCCGGAGTAGATCTGGCCACGCCAGGTGGCCTCGTCCATGAGTGCCATGACGACTCCTTGAGCTAACGCGTACGTGAAACGAACGATAGTTCAGAAAGCGAACGCGCGCGGCACCGGTCTATGATGTATCGACCGAGCCAGGAGGCTCTCCATGACTGAAGCGGGCCATGACGGGGATTTCGTCCAGTCGCTCGAGCGTGGCCTGTCAGTGATCCGCGCCTTCGATGCGGATCATCCGAAGCTGACCCTGAGCGAGGTGGCCGCTAACACCGGCCTGAGCCGGGCCGCGGCCCGCCGGTTCCTGCGTACCCTGGTGCAGCTCGGTTACATGCGCAGCGAAGGAAGCCGGTTCGCGCTCCGGCCCAAGATCCTTGAACTCGGCTATGCCTACCTGTCCAGCCTGACCCTGCCCGAGGTGGCGATGCCGCACCTGGAGCAGTTGGTCGAGCAGGTGCACGACTCGTCCTCGGTCTCCGAGCTCGACGGGGACGACGTGGTCTACATCGCGCGCGTCCCGACCAAGCGAATCATGACCGTGACGATCAGCGTCGGGACGAGGTTCCCGGCCTACGCGACCTCGATGGGCCGGGTCATGCTGGCCGCCCAGCCGGACGAATGGCTGGAGAAGTACCTCAGCTCAGCCAGCCTGGATGGCCTGACCGGGCACACCATCACCAGCGCAACCGCGCTGCGCCGGGAGCTGGGAAAAATACGGGGCCAGGGCTGGGCCCTGGTCGACCAGGAACTCGAAGAGGGCCTGCGCTCGATCGCGGCTCCGATCCGCGACGCGGACGGCCAGGTCATCGCCGCGGTCAACATCTCCACCCACGCCGGCCGACGGACGCTGGCCAGCATCATGGACGAACTCCTGCAGCCGTTGCTGGCCACCGCCCAGCGGATCGAGGTGGACCTGGCCCGTTCCCACGCCTCGGCCCGCGCTCGCCCCGACGCGTAGCCCAGGCGCGGCTTGACCTGCCACACTTGCTTGCTATGCGTACGCTCGTCATCCACCATCCGCTGGTCACCCACAAGCTCACCACGCTGCGCGACGCCGCCACTGACACCGCGACGTTCCGCAGCCTGACGGACGAACTGGTGACCCTGCTCGCCTACGAGGCGACCCGCGAGATGCGGGTGCAGCCGGTATCCGTCACCACGCCGGTCGGCATCGCGCGCGGGGTCAAGCTGGCCCGGCCCGTGCCGCTCATCGTGCCCGTGCTGCGAGCGGGCATCGGCATGCTCGACGGCATGACCCGGCTGCTGCCGATGGCCGACGTCGGCTTCGTCGGGCTGCGCCGGGACGAGGAGTCCCTGGTCGCATCCACCTATGCGGATCGGCTGCCCACCAACCTGACCGGACGGGACACGTTCGTCCTGGATCCCATGCTGGCCACCGGCGGAACGCTCGTCACCGTCATCACCATGCTGGTCGACCGCGGGGCCGCCTCGGTCACCGCGATCTGCCTGCTCGCCGCGCCCGAGGGCCTGCGGCATGTCGAGGAGGTCTTCGCCACCGACGGCGCGGTCTCGGTGCGGGTGGTCACCGCTGCCGTCGACGAGCGACTGAACGACCGCGGCTACATCGTGCCCGGACTGGGCGACGCGGGTGATCGCCTGTTCGGAAAGATCTGAGACCGCTAATCCGGGCCCAACGGGTAATTCCGCCGCAGTAATTCCGTCCGATAATTCTGGCTGGGCGCCGGGCTCTACCGCGGCGACATAGCGGCACTGCCCAGGTCCGGGATTCCCCCCCCAGCACCCACGGTGGACGATACCCACCTCCGGAGCCCAGCACCCAGCCACCGGCAGCTAATCAAGTTCTATCGGTCTTGGATATCCCCGAGTCCGGGGTTACCCCAGAAACCCCCCGAAGAAGGCAATCCGGCCTAGAATATCCAGACCCAGTCGCACCGCAGCAGGAAACCGATGCCGTCAACAGAGTCGTTCGCACCATTGACCCCCCGGGCCCCGCTATGCCGCTGAGCTCCCATGTCAGCACGGCGGCAGGCCAGAAAATGACGATCGCCGAAGGAGACCAGCTGGTCTTCGGCCGCGGGCCCGGAGTCGACCTGGCCATTGCCGCCGGGCGAGGGCTTTCCCGACGGGCCGGCGTGGTGACCGCGATGGCGGCAGGAGCGTGGATCGCCAACATCAGCCGTACCCATGCGCTGTACGTCGAGGGCGATGACTACCGCATCAGGCTGCCACGGATGGAAGATGACGGCGAGCCCGCCGACGGCTGGTTCGTGCATGCCGGAACCGCCTACGTCGGGTCCCGGGGCATGCTCGATGACGAGCAGCCGCTGACGGTCACGGTCACCGGCCGGTTCGAAGGCTGGCCGCGCCCGGCGGACGGGGTCAACGGAAGCGTCATGGCCACCGGGGTGCTCCTAGCCAACTCCGAACTCCTGGCCGAGGAGGCCTGGCTGGCCGACGCGGACGGGCTGGACGATGAGGCCTGGCTAGCGGATGCGGACAAAGGCGCGGGGGCGGCCCATGGCACGGGGGCGGCCCATGGCACGGGGGCGGCCCAGGGCGCGGGGCTGGCTGAGGGGACCGGGCTGGGCCCGGGCCGGGCCGGGGAGGGGACGCTGCTTCCGTTCTACATCGACCCGATGACCAAGCTCTTCCTGGTCGCCCTGATGTGGTGCCGGCCGTGGCTGCTCGACCACAGCGCCAGCAGGCCGCTGCCGCGGACGCCGGAAATCGCCCGGGGCGCGCTCGAGGTCACCGGCGCTTACCACGAACTTGAACGATTCGATTCCGACCCGGAGTTCCGCGACGTGCTGTCGGCCCGCGTGGCGGAGCACATCAAGGTGCTGCGGCGCAAAATCACCGACCGCGGGCTGGCCCGGGCGGACGTCCGGCTCTCCGACGAAGTAGCCGTCCGGATCCTGATCGAGCACGGCATCATCACCTCCGCCGACCTGGGGCGGCTGGACGACCCGGCCTGGCGGTCCCGCCAGGAAGACCTGTGGTGGACCCAGGCTTAGGGCGGGGGCGGCGCCCCCGCCGGTATCACCATGAACGCCGCGCTGGCCCGAGCGCCCCCGGTTCCGGTGACCACAACGGTGAAGAGCCCGGGCGGGAACGGACCGGGGAAAAGCCGGTTGACGGTGATGCTGAGTGTCCCGTTCCGGCCGGTCACCGGCTTGACCGCGGACGTGCTGGCCATGATCTTGAGGTTCGTCGGCGGCGGGCCGACGCCGGATAGCGAGACCGTGACCGGCGTCGACGGGCCGAAGCCGCCCCCGTGCACGACAAACGTGGCGTCGGAATCACCCCACGACCGCACCAGGCACACCTCCGGCCGCTGGCCCGAGCCGGACTGCCCGGTAGCGCACGAGGGGAGAGCCGGCGGTGGAGCTCCGTTCGGCGGCGGGCTGCCCGAGCTGCTGAGCGACGCGCCGAGAATGATGCCCCCGACCACCAGGGCCGCGCCCACCGCCACCCAGCCGACCCAGGTCAGGTGAGCCCCGAGCCACTGCCGCCAGTCAGCCCGGGCGCGACCAGCCCCGGGGCCGCTCCCGGCCCCGGGCCAGCCGGCGCCGGACGTACCGGCATCGGACGGACCGGCGCCGGACGTACCGGCATCGGACGGACCGGCATCGAACGTACCGGCATCGGACGGGTCGACATCGGACGGGTCGACGTCGGGTGCGGACCGGCGGCGGGACCGGGATTTCCGCCGCCCGGGCGGCTTGTAGGCGGCCGGAAGCTCGGTGAAGGAGGCGGCGGTGGAATCGCCGCCTGGTTCGGCGTCGGCCGGGGGGACGCCAGCCAGCTGGGGACTGCGCTGGTACTCCCCGATCAGGAGCATCGCCGGTTCCGGCAGGTAGGCGTGCGTGTCCGCCCGGCCCACCCCGAACGCCTGAGCCTGCGTGAACTGGCCGAGCTTGGCGAGCACCGCGGAGGAGGTCGGGCGGTCCCTGGGCACCCGGTCCAGGCAAGCGGTGACGAGGCTGGCCAGTTCGGCGGGCAGGCCGGACAGGTCGGGTTCTTCCGTCGCCAGCCGGGCCAGCACGTCCAGGACCGAGGCACCCTGGTACGGAGCGTGCCCGGTGGCGGCGAACAGCAGCGTCGCGCCGAGTGAGTACACATCGCTGGCCACGGAGGCCTGATGGGGATCCCTGGCCTGCTCGGGTGCCATGTACGCGGGCGTGCCGACGGCACCGCGCGAGACCGACAGCTCCATCCGCTCGGCCGCCCGGGCCACGCCGAAGTCGATCACCATGGGCCCGTCCGCGGTGACCAGCACGTTCGACGGCTTCAGGTCCTGGTGGACCAGCCCGGCCCCGTGGATCGACACCAGCGCCTCGGCGCACCCGGCCGCCAGCCACCTGACCGTCCGCACCGGCAGCGGGCCGCACGCGTGGACCATCCGGCTCAGCGAGGGAACCGGCACGTAAGCGGTGGCCAGCCAGGGCAGATCGGCCTCCGGATCGGCCTCGACGACCGCGGCGGTAAAGACCCCGCTGACCTTCCTGGCTGCGGCCACCTCCTGCGCAAAGTGGGTCCGGAAGCCGGCTTCCTCGGCCAGCTCGACCCTGATGGTCTTGATCGCGACCAGGCGTCCGGCCGGCGACCGGCCCAGGTAGACCTGGCCCATCGATCCGGCCCCGAGACGGCCCAGTACCACGTACGGCCCGATCATTTCGGGGTCCCAGCGACGCAGCGATTCGGTTTCCGACTGGGGCAATACCATCGGGTCCTTCGGGAGGCTTACGGGCCTGGGTCGATTCTCGCGGTTCTTCTCATCTGGACCAGCACTTCCATTGTGCCCAGCCGTCGGGCAATTGTGCAGCGTCATGGCCGGGATTGTGACAGGTGGTTCTGAGGAGAAACCACTGCCCGTTCCGTAAAAATGCTGGTTTAGGGGGATTTATGCGCGCGCAGTGACAAAGCCGGGCTTTATGACCGTATTGATGAGATGCAGGCGTTCGTCGAAACCCGCGAACGCGCTCTTGGCCGCGTTAATCGTCAGCCATTCGACATCGGACCACCCGTAGCCGAATTCGGCCACCAGCCGGTGGAACTCCGAACTCAGCGTGACCTGGCTCATCAACCGGTTGTCGGTGTTCACCGTCACCCGGAAGGACAGCTGCCTGAGCACCCGGAGCGGGTGCCGGGCGATCGATGGCGCGGCGCCGGTCTGCACATTCGAGGTGGGGCACATTTCCAGCGGAATCCGGCGGTCGCGGACGTAAGCGGCGAGCCGGCCGAGCCGGACGTCTCCCGCCGCGCTGATCTCGATATCGTCCGCGATGCGCACCCCGTGGCCGAGCCGCTCGGTACCGCACCATTGCACGGCTTCCCATATCGACGGCAGCCCGAACGCCTCGCCGGCGTGGATCGTGATGTGGAAGTTCTCGCGCTTGAGGTATTGAAAAGCGTCCAGGTGCCTGCTCGGCGGCCAGCCGGCCTCGGCGCCCGCGATGTCGAACCCGACCACGCCCTGGTCGCGATAGCGGACCGCGAGCTCGGCGATCTCCTGCGACCTGGCCGCCGTCCGCATCGCCGTGAGCAGTGCGTACACCGTGATGTGGCGGCCCTTGGCGGCCTGGCTGGCGCGGCCAAGGCGGAACCCCTGCAGGACCGCCTGGACCACCTCATCCAGGCTCAGCCCGCGCTCGGCGTGCAGCTCGGGCGCGAACCGGACCTCCGCGTAGACCACGCCGTCGGCGGCCAGGTCCTCGACGCACTCGGCGGCCACCCGCCGCAGCGCGTCCGGGGTCTGCATGACCCCGACCGTGTGCCGGAACGCGTCCAGGTAGATCTCCAGGTGACCGCGGTGCGCGCCCTCGGTCAGCCGTTTGGTCAGCTCCTCGGCGCTGTCGGCGGGCAGGTCGTGATACCCCGTCTCGCGGGCCAGCTCCAGGATGGTCTGCGGGCGCAGACCGCCATCCAGGTGGTCGTGCAGCAGCACCTTCGGGACCGCTTGGATCTCGGCTAGGGTCAGCATCCCCCCATTGTGCTACTCGGCCGTATGGACTCGATGACCGGGGAAAGGCGCGGCGGGGGCCCCTGCTCGCTGACCGCGATGGCGCCGTCCAGCGCGGCCAGCGCGGGGCCGAAACGCTCTGGTGAGTCGGCGCGGAGCTCCAGGACCGGCTGTCCGGCCTGCACCCGGTCCCCCGGCTTGGCCAGGCAGATGATGCCCGCGGTCGCGCTGACCTCGTCTTCCTTGCGGGCCCGGCCCGCCCCCAGCCGCCAGGCCGCGGTGCCCACGGCCAGGGCGTCCAGGCGGGTCAGCCAGCCCGAGCCGGGGGCAGGCAGGAGCTGCGTGTGCGCCGCCCGCGGCAGCGGGGCGTCGGGATCGCCGCCCTGCGCGCGGACCATGGCCCGGAACGCGGCCAGGGCGCGGCCGTCCGCGATGGCGGCGGCCGGGTCGGAGCCCTCCAGACCGGCCAGGGTGAGCATCTCCCGGGCCAGGGCCAGGGTGACCTCCATCAGGTCGGGCGGACCCTGGCCCTGCAGCGCCTGAACCGCCTCCGCCACCTCGACGGCGTTGCCGACGGCGCGCCCCAGCGGGGTATCCATCCGGGTCAGCAGGGCCCGGGTGCGGACCTGGTGTTCCGCGCCCAGGGCGACCATGGTCCGGGCGAGCTCGCGGGCCTGCTCGCGGCTCGTCATGAACGCGCCGGTGCCGACCTTGACGTCGAGGACCAGCGCGCTGGTGGATTCGGCGATCTTCTTCGACATGATCGAGCTGGCGATGAGCGGAATGGACTCCACCGTCCCTGTGACGTCCCGCAGGGCGTAGAGCCTGCGGTCCGCGGGCGCCAGGCCAGACCCGGCGGCGCAGATCACGCAGCCGGCCCGGGCCAGCACGGCCAGGGTTTCCGCCGGGGTCAGCCCGGCACGGAAACCGGGGATCGACTCGAGTTTGTCCAGGGTCCCGCCGGTATGGCCGAGGCCGCGGCCGGACAGCTGCGGGACGGCGGCGCCGCAGCTCGCCACCAGGGGGGCCAGGATCAGGCTGACCTTGTCCCCCACCCCGCCGGTCGAGTGCTTGTCCACGGTCGGCTTCTCGATGGCCGACAGGTCCAGGCGATCACCCGAGGCGATCATCGCCGCGGTCCACGTGCTGAGCTCGGCGGAATCCAGGCCCCGGAAATAGATCGCCATCAGCAGCGCGGACATCTGCTCGTCCGCGACCTCGCCTCGGGCGTACGCCTCGAACAGCCAGCTGATATCGGTGCCGGTGAGGTGATGGCCGTCTCGTTTGGCCCGGATGAGGGTGACGGCGTCGGTCACCGGGCTTCCTGTCCCGGCGTGGGGCCGCCTTCCCTGCGCTGGGACAGGTCGGTGCCGGTGAAGGCGGCCGGGAGCAGGATGTCCAGCTCGACCGGGCCGTCCGCGGTGTCCACCAGCAGCCCGCCGCCGCCGGCTTCGAGCAGCAGCTGGCGGCAGCGGCCGCAGGGCAGCAGCGGCTCCCCGTCCCCGGCCACGACGCTGACGGCCAGCAGCGCGGCCTGCGGGGCCTGGGTGCCTGGCGGGGCCTGGGTGCCTGGCGGGGCCTGGGTGCCTGGCGGGGCCTGGGTGCCTGGCGGGGCCTGGGTGCCTGGCGGGGCCGCGCCGGAGGCGTGCAGGGCGCTGACCAGACCGCACTCGGCGCACAGGGTCAGGCCGTAGGAAGCGTTCTCCACGTTGCACCCGGTGACGATCTGGCCGCCTGCGGCCAGGGCGGCCGCGCCGACCCGCAGCCCGGAGTACGGCGCGTACGCTCGTCCCGCCGCTGCCGTGGCGGCTGCGCGCAGGCTGGGCCAGTCGATGCTCACCTGATGACTCCAAGGCTTGAGGCTCGGCAACGTGCGGCCGTCGTAACCGGAGGCTGGGAGGGACTTGGGGTCCGTGTGGATAAGGCTGCAGGGTGGCCCTATCCACACGGACCCTTCACATGTCCGGCGCGGTCGCGGCAGGGAGGCGGACCACGCGAGAGCAAGGAACTCTGATATAGATCATGCCCAGCTACTTACTAGGACCCACCCCCGAAGAAGTTCAGGTTTGGTTAAGATCTGCGCCCGATTGGGTCCTAGCCGGTTTCGTGCTTAACGTGGAGGCCGTGAACGCACGTCTAGGCCGGGTCCTCGTGGTGGAAGACGACCCTGGTATCGCCACTCAGCTGGTTCGCGGGCTAACCCGGGCCGGCTACGAGACCGGCAGTGTCACCACCGGCAAGGCGGCGCTCGACTGGCCCGTGCCCGACGTCGTGCTGCTCGATCTCGGGCTGCCCGATATCGACGGCGTGGAGGTCTGCCGGCGGCTCCGCCAGACCTGCGACGCGGCCATCATCATCGTGACCGCACGGGGCGAGGAATCCGATCGCGTGCTGGCGCTGGACGAGGGAGCCGACGACTACCTGATCAAGCCGTTCGGGCTGGAGGAACTCCTGGCCAGGATCAGGGCGGTGCTTCGCCGCAGCCGACAGCCGGCCGGCCAGGTGCTCCAGCACGGACCGCTCACCGTCGACCTGCGCACGCACAAGGTAACCGTGGCGGGGAACAGCATCGCGGTAACGCCGAAGGAATTCGCCATCCTGGAGTGCCTGGCCAGCGACCCGGGGCGGGTCGTCAGCCGCCAGGAGATGCTCGAGCGGGCCTGGGACGAGCACTGGTACGGCCCCACCAAGGTGCTTGACGTACACATGGCGGCGTTGCGGAAAAAGCTCGGCGATCCCGGCCTCATCGAGACCGTCTACGGCCACGGCTTCCGGCTCGCAGACTCCGGCAGCCTCTCGTGACCAGGCGGATCCTCGTGGTCCTGCTGGCCTTCACCGCCGTCGTCATCGCCGGCGCCATGGTCCCGCTTGCGCTGAACTCGACCATGCACGACCGGACTTCCTTCACCCTGGACACGGTGGACAACGTCAACCTGGACGCCGCGGTGGCCCAGCCCCGGTTGGACAGTCCCAACACCCCGTACCCGCCGCTGGTCACCGTGCTGCACCAGGTGCGGGCGGCGGGTGACGGCCTGCTGATCCTGCGCAGCGCGCAAGGTCAGGTCCAGGGCGCCGCGCTGACCAATCAGGGCATGCCGTCCGGCGACTGGCGGCAGCTGGCGGGCCAGGCGGACACCATGGTCCGCACGACGGCCCAGGGCGGTCGCCAGCCGGCCATCGCGAACACGGGATCGTGGGTCGTCGCGGCGGTTCCCGTCTATTCGCCTTCGGGTCCGCTGGTGGGCACGGTGCTCCTGGCCCGGCCGACGGCTCCGCTCAACCGCGACATCCTCGAGGTGTGGGTCATCCTCGGCACGGTCGCCGTCGTCGCGATGCTCGCCGCGGCCCTGCTGGCCTTCGCGCTGGCCCGGTGGGTGAGCAGGCCGCTGGCCGGGCTGGACAGCGCGGCGGGCCGGCTCGCCGACGGCGACCTGGCCATCCGGGCCGTGGTCGGCTCGGGACCACAGGAGCTGCGTCGCCTCGCGACGACGTTCAATACCATGGCAGGCCGGCTCGAAGCACTGGTGCACGGCAACCGGGCCGTGATCGCGGACGTGTCGCACCAGCTGCGTACCCCGTTGGCCGCGCTGCGGCTGCGCCTCGACCTGCTCGCCGCGGACACCGCCCAGTCCGACCCCGCCACGGCGCACGAACTGGCCGGCGCCCTGGAAGAACTGGCCAGGCTGTCCCGGCTGGTGGACGGGCTGCTCGCGGTGGCGCGGGCCGAGAACGTGGTGCCGGTACCCGTCGCGGTGGACCTGACCGAGGTGGCGCGGGAACGAGTGGTGGCGTGGCACCCGGTGGCCGACGACCGGGGCATCACGCTCACGGCCACCTTCCGCCCGAACGAGGCGGGCCGGGCCAGCGCGCTCACCGGCGGCCGGCTGGCCGGCGGCGGGTCAGACCTGGGCGGGCAGGCCATGGCCTGGATCGGCGACGGGCACCTGGAGCAGATCCTGGACAACCTGATCGCCAATGCGCTCGAAGCGCTGAGCGCGGGTCACCAGGTCATCGTGACCACGACCGCCACCTCGGCTGGCGCGCAGGTCACCGTCAGCGACAACGGGCCAGGCATGAACGCCGAGGACCGCGACCGCGCCTTCCTGCGGTTCAGCACCTCCAACCCCAACGGCACCGGGCTAGGCCTGGCCATCGTGCACCGGCTGGTCACCTCGAACGGCGGCACCGCCCGGCTGGCCGAGACGCCAGGCGGAGGCCTGACCATCACCCTGGACTTCCCCGGCGTCCCGGTACCGAACGGCGGTCCGCCTGCCAGCGGGACCACGGCGGGCGGGACCAGGGCGGGCGGGACCACGGCGGGCGGCGGAGCCACCACCGGCATCGCGCCCGCGGCCGTGGGCCTGTAGGAACCCACCAAGGTCCCTGGATGAGAACCCGGAAGTCTGTCCGGCCAGCCATGGGTGCCATCATGGTCGGGTTCCGATTCGGCAACGAGCGGGTGAGATCGCCGTGTGTCCCCTTCACAGCGGATACCACCAGGCATAACCTGCGGGTCAACCCAGGATAAATTCCAGGCCAGGCGCTTTAGCGCGCTGGCCCAGTGGAGGTAAGCGTGAAACACAGCGCATTGGCCACGGCGGCGCTGGCCCTGTCAGCCACGCTCGTCATCGCCGCCTGCGGCAGCAGCCACAGCTCGGCCTCAGCCGGCGGCAGCAGCACAAGCAGTGCGACAAGCTCATCGACAGGGTCGACCACAGCCAAGTTCCTGGGCTGCATGGTCACCGACACCGGCGGCATCGACGACCGGTCGTTCAACGCCTCATCGTGGGCGGGCATGCAGGCGGCCGCGGCCGCCAACCCCAACATCTCGGTGAAGTACCTGCAGTCATCGACGCAGAGCGACTACATACCGAACATCAACACGTTCCTGGCCGACAAGTGCGGCATCATCGTCACCGTCGGCTTCCTGATGGGACCCGCGACGGAGGCCGCGGCCAAGGCGCACCCGAGCCAGAAGTTCGCGATCGTCGACTGCTCCTACGCGTCGGAGTGCCTGACCGGCACCAAGGAACCCAACATTGACCAGCTGGTGTTCAACACCGTGCAGGACGGCTTCCTCGGCGGCTACCTGGCCGCCGGCATGACGAAGACCGGCAAGGTCGCCACCTTCGGCGGAGAGGACTTCGGGACCGTCACGATCTATATGGACGGCTTCTGGGACGGCGTGCAGTACTACAACTCCAAGCACGGCACGAAGGTGCAGGTGCTCGGCTGGAACGAGAAGACCCAGAAGGGCTCCTTCACCGGCGACTTCACCAACCAGACGAAGGGCCAGACGCTGACCCAGACGTTCATCAGCGAGGGCGCGGACATCATCTTCCCGGTAGCAGGCAACGTCGGCCTCGGCGCGGCCAAGGCGGTCCAGGACGCCGACTCGGCGGCCGGCAGCCAGAAGGTGAACCTGTTCTGGGTGGACACCGACGGCTGCACCAGTGCCCCGCAGTACTGCAAGTACTTCATCACCAGCGTCACCAAGGGCATCGTGGCCGCGGTGAAGACCGCGGTGACGAGCGCGGAAGGCGGCACGTTCGCCGGCGGCACGTACGTCGGGACCTTGACCAACGGCGGGGCGGTGCTCTCGCCCTACCACGACTTCAGCAGCACGATCCCGGCCGCGCTGCAGAGCGAGCTCAAGACGGTGGAGGCCGGCATCGAGAGCGGCAGCATCGCCACCCCGACCAAGAGCCCGGTCTAACCCGGCACGCCATTAACAACCGGATCTGACCTCCGCCAATGGTCCCGGAGGGGCGCCAGCCCCTCCGGGCCAGGGGGTCTGGGGGGCGAGCAGCCCCCCAGACCGGGGGGTCACCGGGGGGACGTCCCCCGGGGGAGACACTCTTGGAACTTGAGCTGAAGGGCATCACCAAGCGTTTCGGTTCACTGGTGGCCAACGACCGGGTCGACCTTTCGGTAGCCCCAGGGCAGGTGCACGCCCTGCTGGGCGAGAACGGCGCAGGCAAGACAACGCTGATGAACGTCCTGTACGGACTGCTGCAGCCCGACGAGGGCGAGATCTTGCTCGACGGGAAAGCAGCCAGGTTCCACTCCCCCAAGGACGCCATCGCGGCCGGCATCGGGATGGTGCACCAGCACTTCATGCTCGTGCCCGTGTTCACGGTGGCGGAGAACGTCACCCTCGGCATCGAGGAGACCCGCCGTTCTGGCCTGCTCGACCGGCGCAAGACACGGAAAGACGTGCATGAGCTCTCCCGCCGCTACGGCCTCGAGGTAGACCCGGACGCGCTGGTGGAGAACCTGCCCGTCGGCATCCAGCAGCGGGTCGAGATCATCAAGGCACTGGTCAGGGAGGCGACCGTGCTGATCCTCGACGAGCCCACCGCGGTGCTCACCCCGGCCGAGACGCAAGACCTGTTCCGGATCATCAGGGAGCTGAAGGATAGCGGCCGGTCCATCGTCTTCATCTCGCACAAGCTCAAGGAAGTCCAGGCGATCGCGGACACGATCACCGTGCTCCGCCGGGGCGGGGTCGTCGGCCAGCGGCCGCCCGGCACCACCGAGGATGAGCTTGCCTCGCTCATGGTCGGCCGGGACGTTCAGCTGCGTGTCAGCAAGGAAACCGCCAGGCCGGGTGACGTGGTGCTGGACGTGACCGACCTGACCGTCGCCGACGAGACGGGCCGGGTGTGGGTCAACGGGGTGTCCTTCGGTGTTCGGGCGGGTGAGATCCTCGGCGTGGCCGGGGTCCAGGGCAACGGGCAGACCGAGCTATGCGAGGCTCTGATGGGGCTGCGGCCGACGGCGGCGGGACAGGTGACGCTGAACGGCCGCGACCTCACCGACGCCACGCCGCGGCAACGCCTGCGCGCAGGCTTCGCCTACGTCCCCGAGGACCGGCAGGAAGACGGGCTCGTCGGTGACTTCTCGGTGGCTGACAACATGGTCCTCGACACCTACGACAGGCCGCCGTACGCGTCCGGCATCAGGCTCAACCTGGACGCCATCGCCCGCAACGCCGCCGACCGGGTGACCGAATTCGACGTCCGCACCACCTCGGTGGACACCCTCGTGGGCACGCTGTCCGGCGGTAACCAGCAGAAGGTCATCCTGGGCCGGGAACTCGGACGTGAGCACAAGGTGCTCGTGGCCAGCCAGCCCACCCGCGGGCTCGACGTGGGGTCCATCGAGTTCGTGCATCGCCGCATCGTCGAGCAACGGGACAAGGGTGTCGCCGTGCTCATCGTCTCCGCCGAGCTCGACGAGATCTATGCCCTCGCGGACCGGATCGCCGTGATGTACGAGGGCAAGATCACCGGGTTCCGGCCGCCGACGGTGCCGGCCGAAGAACTGGGGCTGCTGATGGCCGGGGGAACTGATCATGACCCGGGACCGGGACATCCCGCGCCGCCCGCGTCTCCCGCGCCGCCCGCGTCTCCCGCGCCGCCCGCGTCTCCCGCGCCGCCCGCGTCTCCCTCGCCGCCCGCGCCGCCCGCGTCTTCTGCGCCGGGGGCACCTCCTGCGCCGGCGGCTCCACCGGAGGCGGGACAATGAGCGAGCAGGCGGGGCCGGTCAAGGAGAAAGACGGCGAGGCCGAACCGCACGCCAAGTTCGGCGAGGCCCTGCGGGACACGATCCTTGAAGGCCATACGGTCACCATCATCGTGCTGGCCATCCTCACCGGGTTCGTGGTGGGCGGGCTGCTTAACGCGTTCACCAATACGGCCGTGCTGCACTCCTGGGGCGACTTCTTCTCAGCTCCCGGACATGCGTTCGCGGCCGCCTGGGATACCGCGACGGGCGCCTACGTGGCGATGTTCGAGGGATCGATCTTCAACCCGCACACGGTGGCCGCGCTGTTCCAGCAAGCTTCGTTCGGTGCGGCCGTGCACGACGGGTACCTGTCCGCCGTGTTCAACCCGCTGTCGGAGACCTGCGTCCAGGCCACGCCGCTGATCTTGTCCGGGCTGTCGGTGGCGCTGTGCTATCAGGCCGGCCTGTTCAACATCGGCGCGCAGGGGCAGCTCATCGGCGGCATGATCGTCGCCACCTACCTCGGCTACGGGGTCAGCCTGCCGTTCGGCGTGCACGTCGTGGTCTGCGTCCTCGGCGGTTTCGCCGGCGGCGCGGCCGTCGGCTGGCTGGTCGGCGAGCTTAAGGCCCGGACGGGCGCGCATGAGGTCATCGTCACGATCATGCTGAACTACATCATGGTCTACTTCCTGACCTACCTGCTGTCCTTCGGCTACCTGATGCAGGCGCCGCACACCAGCGACCAGATCACCTCGGCTATCGCGGGCAACGCGCACCTGCCGCTGCTGTTCGGCTCGCACCTGCGGATTAACGCGGGCTTCGGAATCGCGCTGGCCTGCGCGGCGGGCGTGTGGTGGCTGCTGAACCGGACCACCACGGGCTTCGAGTTCCGCAGTATCGGCAAGAATCCCAGCGCCGCGCGGGTGGCGGGCATGAACGTGGAGCGCAGCTGGGTGCTGGTGATGCTGATCGCCGGCGGGCTGGCCGGGCTGAGCGGAGCCGCGGTCGTCCAGGGCACCGACTTCACGCTTAACTTCCAGAGCTACGGAACCTACGGCATCGACGCCATCACGGTCGCGCTGCTCGGCCTCAGCAGGCCAGGCGGGGTGGTGCTGGCGGGGCTGTTCTTCGGGGCGCTGCACGCCGGGGCCCCGCTCATGCAGGTGGCCACCGGCACTCCCGTGGACATGGTGCAAGTCCTGCAGGGAACGACCGTGCTGTTCGTCGCGGCGCCGCTGCTGATCCGGACCATGTTCAGGCTGCGGGCCGCCAGAGCCGGCGGCGTGGGCGGGGTTGTGTCCAAGGGGTGGAACACGTGACGATAGCGGACCAGGGGCCACCGGTAGACCTGGACATGGCGGCCATCCCCCCGAGCAGCGCCTTCCGGCGGTGGGTGGGGCCGGCCACGTTTGCCGTGTTCGGGCTGGTGACCATCTTCGCCTTGGGGCTGAACGCGCACCACGGAGACGCGACCTTCGCGTTCTCCCAGCCGTTCGCGAAGGTGACCGTACCGAACCTGACGCTGCCTGCCGCCATCACCTGTTATGTGTGCGGCGCGATTGCCCTCTTGATGGCCGTGGTGCGAGCTTTCCTGCCGCTGGGCGTGGCGCTGAAGCGGGTCACCATCGGCGTCGTCGTCTTCGTCTTCGTCATCGGCCTGCTGTGCTGGGCCGACGCCGGCCTCACCACGGGGTTCAACGTGGTGAACCTGCTGCAGGGCACGTTCAACGACTCGATCCCGATCATGCTGGGGGCGCTGACCGGCGTCGTGTGCTCCCGCTCCGGCGTGATCAACGTCGGCATCGAGGGCCAGCTGCTGCTCGGCGCCTTCACCGCGGCGATGGTGGCGAGCGGTACCGGCTCGCTGTGGCTGGGCCTGGTGTCCGGGGCGCTGGCCGGCTCGCTGGTCGGGGTGCTGCTCGCCGTCTTCGCCATCGGCTACCGGGTCGACCAGGTCATCCTCGGCGTCGTGCTGAACACGCTGATCCTCGGCCTCACCGGATACCTGTATGACGACCTGATGGTGCCGTACGCCAACACGCTGAACTCGCCGGCCACGTTCTCCGCGATCAAGATCCCGCTGCTGGGCGACATCCCGATTATCGGCCCGGTGTTCTTCGACTCCACCATCTTCCTGTACCTCACTTACCTCGCGCTGGCCGGCATTCAGGTGGGCCTGTTCTCCACCCGGTGGGGGTTGCGCACCCGGGCCATCGGTGAGCACCCGGTCGCGGCCGACACCGTAGGCATCCGGGTGATCGCGATGCGATACCGCAACGTCATCGCGGCCGGCCTGATCGCCGGCGTCGGCGGCGCCTACTTCACGGTCGGCTCGGTCGGGTCGTTCGGCAAGGCCATGACCTCCGGTGAGGGTTACATCGCGCTGGCCGCGATGATCTTCGGGAGGTACACGCCGTTCGGCGCGATCGCGGCCGCGCTGCTGTTCGGCTTCACCACGCAACTGCAGTCGATCATGTCCACCCTCAACACGCCGATCCAGTCGAACCTGCTGTTGATGACCCCGTATATCGTCACGATCGTGGCGCTCGCCGGCCTCGTCGGCAAGGTCCGCGGCCCGCGGGCCGAAGGCATCCCTTACGTCAAGGCGTAGATTCATGCCGAACGGCTCCGGGATGCGGGTTCCCCGGAAACGGGGCAGGCGTGCGGAGGTGGCCCGGCCGTCGGCTGGGCGCCTTATCGGCCCATTCGTCCCTGTAGTCGCCTCTCTCGCCGGGGCCTCTTTCATCCCGCAAGTCCCGAGCAACAAGAACCCCGAGGGCTCACACAAGCATCTATGGTTCCAGGACTTACACAGAAAAAATTATCGTGGATCGTTGCTACCCCTATAACGGGGGTTTCGATCCACGATCCTGGGTTACGGGTGAAGGCTTATGGAAATGAGTGGTGCGAGTGACGGGTGAGGCTGGGCTTCGGACCGTGGTCGAGGCTTGGATCGCGGATGACCCTGACGCCGAGGACCGGAATGAGCTTCGGGCGCTGCTTGATCGTGCTTTCGCGGGCACGGGATCCTCTACCGGGGCCGCCCCTGAGGGGGCAACGGCCATGAGCGCGGGAACGGGCGCTGAGGCGGCTGATGACTTGCGGGACCGGTTTGCGGGGCGGCTTCAGTTCGGTACGGCGGGGTTGCGAGGGACGGTTGGCCCGGGACCGAACCGGATGAACCGTGCCGTGGTCAGAGCCACGACTGCGGCTGTGGCGGGCTGGCTAACTGGGGAAGAAGCGGGCCGGGCTGGGGTGGGGGCCGGGATCAGGGTGGTGGTGGGGTGTGACGCGCGGCATCGGTCGGCGGACTTCGTGGCTGAGGTGGCGGGGGTGCTGGCTGGGGCGGGGCTCGCGGTGCATGTGCTCCCGTTGCCTTGTCCTACACCTCTGCTGGCGTTCGCGGTCAGGTACCTAGGCGCGGCGGCCGGGGTGATGATCACCGCGAGCCACAACCCGGCCGCGGACAACGGGTACAAGCTCTACCTGAGCGATGGCGCCCAGGTCATCCCGCCTGCCGACGCCGAGATCGAGCGGCGCATCGCGGGCCTCGGCCCGCTGGCGCACATCCCGGTGGCCGAGGCCGGGAGCCCGCTGATCATCATGCGCGGCGAAGAAGTGACCCGGGCGTACCTCAACGCGGTGGCCGACCCGGCAGGCTGGCCGGACGGCAAGCCTGCGCTGAACGTGGTCTACACGCCGATGCACGGGGTGACCGGAGACCTGATGCTGCGGGCGATCCGGCAGGCGGGCTTCGCGTCGCCGCACGTGGTAGCGATGCAAGCAGAACCCGACCCGGACTTCCCGACCGTCGCGTTTCCCAACCCTGAAGAGCCAGGCGCGCTCGACCTGGCCCTGGCCGATGCGCGGCGGCTTGGCGCCGAGCTCGTCCTGGCCAGCGATCCGGATGGCGACCGGCTCGCCGTGGCCGTGCCGCAGCCGGCCGATGACTGGCGGGTGCTGACCGGAGACCAGGTTGGCGCGCTGCTTGGCGCGAGCCTGCTGGAGCGGACAGCACCAGCCGCGTCGCGGGAGCCGACGACAGCTGGCGCGCGGGAGCGACTGGTGGCGACCACGGTCGTCTCTTCGACGCTGCTGGCCAAGATCGCGGCCGCGGCCGGCGTGCGGTACGCCGAGACCCTGACCGGGTTCAAGTGGATCGCCAGGGCGGCCGACGCGCAGCCCGGAACCCGTTTCATCTTCGGCTATGAGGAGGCGCTCGGCTACGCGGTCGGTGACGTGGTCCGAGACAAGGACGGCATCAGCGCCGCGCTGGCCATGCTCTGGCTGGCGACCAGCGCCAAGGCCACCGGGCGTTCGGTGATCGAGATTTATGACGAACTGGAAACGACACACGGCGTGCATCTGACGTCCCAACTCATCCTTCGCACCGCCGAACCAACACAGGTCATGAGCCGACTCCGGGCGAATCCGCCGGTAGAGTTCGGTGGTCACATGGTGTCGAGAATAGTCGACTTGGCAAGGGAGGACGGGACTAGCGGGGACGGGACTAGCGGGGACGGGACTAGCGGGGACGGGACTAGCGGGGACGGGACTAGCGGGGACGGGACTAGCGGGGACGGGACTAGCGGGGACGGGACTGGGCGGCGGCTGCCGGGGGCGGATGTGCTGATCTTCTGGCTGCCCGGTGGGCGGGTGGTGGTACGTCCCAGCGGGACCGAACCGAAGACCAAGTGCTACATCGAGATCACCGAACCGCTGGCGGGCCGCTCGCTCGCGGCAGCCCGCGACGCCGCAGCCAGACGGCTGGCTCCGGTGCGGGCCGCGCTTCGAGCCGTGCTCGCAGACGGGTGACCCGGGGCGGTCAGGGGCGGCCGTTCGGAAAAAATGGGTTAGCTCCAGAGCCCGCGTCCGGGTCGGTGAAGATCGCGAACCGGTCGGCGTCGCCGGGCAGGCCGGTCGGCGGGACCAGTCGCCGACCGCCCAGCTGCTCGGCCTGGTCCAGGTAGCCATGCAGGTCACCGACCCGCATGGAGATCTTGACGTTCTGCTCGCCCGGGCCGACCCCGCCGCCGACGGCTCCGCCCGACGGGCCGGGTTCAGAATGAGACGATCGGAACGGCTCTGGCATGGTAGCTACTAAAATGCCGCGTGAACGACGTTGTTCGACAGGAGGAGGTCGGCATGAGCCCTGCCATCGACGGGACCGCCATCGACAAGGTGCTTCAGGACGCGGTGGATTCCGGCGGGGTGCCGCACGTGGCCGCGATCGCGGCCGACCGCGACGGCGTCATCTACCAGGGCGCGGTGGGCCCGCGAGAAGCCGGGCAGGACGACCCGGTCACCGTGGACACGCTGTTCCGGATCATGTCGATGACCAAGATGCCATGCACGGTGGCCGCGCTTCAGCAGGTAGAGCAGGGCCACCTCGACTTGGACGCGCCGGTGGCCGAGTACTGCCCGGAGTTCGGCGAGGTCCAGGTGATGACCGGCCTCGACGGGGACACCCCGGTGCTGCGGCCTCCGGCCCGGCAGGCCACCGTGAGGAACCTGATGACGCACACGGCCGGGTTCGGCTACTGGTTCTGGAGCGAGCGGCTGGTCCGCTGGGAAAAGATCACCGGAGTGCCCAACGTGGTGGCCGGATCGCGAGCCTCGTTCACCGCCCCGATGCTGACGGACCCAGGCGAGCAGTTCATCTACGGCATCAACATCGACTGGCTGGGCAAGGTGGTCGAGGCGGTGACCGGCGTCGGCCTCGACGTGGCCATTAAGCAGGGCATTACCGGACCGCTCGGCATGGACCAGACCACGTTCCTGATGAACGACGACCAGCGGCCGAACTGCACGCCGGTCCACGTCAAGGGCGAAGACGGTACCTGGATGTCGATCGGCGAAGTCCTCAACCAGGAGCCGGACTGGTGGGCCGGCGGCCACGGGCTGTACGGACCGCCGAGCGACTACATCAAGTTCGAGCGGGCGCTGCTGCGCGGCGGCGAACTGGACGGCACGCGGATCCTGCGGCCGGACACGGTAGCGGCGGCCTTCACCAACCAGATCGGCGACCTGGACTTCCCGGCCGAGCTTCCGACCGCCGACCCCGCCTCCACCTGCACCTTCCAGGCCGGTCCGGGCTACAAGTGGGGCTACGGGCTGCTGCTCAACACCGCCGACATCCCCGGCATGCGCCGGGCCTGGTCCGGAGCCTGGGCGGGGCTGTGCAACACCCAGTTCTGGATCGACCGCACGACGGGCGTGTGCGGGTCCATCTACAGCAACTTCCTGCCGTTCGTGACGCCCGAGGCAGTCAGGATGTACAACGACTTCGAAAGGGCCCTCTACGCGGCGCTGTGATGCCGCTGGGGTGACGGCAGGGCGCGTCAGCCGACGGTCATCAGCCGACGGTCAGGGCGCGGGCCTCGCTGACGTCCTGGTGCATCTGGGTGACCAGGGCCTCGACGGAATCGAACCGCTCGGTGCCGCGGAGCCGGGCGACGAAGTCGATCGCGGCGTGGGCACCGTAGAGGTCCAGGTCGTCCCGGTCGAGCGCATACGCCTCGACGGTGCGCTCGCCGACTCCGAAGGTCGGGTTGGTCCCGACCGAGATCGCGGCCGGCCAGCGGCTGATCTCCGCCCCGTCCAGGTCCAGGCTAGTCAGCCAGCCGGCGTACACACCATCGGCGGGAGTAGCCGTGTGCGGCGGAGTTTCCAGGTTCGCGGTCGGGAAGCCCAGGCCCCGGCCGCGCATGTGGCCACGGACGACGACGCCTTCCACCCGGTGCGGACGGCCGAGAGCGTGCGCGGCGGCGGCCACGTCCCCGGCGGCCAGCCGTTCCCTGATGTAGGTCGAGGAGATCGTGACGCCGTCGCTGACCAGCAGGGGCACGCCCTCGGCGGTGAAGTCGTACTTCTCCCCCAGCTGGCCGAGCAGGGCCACGTCACCCGCCGCCTTGTGGCCGAACCGGAAGTTCTCCCCCACCACGACGGTCGTGGCATGCAACCGTTCGGACAGCACGACCCGGACGAACTCATCCGGGCTGAGCCTGGAGAACTCCAGGTTGAACGGGAGCATGAACACGGCGTCGGCGCCCAGGCGGCCCAGCAGCTCGGCCTGACGTCGCGGGGTGGTCAGCAGCGGCGGGTGCGAGCCAGGCCTGACGACCTCGTCCGGATGCGGGTCGAAGGTGATCACGACCACCGGCAGGTCCTGCTCTCCCGCGATCTGCTTGGCCCGTCCGACGATGCGCTGGTGACCGCGGTGCACGCCGTCGAATACGCCGATCGTCGCAACGCACCTGCCCCAGTCGGAAGGCACGTCAGCCGAGCCGTACCAGCGGTACACGATTCCCCGTTCCTCCTTCGTCGCCAGACACCAGCCTAACCATCACCGTCAGTGGCTCGCGATCAGGTTACGACCGACACCCGGTAAGTGGGTACCGCGGGCCGCCCAACACCGGACGGCCTCAGGCGAAGACGACGAGGGGCCGCGCCTGACCCGACTCATCGGTCAGCAGGGCGACGAGCGAACCGTCGGGCGCGTATGCGGCCGTGGGGGTCTGCGCCGTGGGGGTCTGCGCCGTGGGGGTCTGCGCCGTGGGGGTCTGCGCCGTGGGGGTCTGCGGGTCGGGGTTGGTGGTGGCGAGGCGGCCGCCGTGGGCCAGCCGCCGGGCTTCGTCCGCGGTCAGCGTCCGGCTCGGGAAGGCCGCCGCGGCCGCCTGGGCCAGCGGCAGCACCTCGAACCGCTCCGCCAGCTGTTCCAGGGTGTGAGCCTGCTCGAGGCCGTAACCGCCTACCCGGGTCCGGCGCAACCGGGTCAGGTGACCGCCGGTGCCCAGGGTGATACCCAGGTCGCGGGCCAGGCCCCTGATATAGGTGCCGCTCGAGCAGCGCACGGTCGCGTCGATATCGAGGAACTCGCCCTCGTGGCGCACGGCGGTGACCGCGAACTCGTAGACCGTCACCGGTCTGGCTTTCAGTTCCGGCGCCGCGCCCGCCCGGGTCAGCCGGTAGGCTCGCTGGCCATTGACCTTGATGGCGCTGACCGCGGGCGGTACCTGCTGGATCTCGCCGGTCAGGCCGGTCACCGCCTTCGTTAGTGTCTCCGCGGAGACGTGTATCGCCGGCGCGGTGGCGGTGATGTCGCCTTCCGCGTCATCGGTGCCGGTGGACTGGCCGAGCCTGATCGTGGCGGCGTATTCCTTCTCGGTCAGGGTCAGGTATCCGAGCAGCCTGGTGGCCTTCTCTACCCCCACCACCAGGACGCCGGTCGCCATCGGATCCAGGGTGCCCGCATGGCCAACCCTTCTGGTCCCGGCCAGCCGCCGGATCCGCGCAACCACGTCGTGCGAGGTCATGCCGCCGGGCTTGTCCACGATGACGAGGCCGTTGTGTTTCCCGTTCGGCTCAGGCCCGCTCACGTTTCGTAGTCGTCCTCGTCGGAGTCGTCGGCGGGCTTGCGGTAGGGGTCGGGGTCTCCGGCGTAGACCGCGCCGTCGCGGCTGCGGGCGAGTTCCTCGTCGGCGGTCCTGGCCCGGCTCACCAGATCCTCGATCCGCTTGGCCGTGTCCGGGATCATGTCGGCCACGAACTCCAGGGACGGGGTGTGGCGCAGGCCGAGCTGCCGTCCCACCTCGGACCGGATGATGCCGGTGGCACTGTGCAGAGCCGTCGCCGTGTCCGCCCGCTCGGCGTCGGACCCGTAGACCGTATAGAACACCTTGGCCTCGCGCAGGTCGTTAGTCAGCCGGGACTCAGTGACGGTGACGAAGCCCAGTCTGGGGTCCTTGACCCGCCGCTCCAGCATTTCCGCGACGATCTGGCTGATCCTGTCGGCGAGCTTGCGCGCCCTCGCGGCGTCCATGCCGTCACTCCTCTTCGTTGAACAGCCGCTGCCGTGCCGACAGCAGCTCGATCTCAGGGTGCCCGGCCACCAGGCGCTCGCAGTCGGCGAGCACGCTCATCGCGTTGGTGGCCGTCGCCGATACCACCGCCACGCCTATCTCGGCCCGCCGGTGCAGATCCAGGTGCCCGGTCTCAGCGACCGCGACACCTGGATAGCACCGGCGTAGCTCGGCGACCAGTGGCCGGACGACCCCGCGCTTAGCCTTCAGCGAGTGGACGTCACCCAGCAGGACATCCAGCGTCAGCGCACCGACATACACCGCATCACTCCGCTCCTGCCGAACTCGGCTCGGCGGGTACCTTCGGTTAGGCCCTCGGCTTCTCCCTCATCTCGAAGGTCTCGATCGTGTCGGCGACCCTGACATCGCTGTAACCGATGCCGATACCGCACTCGAAGCCCTCGCGGACTTCGGTCGCGTCCTCCTTGAACCGGCGCAGCGACTCCACCGTGAGGTTGTCGGAGATCACCACGCCGTCCCGGATCAGCCGGGCCTTGTTGCCGCGGTGGATCAGGCCGGAGCGCACGATGCAGCCGGCCACGTTGCCGATCTTCGGCACCCGGAAGACCTCCCTGATCTCGGCCGTGCCGAGCTGGGCCTCCTCGAACTCGGGCTTGAGCATGCCCTTGAGCGCGGCTTCGACCTCGTCGATCGCTTGGTAAATGATCGAGTAGTAGCGGATTTCGACGCCCTCGCGCTGGGCCAGCTCGCCCGCCCGGCCGGCCGGCCGGACGTTGAAGCCGATGATGATCGCGTCCGAGGCGATGGCCAGGTTGACGTCGTCCTGGGTGATCGCGCCGACGCCGCGGCCGATCACGCGCAGGCTGACCTCTTCGCCGACATCGAGCTGGAGCAGAGCATCCTCCAGGGCTTCCACCGAGCCGGACACGTCGCCCTTGATGATGAGCAGCAGTTCCTCGCGCTCACCGGCCTTGAACGCCTGGTCCAGGTCCTCGAGCGTGACCCGCCGCCGACCCTGGGCGAACTGGGCCACGCGCTCCCTGGCCTCCCGGCGCTCGGCGATCTGCCTGGCCATCCGGTCGTCGGAGACAACAAGGAAGTTGTCGCCCGCGCCGGGTACGGCGGTCAGGCCAAGCACCTGCACCGGACGGGACGGGAGAGCCTCGGGAATCTGGTCGCCGTTCTCGTCCAGCATGGCCCGGACGCGGCCAAACGCCTCGCCACAGACGATCGAGTCGCCGACATGCAGCGTGCCGCGCTGCACCAGCACGGTGGCCACCGGGCCGCGGCCCTTGTCCAGGTGTGCCTCGATGGCTACGCCCTGCCCGTCCTGCTTGGGGTTAGCCCGCAGGTCGAGCGAGGCGTCGGCGGTCAGGATAATCGCCTCGAGGAGCTTATCGAGGCCGGTGCGCTTGGTCGCGGACACGTCCACGAACTGCGTGTCACCGCCGAACTCCTCCGCGACGAGCCCGTACTCGGTGAGCTGGGCCCGCACCCGCGCCGGGTCGGCGCCCTCCTTGTCGACCTTGTTGACCGCCACCACGATCGGCACGCCCGCGGCCTGCGCGTGGTTGAGCGCCTCCGTGGTCTGCGGCTTCACCCCGTCATCGGCCGCGACCACGAGAACCACCAGGTCCGTGGTCTCGGCCCCGCGGGCCCGCATGGCCGTGAAGGCTTCGTGACCCGGGGTGTCGATGAAGGTGATCTTGCGCTCTTCGCCGTCGACCTCGGTGGTCACCTGGTAGGCGCCGATGTGCTGGGTGATGCCGCCGGCCTCGCGGGCTTGCAGGTTGGTGTTCCTGATCGCGTCGAGCAGCTTGGTCTTGCCGTGGTCGACGTGACCCATGACCGTGACCACCGGCGGGCGGGCCACCAGGTCACCCTCGTCGCCCTCGTCCTCGCCGAACTCGATGTCGAACGACTCGAGCAGCTCGCGGTCCTCTTCCTCGGGCGAAAC
>JBEKKH010000019.1:0-31015 GCA_050010815.1 Streptosporangiaceae bacterium | reverse complement strand
GGTAAAGATCAGCGGCGCCGTCTCGCCCGCGGCCCGCGCGACGGCCAGCAGCGCGCCGCTGACGATGCCGCTCAGCGCGGCCGGGAGCACCACGGTCAGCGTGACGCGGGCCTTGGTGGCGCCCAGGGCGTAGCTGCCCTGCCTGAGGCTGTCCGGTACCAGGCGGAGCATCTCGTAGGAGGAGCGGATCACGATCGGCAGCATCAGGCAGGCCAGGGCGAACGAGCCCGCCATGCCCGAGTACCCGAAGTGCGCCACCCAGATGATGTAGATGAACAGGCCCATCACGATCGAAGGCACGCCGGTCATGACGGAGGACATGAACGAGATGAGCCGGGCGAGGATGCCGTTGCCGCCGTACTCGTTGAGGTAGACGGCGCCGAGCACGCCCAGCGGTATCGCCAGCAGCGCGGCGAAGCCGGTGATCTCCAGCGTGCCGACCACCGCGGCGCCCATGCCGTCGGTGCCGAGCGGCATGACGTTCGGAGGGATGGTGCTGTTGGTCAGGAACTGCCAGCTGATGGCGCCGCCGCCCTTGGCGATCAGCGTGACGAGCACGAAGCCGAGCGGGATCAGGACGATCACGAACGCGGCCCACATGAGGATCGTCATGAGCTGGTTCTTGGACCGCCGCCAGCCGGACGGCTCGCGCAGGTCGACCGGTCCGGCCAGCGAATCGGAAGCGGCTGCCATCATTCCCCCCTGGCCCTGCGTGCGGAGCGCTCTACGAACCACCGGGCCACCAGGTTGACACCGATCGTGAGCACGAAAAGGAACAGGCCGAGCCCGATCAGGGCGGACCGGAACTCGCCGGCGGCGGCCTCGCCGAACTGCAGCGCGATGATCGCGGCGATCGACTGTCCGGTGTAGAAGAGGTGCGGGGTGACCTCGACCGAGGCGCCGATGACGAGCGCGACCGCGATCGTCTCGCCCATCGCCCGGCCCAGCCCGACCAGGATCGCGCCGACCACGCCGCCCTGGCTGTGCGGCCAGACGGCGCCGCGGATCATCTCCCAGCGGGTGGCGCCGAGTGCGTACGCGCCCTCCTTGTCGATATCAGGCACGGTCGCGATGACCTCACGGGACAGCGAGCTGATGATCGGCGTGATCATGATAGCCAGGATGAGGCCGGCCGTGAAGAACGAGGCGCCGCCGACGTTCGACCCGCCGAAGAGCGAGTCCAGAACCGGGATGCCGTTGACGCCGGAGGCGATGTGCAGGTAGATCTTCTGCAGCCACGGGACGAGCACGATGATGCCCCACAGCCCCCAGACCACCGAGGGGACCACGGCGAGCAGGTCGATCACGTACACGAAGGGCCGCGACCACCGGAGGGGCACCACCTGCGTCAGCAGCAGCGCGATGCCAACGCTGACCGGCACCCCGATGATGAGCCCGATGACCGAGCTGATGACCGTCCCGTACAGGACGCCCATCGCCCCGAAGCGGGTGTTGCCGTCAAACGCGATCTGGAAGATGTCCTTGGCGCCGCCGGAGAACCAGGTGGTGGACTGCTGCGCCGTGGAGTAGGTGATGAGGACGAGGATGACCAGGACCAGCAGGCCGGCCGCGAGGGCCAGGAGCTGGAAACCCCGGTCGCCGAGCGGCCTGCGTTGGTTGAGCGGGTGGGCGGACCCGGCCGGGGTGGCCGGGTCCGCCTTCGTCGCGGCGCTCATGACGGTTCGCTCGTCCGAGCGGCGTGAGTCATGTGCGCGACCCTAGGAGGTGATCTGGCTCAGCTGCGCGACGGCCGCCGAGTCGATGCTCGACGGGAGCGGCGCGAGGTTGAGCGGAGTGAGGAGCGCCTGGCCGGTGGAGCTGAGCAGGTAACCCAGGTAGGCCTTGAGCAGGGCGACGTCGGACGCATTGGGCTGCACCGAGTACACCAGGTCCCATGACTGGTAGGTGATCGGGTAGGAGGTCGCGCCCGGCTCGTCGGCCGCGGCGAAGGTCAGGTCGGACTTCGGGGTGACGTGTGTCGCGGCGTGGAGAAGTCGACGTAGCCGATGGCGCCGGTGGTGGACTTGACGATCTGCGCCACGGCGCTGCCGCCGTCACCCGCGTGCGCCGTGGACGGCCAGGTGATGGTCGAGGCGGTGCCGAGCTTCCACGCGCTGCCCGCCGCGTCCACCAGGTACTGAGAGAAGTTCGCCGTCGTGCCGGAGCCATCGGAGCGGACGGCCAGGGTGATCGAGGTGCTCGGCAGGCTGAGCCCTGAGTTGAGGGCCTTGATCGCCGGGTCGTCCCAGGTCTTGATGGTGCCCTGGAAGATCCCGGCGAGGACCGTCGCGTTCAGCTTCAGGCCGGTGACGTTGGGCAGGTTGTAGGCCATGGCGATCGGGCCGATCTGCACCGGGAAGTACAGCACCGTCTTGCCCGCCGGAACCTTCGACGCCTCCTTGGCCGGGATGGGCGAGTCGGAGCCGGCGAAGAGCACGGTGTTCGCGTACAGGTCGGCGCGGCCCGAGCTCGAGCCGACCGAGGCGTAGTCGACGGTGACGTTAGGGTCGACCGACTTGAACGCGGAGATAGCCCCCTGCTGGAAGTTGGTCTGGAACGTCGAGCCGGCTGCCTTGATAGTCCCGCTCGCCGTGCTCGTGCTCGCGCTCGACGAGGCTGACGTCGCCGCATCGCTGCCGCTAGTCGACGGGGAGGACGAGCTCGATGAGGAGCACGCGGCGAGGCCCAGAGCCGTCGCCACGACGGCGACCCCCGCCGTCGTGACGCGCTGTCTGCGTCCAAGTTGCATATCAAATACTCCTTATAGGTTTATATGGTTCCTCGGCCGCGTGAGCAGGCCCCCAGCGGGTCAGCGTGCAAACCGTGGCGTGCCAGTACAGTTTGCCGGCCCCGGTGAAACGCGCGGGCAAACGAACAGTGGACAAATATGGGCCAGAAGGTTAACTTCTGGTGTCTCGGGTCGGCCCTCCGAGTGCGGCCTGCCCGGGAGGGCCGTCTCCCGTGGAGCCCGGCCTGGCCTCAGTTCACCTACATGACACCAAGTGGCCGTCTGATCGTTCCTTTGCCATTCAACTTCCGTTTACCTGAGATGAATATCAATGGCGTGGCGGCAGGTATGGTCGCTGCGTTTGGCCTAGGAACGAGTGAGGGCGCGTTGTCACTGGATGCGGAACGAGCGCGACCCCCGTGCGGCTGCCGCCGCGTGGGGCGGCGGGCTCCGGCCGCGACCCGATCGCGACATCCGGGATGACGGCCGGCGCCGCCGGACGTGACAATCCGGTCCCCTCGCAACCGGCCTCGCCGCCCGCGGAGGCCGCGCCGTCGCGGGGTGACCTCGCCGTCCCGGCCGCACGCGCACCGGTCCGGGCCGCGGATGTGCTGGCCGACCGGATGGCGGCCGCCCTCGTGCACCGGGAGCCGGGCTGGCGGCTGCCCCGGCGCAGCGCGCTGGCCAGGAGGTACAACGTCAGCCTGACCGAGATCGACGTCGCGCTCAATGACCTCGCCCGGCGGTCGCTGGTCCGCAGGCTGCCGGACGGCCAGCTCTACCGGGCCAGCCCGGCCGATTACTGGATCTCGGTCGAGGGCGCGGCCGGGTTCGGCACCCGGCTGGACCCCATGGGCGGCCGGATCGACTGCCAGTCCCGGCACGAGTCGCAGCGCGAGGCACCGCAGGACATCGCCTGGGCCCTGCGCCTGCCGCCCGGCGCGCCCATCCGGGTCATCAAGTGCGTCTGGGTGTCCGCAGGCGATCCCGCCGCCGTGTCCACCGCTTACCTGCCCGGCTCCTCAGCCGGGGGGGACGGTGCGGACACCGAGCATGCCGGGCCCAAGCCGGGCATCGATTACGGAGATCCGGGAGATCTCGGAGATCACGGGTCCGGGCCGTTCGGCTCGGTCTTTCCTGACCTGCCGGCCGCGGCGGTGAGCGTGGAAATGTGCCCGCCCCAGCCGTCGATTGCGCGGAGCCTGAAGCTGTCGCCCGGGCAGCCGGTGATCACGGTAACGATCAGGTTCGACGACGCTGCCACCGGTGAGCCGGCCGGGCTCACGGTGGTCATGCTGAAACCGGAGTTGTTCAGGGTTGCCATAGATACCACTGAGGCACCGGTCAGGACGTCCTTATTACGGCTATCTGTCCGGAAGCGGTTACCGTCTGGACACGCACGCGTTTCACCTGGGACGCTGGAGCCGACATGCCGGCTGAGGTCGTGACTGGGGCAGAACGTAAGCCACGGCGTGCCCGATACCTCCTACCCAGGGGATTGCCGCGCCGTGGCGAGTTCATTGCTGCCTGCGTGCTGGTCATCGTGCTCGGGCACGTGTTGTTCGCGCAGCTGACGATGGTGCTGGCCGCCGCGTTCTACCTGACCACCAAGCTGACCAGATGGCGCCTGTCCTGGCTCCTTGTCCCGGCCGTGGCCGCGGTGGCCTGGACCGCGGCGGTGGGCCCGCGGGCGGCCGCCGCCGGGTTCGCCGCGGGTCCGGCTCAGGTGGTCAGCTATCTCGGGGCCAGCGGCCAGCAGGTCCGTCATCTGTTCCACTTCACCGCCGCGTTCGCCGGGATAGGCCGCTGGCTGCCCCGGCAGTTGCCGCTCGCGATCCTCGCGGGTGCCGCCGAGGCGGCCCTGGCCGGCGGCCTGAGCTGGCTGCACACCGATGAGTGGAACGCGCGCCCGGCCCGGCCTGGCCTGATCGTGGCGGTCCGCCGCGCGGTTACCGTGCGGGCGATCCGGGCCGGCGGCGTCGTGACCAGGGAGGGCGGATCCCTGGGGGTGCTGCCGGGATCAGGCGCGCGGGTCACGCTGTCCTGGTCCGAGGCAGCGGGCGGAATTTCGGTGTGCGGCGCGGCCGAACGGGACGTGCTGACCACGAGCTTTCAGCTGGTCCACGCCGCGGTGCGGCGACGCAAGCCGGTGCTCGCCGTCGACCTCACCGGCGATCCGGACCTGCCGGGACAGCTGGCCGCGGTCTGCGCCGAGGCGGGCGCACCGCTGCAGGTGTTCGGCGACGCCGGGTCCGAGCGGGAGTGGACCGCGGATCCGCGGACCCGCCCGGCCTGCTACGAGCCGTTCCGTCACGGCGATCCCGCCTGGCGGGCTTCGCTGGTGACGGCCATGCTCAGCTGGGACGGCCCGGGCCGCCAGTACCGGCGTAGCTGTGCCGCCTATCTCGAGGACGTCTTCGAGCTGCTTGACGCGGCTCCGGGCGACCCGCGGGTCCCCGTCCTGGATGAGGTCATTCACCTGCTGAACCCCACCGCCATGCGGGCGCGGATGGAATATGTGCCCGCGGCTTACCCGCGCCGAGTCGCCCTGGCCGAGCGAACGCGGGTGTCGGTAAGCCTGCTCAACGCCGAGCCTGCCACCACCGCGCAGCTCACGCGGCAGCTGCGCGAACTACGGGCCTCGGCTTTCGGCCGGTGGCTGCGGCCTCCCGTCCGGGGTGCGGCGGCCGGGATCGATCTCGGCCGTGCGGTCACGGAACGGGCCGTGGTGCTCTTCCGTCTCGCCGGGCCCGGCCCGGGAACCCAGGCCGCCTGCTCCGCGATGCTCACCCGCCTGGTCTGCCAGGACCTGCTGGCCGCGGGGGCGGCGCTCGGCGCGATCGGCGTCGACGGCGACGGGATCATCTGGCTGGCCGAGTGCGGCTCGCTGCCCAGGCAAGCCGTCACCGACCTGGTCGCCCGCGGCCCCGCCGCCGGGCTGCCGGTGCTCGCGGCCACGTCGTCCCCGCAGGCCGCGGCGGAGCTGGCGAAGCTCACCAACGTGGTGGTCGCGCACCGGATGACCGACGCGGCCACGGCCGGGCAGCTGGCCACGGCCGTGGGTGTCTTGCCCGCGCCCGAGCCGGCCGCGGACGCCGCGGCCCTGACCGCGCTCCGCGAGGACGAGTTCCTCCTCGCGGTCAAGCACCCGCAGCGGCTGGTCTGGCCCGCGCAGCTGGTCCGGGCCCGGGTCCCGTCGGTTACCCGCGACCGCAGGCCGGCCGCCGCTCCGCGGCCCGCGCTGGCGGGAGCACGGGACGGGGAGGGGCCGTGACGTCCTCCCGAGCCGACCGGCTGTACCTGGGTTGGCAGTACGCCACGCCTGCTCCGGAACCCGGCCCGCCGCCGCGCAGGCCCACCCCGCCCGAGGCCGAACGGCTCAACCCGGATTGGGCGATGGCCCAGCGGCGTGAGGAGAGTCTGCTGCACCGGCCGCTGAAGGCGGCGGTCGCCGTCGCGGCGGCCGTGGCCCTGGTGGCGATCCTCCTCGCCGTCGCGGGCGTGATCGACGTTCTGATCGCCGGTCTCGGCGTGATCTTCTGCGTGCTCGTCGCGGCGGTGAGCGGGTATGCCATCTGGCAGGGGGAGCGCGCGCTGCGGGCCAGGCTGGCCGACGAGCGGACCCGGGTCGAGAGGATACGCGCCGCCCAGGAGAGCCAGCTGTTCGCCTGGCAAGCCGACCACGCCGCCCGGGTCCGGCGGTGGCAGGCGCTCCGTGTCGCCTACGAGCACCAGAAGCGGTGGTACGCAGTCTGCGCGCCGAGCGGTGTGCACCGTGTCGACGTCGCCGGGGGCACGCTGTCCGGCTGGTCCGCCATGCTCGCCACGGCGGGCGCGCACCGGCTAGCGGCGGGGGGCGAGGTCACCGTGCTTGACCTGACAGAAGGCTCGGTCGCGCTCGACCTGATCGGCTTCGCGCGCAGCTCCGGCATCGACCCGCTGGTCTGGGTCCTGCCCCAGGACCTGCCCAGGCTCGATCTCGGCACCGGACTCGGGCCGGCCGCCCTGGCGGACGTGCTTTCCCTGGTGGTCAGCGTGAGCGACGAGGCACGTTCCACCCGTGACCTCTCACTTGACCACGCCATCTTGGAACGGGTCATCGACGTGCTCGGGGCCGAGCCGAGCGTGGCCGGCGTCGCGGCGGCGCTGCGGGCGCTGGCGCAGGTGGGCGACCCGCGCGACGACGTGGCGGCCGGGCTGATCACCGACGACCAGGTGGACAGGCTCACCGCGATGTTCGGCCGCGGCGCCACCGACCACGTGGTCATCGAGCGGGCCTGGCTGCTGGAATCCCAGCTGCGCAAGCTGGCCTGCGTCGGGACCGCGCCGGTGCCACTGCCGCGCAGCGCGCTGCGCGTGGTCGCCGTCAGCCAGCGGGCGGCCGCGGTGGAGGGAAAGGTGTTCGGCACGTACCTGGCCGTCGCCCTGACGCACGCGCTCCGCGGGACCCCGCCGGGCCGTCCCTGGCAGCACACGCTGTTCGTGCTGGGTGCCGACCGGCTGCGCGGCGACACGCTCGACCGGCTCAGCGACGTGTGCGAGAGCACGGGGACCGGGCTTGTCTTCGCCTTTTCCGCCATCTCCCCGCAGGTCAAGCAGCGGCTCGGGCGAGGGAACGCCGCGGTCGCGTTCATGCGGCTCGGTAACGCCGAGGACGCCAAGGCGGCCAGCGAGCAGCTCGGCACCGAACACCGCTTCGTGCTGTCTCAGCTCACCGAGACGATAGGGCTGTCCGTCACGGACACCACCGGCAGCTCCTACACCAGCACCACGGGCTCGGTGAGCTCGGCCGCGACGTCGCGGTCCACCAACGAAGGGTCGTCCCGCAGCGCGGGGCATGGCCGCAGCGACCCGGGGGGCTCACTGCTGCCGTCCCGGTCGTCCTTCTCGCGCAACGTCCAGACCAGCGATTCGCGGAGCATCGGCGAGAGCGACTCGATCAGCACCGGCATCAGCTCAAGTACCGCATGGGGGCGGACGACGTCGAGGGCGACCGGGGATAGTGAATCCCTCGCCCGCGGCCTGCAGCGTTCGCGCGAGTTCCTCGTCGAGCAGCACGAACTCCAGCAGCTCCCGGCCAGCGCGATGATCATTACCTACGCAGGCCCCTCCGGCCGGCAGGTGGTCATGGCCGACGCCAACCCGGGCCTCGGCGGCCTGAGCGCCGCGACCCAGCTGACCCTGGAGGAATCCAGCAGCAGGCCGGCCGCGAGCACGGCACCGCGGGTGGCCGCTGGCCCGCCCGCTGATCCGCCGCCTGCCCCCGCCCCGGGTCCGGTCCCCGGCGGACCGGCCGTACCGGTGAGCTGGCGGTCAGGGGGCGAGCAGCCGTCGCCCAATCTCGGGCCTCCGCCGCCCCGCCTCGACTGGCGCAAGCGGCGATCCCGATGACGACCTCGGCCCGGCCTGGAACTCGGATGTGCGCCGGACCGCGACCGGATAGCATCGGGCCGAGATGAGCACGAGCAGCCCGCCGTCCCGGCGATTCAGCCTTCCCTTGCGCGCGCGCCTGGCCACCACGGTGGGCGGTGCCGCCGGCCGGGCGTCCCGGCTGGCTGGTCGCGGCGACGGATCCGTGATCGGCGGGGTTATCAGCCTGCGGCTCCAACCCGACCTGCTGTCCCTGCTCGCCCGGGGCCGGCAGGTCATCCTGGTGACCGGCACCAACGGGAAGACCACCACGACCAGGCTGATCACGGCCGCGCTGGGCGCCCTCGGCCAGCCGATCGCGTCCAACGCGTTCGGTGCGAATATGGAGGCGGGCCTGGTCGCCGCGCTGGCCAAGGCACCCGACGCCACCCTGGCCGTCCTGGAGGTCGACGAGAAATACGTGCCGGCCGTGCTTCAGGTGACGGGCGCGCGGGTCGTGGTGCTGCTGAACCTCAGCCGCGACCAGATGGACCGGGCGGCCGAGATCTGGATGCTCGCACGCCGCTGGCGAGCGGCCCTGGCCGTGGCACCGGACTGCCAGGTGATCGCGAACGCCGACGATCCGCTGGTGGCCTGGGCGGCCGGTCAGGCGCGTCAGGTTACCTGGGTAGCGGCGGGTCAGCGCTGGCACGACGATTCGTGGTGCTGCCCGCGGTGCGGATCGCACCTGCTGCGGGACGGTGAGGACTGGAACTGCGGCGAGTGCCCGAACCGGCGGCCCCCGGTCAGCTGGGTGCTCGCCGACGACGAGGTGATCGATCCGACCGGGAAGTCATGGCCGCTGGACCTGATCCTGCCCGGCCGGGCTAACCGGTCCAACGCCGTCGTCGCGCTCGCGGTGGCTGACGTCTTCGGGGTCGGCGTCTCGCAGGCGATGGGCGCGGTCCAGCGGGTGCGGTCGGTGGCCGGCCGGTACACCCAGATCGAGCGGCGGGGCTGCTCGCTCAGGCTCCTGCTGGCCAAGAACCCGGCGGGCTGGCTGGAGGCCCTCGACATCCTGGTGCCGCCGCCCGTTCCTGTCCTGCTGGCCGTGAACGCGCAGGTCCCGGACGGACGGGACACCTCGTGGCTCTGGGACGTGGACTACCGCAGGCTGCGCGGCCGCCAGGTTTTCGTGACCGGAGAGCGCAAGACCGATCTTGCGGTCAGGCTGGAAGCCGACGAGGTAGCCTTTCGCCTCGTGGCCACCGTCGACGAGGCCGTGGACGCGGCCCGCAGCCCGTCCATGGAAGTGATCGCGAACTACACCGCGTTCCAGCACATCCGTGCGGTCCTCGGGCGCACGGACTGAAACGACCGGACCCGCGGACAGCGGCGGCTGGCCACGACCGGCGGGAGGAACGATGAGCGACGGCCAGGGGCGGCACCGGATGGACCCAAAAACCCCCAAAAGCCCTAAGGGCCCCCAGGGGCCCCAGGTACCTCAAGGTCCGCGGGAACCTCAAGTACCGCAAGGATCTCCCGCACCCGTGCGCCCCGAACCTGGCCAGGACGCCCAAGAGCCGTCGGCCATCCGGCTGGTGTGGGTTTACCCCGACCTGCTCAGCACCTACGGTGATCGCGGCAACCTGCTCATGCTGGCCCGCCGGGCCAGGCTGCGCGGCATCGGGGTGGAGGTCGCGGAGGTCAATTCCGATCAGCGGGTTCCCGTGGACGGTGACATCTACCTGCTCGGCGGCGGTGAGGACCTGCCGCAGGTTCTCGCGGCGCGCCGGCTCCAGGCCGACGGCGGCCTGTCGGCCGCGGCGCAGCGGGGCGCGGTGATCTTCGCGGTCTGCGCCGGCTACCAGATCATCGGGACCGAGTTCGGTGGCCCGGAAGGTGAGCCGGTTCCCGGGCTGGGCCTGCTCGACATCCGCAGCGCCCGGGGCGAACGGCGAGGAGTGGGTGAGATTACCGCCGACGTGGATCCGGCCCTCGGCGTGGAACGGCTGACCGGTTTCGAGAATCACCAGGGCGTGACCACGCGCGGTCCGCAGGTGAAGCCGCTGGCCACCGTGCTCACCGGCGTCGGCAACGGAGACGGGACCGAAGGCGCGCTCTACCGCCGGGTGGTAGGCACCTACCTGCACGGCCCGGCCCTGGTCCGTAATCCCGGCCTCGCCGACCTGCTGCTGGCCTGGGCGGCTGGCCCGTTGCCGGCCATTGACCCCCGGCAGGAACACCTGGTGCGGCAACTACGCGGCGAGCGCCTGGCCGCCCAGGGCGCACCAGCTCAGTAGCAGACGGCTCAGTAGCAGACGGCTCAGTAGACGAGGCCCTGGGCCCCTTCGGCCATGATCTCGGCCACGAACGTGGCCGCCCCGGCGATCCTGACCCCGCTGATCAGGTCCTCGGGCGCGATATCCCGTCGCGCGGCGCACTGCGTGCAGACCGTCACCGAGCCGCCCGCCAGCACCCCGGCCAGCAGGTCGGCCAGCGGTGCCGCATGCGGCAGCGAGAAGTCCTCCGCCCGGCCGGGCAAGCCGAACCAGGCGGACTCCCCGGTGAGCCACAGCGAGACGGGAACCCCGCTCACGACCGCGGTCGCGGCGACCGTGAAGGCCTGATTGCAGCGCTCCGGCTCGTCCTTGCCTGCGGTGACCTTGATGACCAGAGAACGCTCGGGCATGGCAGAACTCTAGTCGGCCGCCCCGGCCGCCGACAGGGCGCGGGGTGTCCGGGTGCAACGGCCCGCGCCGGGCCGGACGCCCGGGAACCGCTCTCAGCCTCGCGCGGTCCGCTACCCACGGCCAGCTTCTGGGAACACCCTCGTGTCATCCATGCCCCGGCTGTATCGTCGGATCACTTTCGTGTCAGTCAGGTAAGGATTTGCACGGAGTATTTTGGCTTGATGGAGAGTTTTGTGCACCATGATCCCCAAGGTATTCCGTAAAGCCAGAATATTCCACGATCTTGTTCGATTCGGCCGAGCAGCGTCAAGTCTGGTCTCGCGTTGGCGTCGCATCGCCGGTGCGCAGCGGCGGCGGAGTCCGGCGCGCCGGCGCCCGGGTCAGGTGCCGCGCCCGTAAACTGCCGTTTATGCACGGCATGCTGAGCGCTGCGATCGTGATCGGCGTGCTCGCCGTGGTCGCCGCTGCCTGCCTGTATGTAGTCATCCGGGTGTACCTGGCTGGCACCCGCCGGGGTCCAGCCGTCAGATCAGGACAGCGTAGACCAAGACAGCAGAGACTAAGACAGCACATACTAAGTCAGCACAGACCAGGACAGGACAGCTCATGACTAGCGACGGGCCCGACCTGGGCGACCCTGCCTCCGGAGATCTAGCCGACCCCGCCTCCGACCTTCCGGCGGTGCACCCTGATCTGGCGCCGCTGGGGTTCCTGCTCGGCCGGTGGGAAGGAGCCGGGATCGGCGGCTACCCGACCATCGAGTCGTTCCGGTTCGGCCAGGAGGTCAGCTTCAGCCACAACGGCAAGCCGTTCCTCATCTACGCCAGCCGCACCTGGCGGCTTGATGAGGACGGTCGGATCGGGGCGCCGCTGGGTACCGAGACCGGCTTCTGGCGCCCACGGCCCGATAACCAGGTCGAGGTAATGCTTGCTCATCCGACCGGGATCGTCGAGATCTACCTGGGCGAGATAACGGGCGTTCGGATCGAGATGGCCACCGATGTGGTGGCCCGCACCGCCACCTCCAAGGAGGTGACCGCCGGGCACCGGCTCTACGGTCTCATCGAGGGCCAGGACCTGGCCTACGCCTACGACCTGGCCGCGGTGGGGCAGCCTCTCCAGCCGCACCTTTCCGCTCAGCTCAAGCGGGTTAGCTCGACCTCATAGGCGCCGGGCTGAGGACATCAGACCTGGAGGCATAAAGAAGTCCCCGGGTGACTCCAGCACGGACGGATTGCCGCCGCGCCGGGGCCGACTGGACAAGGTCGGCCAACCCGGGGACTCGGTGTCTGCCAGAAATTAGCCGGCCGCCGCCCCGTCAAACCTCACTGGACGTCATGCCGGCGGGGAAGCGGCTAGCTGACAGCCACCTCACGAGTCCGTTGTCTATGCATGCTGTTGGACCACCTCCTTTCACGCGTACCTAGCACGCTAGCCGCGAAGTGGGCATGCAGGCAAGACCATTTCGCCGTGCGCCGGATCACACGAGCGGATCTAATATGAGGCCATGGACGCCGATGCACCGTCCCCGAGCCTGCCCGTACGCGAGTGGGATGAGCAACTGCGTGCCCGCGGCTACCGGGTGACGCCGCAGCGTCAGCTGGTGCTGGAAGCGGTGGCGAGGCTAGACCACGCCACCCCGGAGGAAATCGGCACCCAGGTCCAGCAGACGGCGCGCGGCGTCAACATCTCGACCATCTACCGCACGCTGGAACTGCTCGAGCAGCTCGGCATGGTCACCCATACGCACCTCGGGCACGGCGCGCCCACCTACCACCTGGCCACCGAGGCCAACCACGTGCACCTGGTCTGCCGCGACTGCGGCCGGGTCACCGAGACCGGTTCGGACGCGATCCGCCCGCTGCTCACCGGTCTGGACGAACGTCACGGCTTCGAGACCGACGTCGGCCATCTCACCGTCTTCGGCCGCTGCGCGGAATGCCGAGCCTCCGCCGATGGCTGACCACGAGGTGACTATGAAATCAAGGGAGCAAACGTGAGCCAGCTGCTTGACTTTCCGGGGGCAGTGCAGGCGAGCTGGCCCGACGAAGGGGTCGCCGCGCACTACGGTGACCCCATGCGCGAGCAGCGGGCGCTCGACGGCGCCGGGGACGCACCCGCCGGGCTGGTCGACCGGTCGAACCGCGGCGTGCTGAAGATCACCGGTGCAGACCGGCTCAGCTGGCTGCACAGCCTGACCACGCAACACCTGCAGGGGCTCACCACCAGCCAGAGCTCCCAGGCGCTCATCCTCAGCCCGACCGGGCACGTGGAACATCACCTGGAGCTGAGCGACGACGGCAGTTCGGTGTGGGTTCACACCGAACCAGGGACCGCGCCGGCCCTGCTGGAGTTCCTGGAGTCGATGAAGTTCATGCTGCGGGTCGACGTCGCGGATCTGTCTGCGGACTGCGCGGTGCTAACGGTCATGGGGCCGGCCGGTGCCGACATCACGGCCGGGCTTGATGGGGTACTCGGCCAGGTGAAGGCGGGTTCGTTCGGCGCCATTGACCTGATCGTGGCGCGGGACCTGCTGCCGGTCGCGGCCGCCGAGCTGATTCGGCGCGGGGCCGTGCCGGCCGGCATGTGGGCGTTCGAGGCGCTGCGGATCGCCGCCCACGTGCCCCGGCTTGGCCTGGACACCGATCACCGGACCATCCCGCACGAGGTCGGCTGGATCGACACCGCGGTGCACCTGAACAAGGGATGTTACCGAGGCCAGGAGACGGTGGCCCGGGTGCACAACCTCGGCCACCCGCCGCGGCGGCTGGTCTTCCTGCACCTGGACGGCAGCGTGGACCGGCTGCCCGCCCACGGCGACCCGGTCGAGCTCGATGCCCCCCCCGCTGGCGGCACCGCAACCGCCCGCACCGTGGTCGGCACCACCGGATCGGCGGCACGGCACTACGAGCTCGGCCCGATCGGGCTCGCCCTGGTCAAGCGCACCGTGCCGGTGGAGGCGACCCTGCTCGCCGGCGGCGTGGCCGCGGCGCAGGAGGTTATCGTGTCACCGGACGCCGGCGCCAACGTGCAGGTCACGCTGCGCCGCCGCCAGGTCATCTGAGGTCGGAACCGGAAACCGGAGGTTAGGTCGCCGTGCTGCGCAGGGCCCTGCTCGCGGCGTCAGCCAGTTCTCGGCTGCGCCAGCTCATCACCACCGCGCCGCAGACGCGTGCCATCGTGGACTCCTACGTGGCGGGCGAAACCGCCGACGACGCGGTCGCGGTGACCCGGACGCTGCGTGCGGCGGGTCTGCTCGTGACCCTGGACTACCTGGGCGAGGACACCCAGGACCCGGCTCAGGCCGCGGCCGTCACCGACGAGTACATCGAGTTGCTCGGCAAGCTCGGGGCGGAAGGACTGACGCACGGCGGGGCCGCGGAGATCTCGGTGAAGCCGACCGCGGTGGGGCTGTTCCTCGGCGCCCGGATGGCGAAGGAGAATATTGCCAGGATCTGCGCGGCGGCCCGGGAGGCGGGTACCACGGTGACCCTCGATGCCGAGGAGTTCGCGGCGATCGAGCCGACGCACCGGATCGCGAGCCAGCTGCGGGCGGAGTACCCCGAGCTCGGCTGTGTCATCCAGGCGTGCCTGCGGCGCAGCGAAGCGGACTGCCGCTCGCTGGCGGGATACGGTCTGCGGGTCCGGCTTTGCAAGGGGGCCTACCGCGAGCCCGACAGCGTCGCCTATACCTCTCGCCGTGACGTGGACAGGTCCTACGCGCGCTGCCTGCGGGCGCTGATGAACGGGTCGGGTTACCCGATGGTGGCCACGCATGACCCGCGGCTGATCGAGATCACCGGGTCGCTGGCCCTGCTGACCGGGCGCGTCGCGAGTAGCTTCGAGTACCAGATGCTCTACGGCATCCGCCCGGTCGAGCAGCAGCGGCTGGCTGATACGGGCGCGCAGCTGCGGGTGTACGTCCCCTACGGCGGCGACTGGTACGCCTACCTCGTGCGCCGGCTGGCGGAACGGCCGGGTAACCTCGCGTTCTTTCTGCGCTCCCTCCGTTCGGAAACGTAGGTGCTTGCCTCGTGATCGCGATTCTCGGTACCGGCAAAATGGGCGATGCGCTGCTGTCCGGGCTGCTGCGCGCGGGCAGGCCCCCGTCGGCCGTGGTCGCCGCGGTCCGGCGTGAGGAGCGCGGCGCGGAACTGGTTGCGCGCTACGGGATTCAGGTCAGCGACGCCGCGTCGGCGGCAAAGCTGGCGGACACCCTGGTGCTGGCGGTCAAGCCGCAGGACATGGGCAGGCTGCTCGAGGAGATAGCCCCGGCCATCTCGCCAGGCAAGCTGGTGATTTCGGTGGCGGCCGGGATCACCACCGCGTTCATCGGGCGGCGGCTGGCCGGCGAGATCCCGGTCGTCCGGGTGATGTCGAATACACCGGTCCTGGTCGACGAGGCGATGAGCGTGATCTCGGCCGGGGCCCACGCGGGCGAGGAGCATCTGCGCCTGGCCGAGGAACTGCTGCGCCCGGTCGGCAAGGTGCTCCGCATCCCCGAGTCCCAGCAGGACGCGGCGACCGCGCTGTCGGGTAGCGGCCCGGCGTACGTGTACTACCTGGTCGAATCCATGGTGGATGCCGGAATCCTGCTGGGCATGGCCCGCGGGGCCGCGCTGGAGATGGTGACCCAGGCGGTCTACGGCGCGGCCACCATGCTGCGTGAAACGGGCGAGCACCCGGTGATCCTGCGTGAGGCGGTCACCTCCCCCGGGGGAACCACGATCTCGGCCGTCAGAGAGCTTGAGAGGCACGGGGTACGCGCCGCGTTCCTCGCGGCCATCGAGGCCGCGCGGGACCGGGGCCGCGAGCTCGGCGGCGATCCGGGTGCCCCCGATTGCGATCGAAGCGGGCGTTGATCACGATCTAGCCGCGGACTCCGCGGTCGTGAACAGGCACCGCACGGTATTTTCCCGGCGCGGTCGTCCGCACCTGATGTGGCCAAGATCCAATTGACGGAGCCATCGGTCTGGCCGGGTCAGTTCCGGCGAATGTTTCCCTCGAGTCAAGGAGCACCGGCAGATCACAGGTCAACGACGTTCCACTAAAGCCGCAGCTCAGCAGCCCGGAAGATGGATTTCGTTGCCGCCGCCGTGATCATAGCGTCCAAATAGTAACAACAATGAAGCTATAGACGGGGTTGCTCTTTTCTGTGCGGGACTTACTCTGGAGACGTACGTGACTGGTGCGCCGAATCCCGTCAAGTGCTCGGCTTCGTACGGAAGAGGCAACTCGATGGCAAGTGAAACCCCCCTAAGCGACGTGAGATTCCTTACCGTCGCCGAAGTGGCCTTGATCATGCGCGTGTCAAAGATGACCGTGTATCGCCTGGTGCACTCTGGCGAACTGGAAGCGATCCGCGTCGGTCGCTCCTTTCGGGTCCCTGAGTCGGCAGTCAATCAGTACCTGAGGGCTGCCTTCGTCGGTACCGGTTGAGGCTGTCCGGTTTAGGGCTACTCGACCAAGCCGGATCCCTGCTCGGCAGGGGTCCGGCTGGCATGCGGGAATACCCCGGTACCAGACCGATGGCGCCGACCAGACACCCCAGCACCTCGCATCGGGGGTAACCTCTAGCGTTGGGTGTGTGTCAGCCGCCCTGACCGGGCGAGCGCGTTGGCGTGCCCGTCATCCGCAGTGCCGAGGAAGGGTGGCCCCATGGGGTCTGTCATCAAGAAGCGCCGCAAGCGCATGGCCAAGAAGAAGCACCGCAAGCTGCTCAAGAAGACCCGCATCCAGCGCCGGAACAAGAAGTAACGACTCCCTCGTCATGGTCCCGCCGATGCCGGGCATCGTGCACCATAGGGGTTAATGTCTCTTCCCGTGCTGGTCGGATTCGCGGGCGTGCTGGTCGCGGCCGTGGCGACGGGCATGCTCGCCGGCCGGTGCGTGCGCCAGCCGCGGGCCGACGTGATCCTGTGGGCGGTCGCGACGCTCGGGCTGACCGTGGCGCTCGCCGCGCAGAGCATGGGCTTCGCCAGCGGGTTCCGCCCGGCCACGTTCCGGGCGGTTCAGCTGTGTGCCCTCTTGCTCGCACCGATGGCACTGGCCTGGGGCCTGGTCGAGCTGGTCACGCAGAGCGGGGCCGTCAAGTTCGGCATGCGGCTGGTCAGCGGTGCCCTCATCGTCGTGGCCGCGGTGATCCTGGCGACCGACCCGCTCACCGCGCAGCCGTTCGGTAAGTCCTGGCCGTCGGCCGGCGTGTATTCGCAGCCGTTCTCCCGCTACGCGCTGGACCTGGTCCTGGTCGTGGCGCTCGCCGCCGTGGCGGTGTGCGTTGCCCTCGCGGGAGTGTACGCCAGGAGCGAGCCGCGGTGGCGCCAGGCGCTGGCGACGGTGGTCCCGGTCGGTCTGGCCGTGCTGATGACGGCGGCCCTGCACTTCTCGCTGCCCGGCCAGGCCGCGTACCCGCTGCTCAGCCTGATGGCAGCGGCGTTCGTCTGGGTCGGCACGACCAGGCTCCAAAACGTGCCGGGCCGGGCGGCCCAAGCGGCGCCGGCCAGCGGGAGTCCCGGATCCGGCGGGGCCGACGGACGGCGGGACAGCCGTCCCGGGCCCGGCGACGACTACCGGCCGGAGAACGGGCTCGTCGCCGACGGGGTTGCCGCTGGCGGTTACCCGGCCTACGGTCCATCCGGGCCCCAGGATCCGCGTGGACGGCAGGCCTTCAAGGCGTTCCCGGAGCCGGGCGGTCAGGGACCGGTCCGTCAGGGACCGGGCGGTCAGGGACCGGTCCGTCAGGGACCGGGCGGTCCGCAGTCGGCCGGGCCAGGCCCAGGCTCCGGCCCGTATGCGAAGGCCAACGGATCACCGGCCCCCGCCCCCGCCCCTGCTCCCGAGCCTGCCCGCGCGCTTGGCCCTGCCGCTGCGCCCGCGCCCGCGCCCGCGCCGGCGCCCGCGCCCGCCAGGCCATACGGCCGGATCTTGATTTTCACAGTGCTTGAGGACCGGGTCGCCGATTTCGACCGGTTCGCCGAGGCCGCGGCGGAGGAGGTCGGGACCGCCGAGCCGGACACCCTGGTGTACGTCATCCACCTCGTGCCGAACGCGCCCCTGCAGCGAATCTTCTATGAGGTTTACCGGGATCGGGAGGCGTTCGAGCGGCATGAGAATCAGCCCTACATGAAGCGGTTCGTGGCGGATCGCCGGGCCTGCGTGCTCGCGACCAACGTCATCGAACTACGGCTCAAATACGCTAAGGTCGCGCCGCTCCCGCCCCCGCAGCCGCCTAGTGCGCCGTCCTCGGTTGGTGCGGCGTCCCCGGCCGGGATGCGCGCGCCGCTCGCCCCGGCGCTGTCCCCGGCGGCTCGCAGGCTCCAGCCCCTGCCGCCCGCCGGGCCGCCGCGGCCGAACCGGCCGAGTCAGCCGCCGCCGGCGGGCCGGCCGAGTCAGCCGCCGCCGGCGGGCCGGCCGAGTCAGCCGCCGCCGGCGGGCCGGCGTTACGGGGATGGCTAGCATGCCGCCCCGCGACCGGATCACGCTGCTGGCCAAGCCGGGCTGTCACCTGTGTGACGACGCGCGCGCGGTGATCGAGCGGGTGGCCACCGAACTGGGTGTCGGCTGGGAAGAACGCGACATCAACGCCTCGCCCGACGATATGCGGAACTACTGGGACAAGATCCCGGTGACGTTTGTCGACGGGGTGCAGATCGACTTCTGGCGGGTGAGCGAGGCCCGGTTGCGGGCCGCGCTCGGCTAGTCCCAGGGACGAGCCGGCCCAGGCTATCCGGGCTGGCCGGCTCCGCACCTGAACGGCGGCGCTGACTTTGTGAATAGTTGCACAAAGGCGTACGGTAATTTGTGACGTCGGCTGACGTGGGCTCCTACCGCCGCCTTGCTACCAAACCCCTGGAGCCCGACCCCAGGAGCGCTGCCGCGATGCACCGTAACGCCACGCCGTCTGGGTCCAATGGTCAGGTTGAGACCAGCGAGCAGGCCGAGGCCAACGGCCGTCCTGACGGGATACCAGAAGCCACCGTGGCGCGGTTGCCTGTATACCTGCGTGCGCTTTACGGTCTGGCGGAGCGGGGCATCAGCACGGTAGCCAGCGACGAACTGGCGGCGGCCGCGGGGGTCAATTCGGCCAAGCTGCGCAAGGACCTGTCCCACCTCGGCTCTTACGGGATCCGGGGCGTCGGGTACGACGTCGACTATCTCGTCTACCAGGTGTCCAGGACGCTGGGGCTGACTCAGGACTGGCCGGTGGTCATCGTGGGCGCGGGCAACCTCGGCCGCGCCCTGGCCAACTACGGCGGTTTCGTTTCCCGCGGCTTCTCGATCTCGGCCATGCTGGATTCGGACCCCATCATCGTGGGCAGCAGGATGGCAAAGCTGATCGTCCGCCACGTCGACGAGCTTGAAACCCTAGTCACCAGGCATAAGGTGTCAATCGGCGTGATCGCTACGCCGGCCGGTTCCGCGCAGGCGGTCTGTGACCGGCTGGTCGCAGCGGGCGTTACGAGCATCCTCAACTTCGCACCGCTCGTGCTCAGCGTCCCGGAAGGGGTGGATGTGCGGAAGGTCGACCTGTCGATCGAGCTGCAAATCCTCGCTTTTCACGCCCAGCGCAGGTCGGCGGCCCGGCCGGAGCCCGACCACACGAAGGTCAACGGGAATTCTAGGTCACCGGACCATAAACTCGCGGCGAAGGGCTAGGTGGTGGGCAGATGAGCGTGCTGGTAGTCGGCCTCAGCCACAAGAGCGCGCCGGTAACCATCCTGGAGCGCGTCGCCGTCAGCGGGGATACGCTCAGCAAGCTGCTGCGTGACGTGGCCCAGGCCGAACCTGTGGCCGAGGTCTTCGTCGTCTCCACCTGCAATCGGGTCGAGGTCTATGCCGATGTGGACCGGTTCCACGCGGGCGTGACGGTGATCTGCGAGATGCTCGCGCGGCACTGCGGAGTCCCGGCGCACGAGCTCACCGCGCACCTGTACGTGCACTACGAGGACCGGGCCATCGGCCACCTGATGGCCGTGGCGTGCGGGCTTGACTCGATGGTGGTCGGTGAGGGGCAGATCCTCGGCCAGGTACGATCGGCGCTCAAGGTGGCCGGGGAACACGGCACCGTGGGCCGGGTCCTGTCCGAGCTCGGCCGGCTGGCGCTGCGGACCGGCAAGCGAGCCAGGGCCGAGACCGGCATCGGGCGGGCCGGCCTCAGCCTGCTCACCGTGGCCATCGGCCTGGCCGCCGCCAGCCTGGGTCAGGCCGGCCCGGACGCGCTCGCGGGCCGCGACGTGCTCATCGTCGGCGCGGGCTCGATGAGCGCGCTCGCGGCGGCGACGGCGACCAAGAGCGGGGCGGCGAGCATCGTGGTGGCCAACCGGACCCGCCGCCACGCCGAGCGGCTGGCCGCGGACGTGAGCGCCACCGCGGCCGAGCTCGCGGACCTGCCCGCCGCGATGGGGGCCGCGGACGTCGTCATTTCCTGCACCGGTGCGGCCGGCCAGATCATCACCGCCGGCCTGGTCGCGGCCGCGGTCGAGGCCAGAACGCGCGCGGGCCGTCGCGGCCCGCTGGTCCTGCTGGACCTGGCCATGCCACGGGACGTGGATCCCGCCGTGGACCACCTGCCCGGCGTCGTGCTGATCGGCATGGACCTGCTCGCCGCGCACGGGACCGCGGCCACCGAGGACGACGTCCTGGCCGTGCGGGCGATCGTGGAAGCCGAACTCGCCGCGTACCACGCGGCGATGGAAGCCGCCCGTGTCGCCCCGACGGTCGTCGCCCTGCGGGCCAAGGCGGCCAAGGTGGTGGACGCGGAGCTGGCCAGGCTGACGGGCCGCCTGAGCGCCGATGGCGTGAGCGGGCACACCCTGGATGAAATAGCCCAGACGGTGCGACGAGTGGTAGACAAGCTATTGCACGCGCCGACCGTACGGGTTAAGGAACTCGCAGGCTCGCCGGGGGGCGAGGAGTACGCCGCGGCGCTGCGAGTTCTCTTCGATCTTGATCCGCGCGCAGTCGAGGCGGTTACCCGCGCCGCCCCAGAGCAGGAGGGCTCACGGTGAACGCCGCCACGCTGAGGCTCGGCATCGCCACGCTGAGGCTCGGCAGTCGCAGGAGCCCGATGGCCTTGGCTCAGTCCGGCCAGGTGGCCGACATGATCACCGAACGGACCGGCCGTCAGGTGGAGATCGTCGGGGTCACGACGCTCGGCGATGTCAGCCGGGCGCAGCTGACCCAGATCGGCGGGACCGGCGTCTTCGTCAGCGCGCTGCGTGAGGCGCTGCTGTCCGGCCAGGTCGACCTGGCCGTGCATTCGCTGAAGGACCTGCCGACCGGGCCCGCGGCTGGCATCGTGCTGGCCGCGGTACCGCCGCGGGACGACCCGAGGGACGCCCTGGTCGCGCGCGACGGCGCCAAGCTCGCCGATCTTCCCCCCGGGGCCAAGATCGGCACCGGGTCACCGCGCCGGGCCGCGCAACTGCTCGGGCTCCGCGCCGATCTGCGGTGCGTGCCGATTCGCGGCAACGCCAACACCAGAGTGGGCAAGGTCGACGACGGCGAGCTCGACGGCGTGGTGCTGGCCTACGCCGGACTGGCCAGGATCGGGCTCGTCAGCGCCATCACCCAGGTCTTCGAACCCGAGGAGATGCTGCCTGCGCCCGGTCAGGGAGCGCTCGCGGTCGAATGCCGTGCGGATGAACGCGAGCTGGCGGCGCTGCTCGAGGCCGTGACCGACCCGGCGAGCAGGGCCGCCGTCACCGCGGAACGCAGCCTGCTTGAGGCGCTGGAAGCAGGCTGCAGCGCCCCGGTGGGTGCCTACGCGGCCGGACTCGAACAGCTGCGGATGCAGGCGGCCGTGATCAGCACCGACGGGAGCCGGGTAATGCGCGCGCGTGGCGCCGCGCCCGGTGCTGATGCCGGGCAACTCGGCCGTGTCCTCGCGGCCGAGCTGCTCCGGTCGGGAGCAGGAGATCTCATCAGCGTGCCACAGGCACCGACGAGTAGCGGGAATGATGTGCAGTGAGCGTTATTCAAGGTTCTGCGGGACATGAGGCCGAGCAGCCGGAAACCGCCGTAGCCCAGGAGCGGCCGCAGGCCGGCTGGGTCGCGCTCGTCGGCGCGGGTCCCGGCGACGAGGGGCTGCTGACGGTACGTGCGGCGGAGCTGCTCGGTCAGGCCAGCCTGATCATCGCCGGGGCGGACCTGGCGGCCATCGTCGGGCGCTACCTGCGCCCGGACGCGTCGCTGGCTGATCCCGCCGACGGCGCCGCCGCCCGGCTGCTCGTGCAGACGGCCAAGGACGGGCGGCTCGCGGTCCGCCTGTACAACGGTGATCCGCTCCTGAACGGTGCGGCCCAGGACGCGACCGCGTGCGCCAAGGCGGGGGTCAGGTTCGAGGTCGTGCCTGGCGTGCCCGCGGCCACCGCCGTCCCCGCCTACGCGGGCATCCCGCTGGCCAGCGACCGGAACGGCGAGCTGCGGATCATCCACGCCGCCGAGGTCAGCCAGCTGGCCTACAGCCCGGCCACGCTGGTCGTACTCGGTGCCGACGCGGGCCCGGCCGAGCTGGGCAAGATGCTGGTCGCGGCGGGCTGGCCGGAAACGACCAAGTTCGCGATCACCTGGGACGGGACGACGAGCGCGCAGCAGACGGTGGTCACCACGCTGAGCCGGATCGGACCCGATCTCAAGGCGGCAGGCGTGTCCCTGGCCAACACCAGGGGTTCGGCCATCGCGGTCGTGGGGGACGCGGTGGCGGCCCGGGACCGGCTGTCGTGGTTCGAAACCAAGCCGCTGTTCGGCTGGCGGGTGCTGGTCCCGAGGACCAAGGAACAGGCCGCCGTGGTGTCGCAGCGGCTGCGGGAGTACGGCGCCGTGCCCGAGGAGGTGCCGACGATCGCGGTGGAGCCGCCGCGGACCCCGCAGCAGATGGAACGTGCGGTCAAGGGCCTGGTCACCGGCCGGTACCAGTGGGTGGCGTTCACCTCGGCGAACGCGGTCCGCGCGGTGCGGGAACGGTTCGAGGAGTATGGCCTGGACGCCCGGGCGTTCGCCGGAGTCAAGGTCGCCGCCGTGGGCGAGCAGACCTCCGCATCGCTGCTCGAGTTCGGCATCCGGCCAGATCTGGTCCCGGAAGGCGACCAGTCGGCCGAGGGGCTCGCCGCGGTCTGGCCGCCCTACGATGACCTGCTCGACCCGATCAACCGGGTGCTGCTGCCCCGCGCCGACATCGCGACCGAGACGCTGCTGGCCCGCCTGCTCGACCTCGGCTGGGAGGCCGAGGACGTGACGGCGTACCGGACGGTCCGGGCCGCGCCGCCGCCCGCGCCGATCCGCGAGGCCATCAAGGGCGGAGGCTTCGACGCGGTCCTGTTCACCTCGTCCTCCACCGTGCGGAACCTGGTCGGGATCGCGGGCAAGCCGCATGCGGTCACGGTGATCGGGGTCATCGGACCGCAGACGGCCAAGACCGCGGCCGAGTTCGGGCTCCGGGTGGACGTGACGGCGCCCAAGCCGTCGATGGCGGCGCTGGTCGATGAGATGGCTAAGTACGGAGCGAGCCTGCGGGACGCGGCGGCCGAGGCGGGCGAACCGGTCAGGCGCCCCAGCGAGCGTCGTCGTGGCGCCCGCCGCCGGCTGCGCTGAGGGTTCGCCGCGCTGAGGCCGCCTGCGCCGAGGCTGGCCTGGCCGCTAAGGTGTGGCTGCTAACCGTTCCGGAGGTACCGATATGAGCAATGGATATCCCGTCGCGCGTCCCCGGCGGCTGCGCCGCACCCCGGCCCTGCGCAGGCTCGTGGCCGAGACTTCGGTGCGCTCCGGCGACTTGGTGCTGCCCGTGTTCATCAAGGAGGGCCTGTCCGAACCGCAGCCGATCGGCTCGATGCCGGGCGTGGTCCAGCACACCCGGGACAGCCTGCGCAAGGCGGCCGCGGAGGCGGTGGCGGCCGGCGTGGGCGGGATCATCGTGTTCGGCATTCCCGGCGCCAAGGACGGCCGCGGGTCGGCGGCCGATGACCCGGCGGGCATCTCTCAGCTCGCCCTCGCCGATCTGCGCGCGGAGACCGGCGATGCGTGCGTCATCATGGCCGACCTGTGCCTGTGCGAGTACACCGACCACGGCCACTGCGGGCTGCTCACCTCCTCGGGCGACGTCGGCAACGACGCCACCCTGGAGCGGTACGCCGCCATCGCGGTGGCCCAGGCGCAGGCGGGCGCGCACATGGTGGCGCCGAGCGGGATGATGGACGGGCAGGTCGCAGCGATCAGGGCGGCGCTGGACACAGCGGGTCACGAAGAGGTCGGAATCTGCGCCTACTCGGCCAAGTACGCGTCGGCCTTCTACGGCCCGTTCCGGGAGGCGGCCGAGGGTGCGCCGGCGTTCGGTGACCGGGCGAGCCATCAGCAGGATCCGGCCAACGCGGTCGAGGCCCTGCGCGAGGTGGCCCTTGACGTCGATGAGGGCGCCGACATGGTGATGGTCAAGCCGGCCTTGGCCTACCTGGACATCATCAGGCGGGTCGCCGACACCTTCTCGCTGCCCGTCGCGGCGTACCAGGTCAGCGGTGAGTTCGCGATGGTCGAGGCGGCGGCCAACAACGGCTGGCTGGACCGGGACCGGGTGATCTCCGAGACGCTGACGGCCATCCGCCGAGCCGGGGCGAGCGTCATCATGACCTACTGGGCGGCCGAGGTAGCTCGCCGGCTGCAACCCTGAGGATGTTCACACCGTGACCGTAGCGGCCAGCCCGCCTAGCCCAATAAGCCGAACGGCCCGTACCGCGTGCCCTACGATAGGTGACAGAGCGAAACAGGAGAGTGGCGGGAATTTATGGTCGACGTTGTGCGGCGCCGAGGTCGTGGGGTTCGCGGCCGGGCGGCGGAACGTGATCAGCCGATGGGCATCGTAGCGGCCCAGTACGCGGCCATGGGCTGGCCGGTGTGCGTGGGTGAGCACCCGTATCACGGCAAGGCCGCCGCCCTTGAGCCGAGCCGGGGATGCTCGTGTGACCGGCTCGGGTGTCCCGCACCCGGGGCGCACCCGGTGTCGCCGGCCTGGCAGCTGCAGGCGACCGTCGACGAAAACGTGATTGCGAGCTGGTGGGAAACCCGCCCGGAGGCGAACGTCATACTCGTCACCGGGCGGGTTTTTGATGCGCTCGACGTGCCGATCGAGCGCGGCGCCGCCGCGCTCGAGCGGATCGAGGCCGCCGGGGTGGCGGTCGGCCCGGTGGCGGTGCTCGGCCAGGACCGGATGCTGTTCTTCGTGGTCACCAGGGGCTCGCCCGCCGACGAAGACGAGTGGTGGTCCTGCGGGCTCGACTCCGAGCCGGAAAGCGTCGTCGAGGGCCTGAGGTGGCACTGCCGGGACAGCTACGTGCTCGCCCCGCCGTCGCGCTACGCCGGCGCCCTCGGCTCGCGCTGGGTGCGCACTCCGCAGGAGCACCCGCTGCCGGACGCGCTGCGGCTGCTCGAGTTCATCGTCGACGCCTGCGAGGCCCCGGGGTGAAGGACAGCAGAGAGTGACCGACCGCAGCGCCGCCCTGTTCGCGCGGGCGCTCGAGGTGACGCCGGGTGGCGTGAACTCGCCGGTGCGCGCGTTCGGCTCGGTCGGCGGCGTGCCCCGGTTCATGGTCCGCGGCTCGGGACCTTACCTGACCGACGCGGACGGCCGCCAGTACGTCGACCTGGTGTGCTCGTGGGGCCCGATGATCCTCGGGCACGCCCATCCGCCGGTGCTCGAGGCCATCTCCGCCGCGCTGGCGAACGGGACCTCGTTCGGCACGGCCACGCCGGGTGAGGTGGAGCTGGCGGAGGAGATCGTGGCGCGTACCCCGGTCGAGCAGGTCCGCCTGGTCAACTCGGGGACCGAAGCCACGATGTCCGCCGTCCGGCTGGCCCGCGGGTTCACCGGCCGCTCGCTCGTGGTCAAGTTCGCCGGCTGTTACCACGGGCACGTGGATGCGCTGCTCGCGGCGGCGGGCTCGGGCGTGGCGACGTTCGGGCTACCCGATTCCCCCGGCGTCACCGGAGCCGCCGCCGCGGACACCATCGTGCTGCCCTACAACGACATCGACGCCGTCGCTGCGGTGTTCGCGGACCGCGGCAGCTCGATCGCGTGCGTGATCACGGAGGCCTGCCCGGCGAACATGGGGATCGTGCCGCCCGCCGCCGGGTTCAACGCCGCGCTGGCGTCCTTGTGCCGGTCGGCCGGCGCCCTGCTGATCATGGACGAGGTGCTGACCGGGTTCCGCGTCACCTCCGCGGGCTGGTACGGCGTCGATGGTGTGCCGGGTGACCTGGTGACGTTCGGCAAGGTGATGGGCGGCGGGCTGCCGTGCGCGGCCTTCGGCGGCCGCGCTGAGATCATGTCCAGGCTCGCCCCGGCGGGTCCTGTCTACCAGGCTGGCACGCTGTCGGGTAACCCGCTCGCGGTCGCGGCGGGGCTGGCCACCCTGCGTGCCTGCACCCCCGAGGTGTACGCGCGCGTCGACGCCGCGGCCGGTACCGCGGCGAAGCTGACTTCTTCCGCGCTGACCTCGGCGGGCGTGCCGTTCTGGCTGTCCGAGGCGGGCAACCTGTTCTCCGTGTTCCTCGGCCGGTCGGCCCCGGTGGCTTCCTTCGCCGACGCGAAAGAGCAGTCGGCCGCCGCCTACGCCGCGTTCTTCCACGCCATGCTCGACGGCGGCGTCTACCTGCCGCCGTCGCCCTTCGAGGCGTGGTTCCTCTCCGCCGCCCACGATGAGCAGGCCCTGGCCCGCATCGAGGCCGCCCTGCCCGCCGCCGCCCAAGCCGCCGCCGCCGCGCTAGCCGCCTGACGCCTCCGCCTTGCCCCGCTGACGCCCCAGGTTACGTATGGATGTGGCACCCTGCACACTCTTTGGTGCAGGGTGCCACATCCATACACTGGGTTGCGGTGCGGTTAGGGCTGGTGGGGCGGCTGAGACGAGGCCACGACGGTAACCGGGGAGTCCTGTTGCCGCAGCGATGCAGCGAGGTCGTCCGCGATGCGATCGGCGGCGGCGGCACAGGCCGGAGAGATCGTGTCCCAGAGCATGAAGTTGTGGACCATGCCAGGCTCGCGGCGAACGGTCGTGGGAACGCCGGCTTCCAGGAGGCGCCCGGCGTAGGCCTCGCCCTGGTCGCATAGCGGGTCGTGCTCGCAGGTGACGACGACTGTGGCAGGAAGACCGGCCAGGTCGGGCACGAAAAGCGGACTCACTCGCGGATCGGTGAGCATGGCTGGCTCGGGGACCCACTGACGGTTGAACCACTCGATATCAGCAACGTCCAGTCCGAAGCCGTGACCCTTCTCGCGCATCGAGGCACCCGAATTGCCGAGATCGGTGTTCGCGTAGATCAGCAGTTGCACGCGGGGCAGCATGTCGGGTGTTTCATCGCGCAGGCGCACGCAGGCCAGGGCGGCGATCGTGCCGCCGGCACTGTCGCCCGCGATGGCTACCGCCGCCGGTGCTAGCGGCAGCTCTGGCGGCCGCGACGCGATCCACCGCAGGGCTGCGACGGCGTCGTCGACAGCCGCGGGCCACGGATGCTCAGGTGCCCGGCGGTAGTCCAGGGCGAGCACCGGCACGCGCGAGCGATCGGCGAGGCGTCGGCAGGCGCGGTCGTGGGTCTCCAGGTCTCCGAACACAAAGCCGCCGCCATGCAGGTAGAGGACAAGGGCGGCGGCCTGGCCGGCGGGCCGGTACAGCCGAGCGGCACGGCCGTCCGGCGGTACCCGGAGGTCACGGACGGCGGTCAGCTCCGGCCCCTTGGCTCTAGCCGCGGCCCGCCCGGCGGCCGCCGCTCGCAGGGCGGCCGCTCCGGTATCGGCCGCGGAGGAGAGCTGCCGGGCATTGAAGTCGGCCAGGAAAGCAGTGAGCTCGTGGTCCGCGAGGTCAGGCGTCATGGGCCCGATGGTAGCCAGGCAATCCGCGACGTGCTCACTCCGGCGCTGGTCATGAGTGGGTAAGCTGGCCGGGCTATGTCCGACACAACCATCGTCCACCTGCTCAGGCACGGCCTGGTGGAAAACCCGAGCGGCGTCATCTACGGCCGCCTGCCCGGATACCACCTGTCCGCAGAAGGGCGGCTGATGGCCATCGCCGCCGCGGATTTTTTCGCCGAACGGCCCGTGGTTTCCCTGTTCTGCTCACCGCTCGAGCGAGCCCAGGAGACCGCGCAGCCGATAGCGGAACGGCTGGGACTTGACATCGTCACGGACAAGCGGCTGATCGAGTCGACCAACCACTTCGAGGGCCTGGCGTTCGGTGTGGGCGACGGATCGCTGCGGCGCCCGGGGCACTGGCGGTACCTGATCAACCCGTTCCGGCCGTCCTGGGGCGAGCCGTACCGGGACGTCGCGGCCAGGATGGCCGCCATGCTCGAGGTCGCACGGGTGGCTGCGACCGGCGCCGAGGCGGTGTGCGTCAGCCATCAGCTGCCCATCTGGGTGTCCAGGCGGATGGCCGAGGGCAAGCCGCTGTGGCACAACCCCGCCGCGCGTGAATGCGCCACCGGCAGCGTGACCAGCTTCAATTATTCCGGTGACCGGTTGACCGGCGTGTCCTACGCGGTGCCGGCCCGGCGACAGGTCGCCCAGGGCGATGCGGCACAATAGGCCTGTACTACCCGCTGTAGGAGATCGCAAGGATCCGCCCGTGTTCAGAGCCCCGGTATGGCTAGCTGGGCGCCGCACGGTCGTCTTGGTAGCGGCCGTGCTCGCCGCGGTGCTGCTTACCGTGGTGCTGGTGGCGGGGTGGGCTACGGGCGGACCCAGCAACGTGACCGACGTCGACGGCAGCGACAGCGCCGTGCTCTATAAGGCCGGGCACCGCCCGGCCGCCCCCGATTTCACCGGCACCACGCTGGCTGGGGCGCGGCTGGACTTCGCCTCCTACCGCGGCCAGGTCGTGGTGCTCAATTTCTGGGGGTCATGGTGCGTGCCGTGCCGCGAGGAGGCCTCGACGCTGGCCTCGGTGGCGGCTCTTTACCGCTCGTCCGGGGTGGCCTTCCTGGGCGTGGACGAGCGGGATACCACGGCCAGCGCGGAGGCCTTCGTACGCGGCTTCGGCATCACGTATCCGAGCGTGGCCGATCCGAGCTCGGCGGTCACGGCCGACTTCACCTCGGTGGTGCCCATCGCGAGTACCCCCACCACGCTGGTGATCGACCGAACCGGGCACATCGCCGGGGCGATCTTCGGCTCGATCACGTACCCGGTGCTGACCACGATCCTCGCCAAGGTCACCGGTAAGACGGCCACCGAGGTGGTGACCCGATGACCGACGTGCGGGTGCCGGAAACGGACCCCTTCGACCCGGCGCCCGCCGAGCGGGACGGCTCGCCGCGTCCGGGGCCGGGATCGCCAGGGGGCACGTTCGGGCTCACCGACTGGCTGAAATGGTCCTGGCGGCAGCTCACCTCGATGCGGATCGCGCTGGTCCTGCTGTTCCTGCTGGCCCTGGCCAGCGTGCCGGGATCCATCCTGCCGCAGGCGGGCAACAACCCGGCCGGGGTGCAGCAGTACTACACCTCCCATAAGACCCTCGCGCCCCTGCTGAACCACCTCGGGCTGTTCAACGTCTTCGCCGCGCCCTGGTTCGCGGCCATCTACCTGCTGCTGTTCGCCTCCCTGGTGGGCTGCGTGGTGCCGCGCACGTTCCGGCTGGTCGGCTCGGCGCGCACCCTGCCGCCGCGGGCCCCGCGCAACCTGGCCAGGCTGCCCAGGTTCGCCGAGTACGCCACCTCGCTGGCCCCGGCGGCCGCGGCCGAGACGGCGGCGCACGTGCTGTCCGCCCACGGGTTCCGGCTCCGCCGCCCGGTCGCTTCGGCTGGGTCCGCGGGCCCCGGGGACGGTCCCGCCGCCCCGGACCTACCCGCGGAGCAGCCAGAAACGGCGCCCGGGGATCAGCCAGAAAAGCAGGAGGAGCACTGGATCTCTGCGGAGAAGGGGTACCTGCGGGAAGCAGGCAACCTGCTCTTCCACCTGGCGTTGCTCGGGGTGCTTGTGTCGATCGCGCTCGGCGGGCTCTTCGGCTACAAGGCCGACCGGCTGCTCGTCCAGGGCGACAGCTTCACCGATACCCAGAGCTCGCTGGACGAGTTCTACCCGGGCCGGCTCGTCACGGCCGCCGACCTCCCGCCGTTCTCGATCACGCTGAACAGCTTCGACGCCAGCTACATCGCCTCCGGCGAGCAGCGCGGTCAGCCGTCCGCGTTCGACGCTCAGGTCAGCTACACCTCGCAGCCGGGCGGTCCGGCCCGTTCCGCTCGTATCGAGGTCAACCACCCGCTGTCGGTGGACGGCGCGAAGGTTTACCTGATCGGGCACGGGTACGCACCGGCGTTCAAGGTGACCGATGCCCGCGGCCAGGTCGTCTTCGACGGTCCGCAGCCCTTCATCGCAGGCGCGACGGGAAACTTCCTGTCCGAGGGCGTGCTGAAGGTGTCGGGCGCGCAGCCGGAGCAGCTCGGCTTCACCGGCGTCTTCGTGCCGACCGCGGTGGACATCGACGGCACGCTGGAGTCCGTGTTTCCCGCCGCCGACAACCCGGTGGTCAGCCTGATCGCGTACGCGGGAAACCTCGGCATGAATTCGGGCGCCTCGCAGTCCGTCTACGCGATGAACACCGCCGGGATGCGGCAGCTGACGGCGGCCCCGGAGCTGCTGCGGATCGGCCAGTCGTACAAGCTGCCGGACGGCCAGGGCACGATCACCTTCACCGGCTACCGCCAGTGGGCCAGCCTGACCATCACGCACGACCCGGGCCAGCTGCCCGCGCTGATCTGCGGCATGGCCGCCCTGGGCGGGCTGGTGCTTTCCTTCCTGGTCCGCCGCAGGCGGGTCTTCGTCCGGGCCCGGGCCGGCCAGGACGGCACGACGATGTACGTCGGCGGCCTCACCCGTACCGATGCCAGCGGCGCCTTCGAGGAAGAGTTCGCATCGCTCGCCGCCGAGCTCCGCAGCGCTCACCATAAAGCCGCGCAGGATCATGCGGCGCCGCCGCACATCCCGGCCGCGCCTACCCCACCCGAGGGAGAGTAAGGGCTATGCCTGTCAACCTTGCCCTAGGCCACGTCAGCAACGACTTCCTGATCGCGGCGCTGGTCATCTACTCCTTGTCGGTGGTCGCGTTCGCCGGCGATTTCGCCTTCGGCCGGCCCCGGCGGGCCGGCTCCTCCGCTCCGGCTCAGCAGGCGCAGCGGCGGGCCACCGCGCTGGCCACGGTCGGGGCGGGGGGAAGCACCGCTCCGGCGGGACCAGCGGGTGAGGGGCCTGCGGGTGGGGGGCCTGCGGGTG
>JBEKKH010000018.1:0-29175 GCA_050010815.1 Streptosporangiaceae bacterium | reverse complement strand
CCCCGGGGGGCACGGGGGGAAGGTTCCCCCCGTAAGCGGGGGGGTCTGGGGGGGTCGTCCCCCCGAGGCCAGGGGGGCAACCTTCTTCTTAGCCCGATGCAGGGCACCATCGTCAAGATCGCCGCGGCCGAGGGACAGCAGGTGTCGGCCGGCGACGTGGTGGTCGTGCTGGAGGCCATGAAGATGGAGCAGCCGCTGACCGCGCATAAGGACGGCACGGTCACCGGCCTGTCTGTCGAGGTAGGCCAGACCGTCACGGCCGGCGTCACCATCTGCCAGCTCGAAGACTGATTTCCGGTGAGCAAGCTCCCCGGAGATCCCAGCGCCGGGGGGAAGACGCTGTTCGCAATCGGCGTCAGGCTGCCCGAACGTAACCGCGAATGGGTCAGGCACGAGCTGACCGACGCCGGCTGGCGCACCCGGCTGACCGTCCGGCACCTGGTCCTCATGCTGCCGCTGTGCGCGCTGCTCGCGCTGCTGCCCGGCGCGATCTGGATCCGCGTCATGGTCCCCGCGCTGTTCGGAATCTGCAGCGTGGGAATCGTCGCGATGTACGCCGACGACGTCCGGGTTTCCCGGATGCGGCGGCACGGACTCGAGCCGCCCAACGATCCCGACCTGGGCCGGCCCCGCGCACTGAGCGAACGCGCGGGCCGGGGCGGGGCGGTGGCGCGGGCCGGGGTTGGCGCGGGCCGGGGCGGCTGGGCTGGTACGCGTGTGCCGGAACGGTACGTACCTTGCTGTGGTGAAGCGGCCGGGGGGAATGATTGGGGTGGATCCGGGCTCCGTGGTGGATCCGGTGCATCCCCGTACACTGGATCCACCGCCAAGCGCGGATCCACTACGGAAAATGGCGGTGGGCTGAGCTGAGTGGGACGGGTGGAGCTGAGTGGTCAGGCGGAGCGTTCGGGACGCCGGGGAGCGCGGTGGGATAGGCGGGGGCGGCGAGGATGCGCTGACCCCCCGGGCTCATGGGGAGCTGATGATGATGAGCGGCTAGGGGATGTCGCCGGTGAACTCCATGAGTTTCCTGGCTGCCTCGGTCACGCTGCCCGACATGGAGGGGTAGACGGCGAAGGTGCGGGCCAGCTGCTCGCTGGTCAGGCGCTGCTCGACCGCGACCGAGACGGCCATGATCAGCTCGCTGGCTCGCGGGGCTACCACCACGCCGCCGAGCACCACGCCGGTGCCCGGGCTGGTGAACAGCTTCACGAAACCGTCGCTGACCCCGGCCATCTTGGCCCGCGGGTTGGTGGCCAGCGGCAGCTTCAGCACCCGGGCGGAGACCTGGCCCGCGGTGACCGCCCGCTGCGAGACGCCTACGGTGGCGATCTCCGGATCGGTGAAGATCGTGGCGGAGACGTGGCCGAGCCGCAGCGGGCCGACCGCCTCGCCGAGGGTGTGCCACATCGCGATCCGGCCCTGCATGGCCGCGACCGAGGCCAGCATCAGCACGCCGGTGCAGTCGCCCGCCGCGTAGACGCCGGCCGCCGACGTCCGCGACACGCGGTCGACCTCGACGAAACCGTGCGCATCCAGCTTCACGCCGGCCTCGTCCAGGCCGATGCCGTCGGTCCTGGGGATCATGCCCACGGTGAGCAGGCAATGGCTGCCGGTCACGGTCCGGCCATCTTCCAGGGTCACCGTGACGCTATCGCGGTCCCGGCTGACCGCCTGCGCCCGCGACCGGCCCAGCACGATCATGCCGCGGCGGCGGAACACATCCTCGATCAGGCTGGCCGCGTCCTCGTCTTCCTGCGGCAGCACCCGGTCCCGCGAGGACACCAGCGTGACGCGCGAACCGAGGGCCTGATAGGCGCTGGCGAATTCGGCCCCGGTGACGCCCGAGCCGACCACGACCAGATCGCGGGGCAGTTCGGTGAGGTCATAAAGCTGCCGCCAGGTCAAGATGCGCTCGCCGTCGGGGTCCGCACCGGGCAGGACACGAGGCCGGGCCCCGGTGGCGAGCAGGATCGCGTCCGCCGGGATCTGCTCGTCGCCCGCCTGGACCGTGCCCGCGCTGGTCAGGCGGCCGTGGGCGGCGATCACCGGCACGCCCTCGGCGGCAAGCCGGGCGCTGATGTCCTGGGACTGGGCCCGGGCCAGGTCGGTGATCCGCTCGTACAGCCGGGCGGCGTTGACGGTGGCCAGGCCGCCGGTGGCGATGCCGAGCCGGGGCGCCCGGTTCAGCATCGTCATCGCGTTGGAGGTCTCGATGAGGGTCTTAGAAGGCACGCAGTCGGTGAGCACGCAGGCACCGCCGAGACCGTCGGAATCGACAACGGTGACGTCGGCGCCCAGCTGGGCCGCGACGAGGGCGGCTTCGTAGCCGCCGGGGCCGCCGCCGAGGATCACGATTCTGCGCCGAAGCAACGTCACGATTACCGATTCTCCCGCAGTGAGTTGGTCGCAGTCGGGTATCAGGCGCGGGTCAATCCGCGGCACCTGGCCGCGGGACGCCGTACGCTTTCCCCCGTGGCACTGTACGCCGCCTACGGCAGCAACATGGACCCGGCACAGATGGTGGTGCGTTGCCCGCACTCACCGCAGCGGGGCACTGGCTGGCTGGAGGGATGGCGGCTGACGTTCGGCGGTGAGGACATCGGCTGGGACGGGGCGCTGGCGACCGTGGTCGAGGCGGCCGGCGCCCGGGTCTTCGTCGTGCTCTACGACGTGTCTGAGAACGACGAGAAGGAACTCGACAACTGGGACGGGGCCAATCTCGGCTACTACCGCAAGGCCAAAGTCCGGGTGGACACCCTCGACGGCAACGTGCTGGCCTGGCTGTACGTGCTCAACTTCTACGAAGGCGGGCTGCCCTCGGCCAGGAACATCGGCATCCTGGCCGAGGCCGCCGAGCAGGCCGGCGCGCCCGCGGACTACGTCGCGGCGCTGCGCGCGCGGCCCTGCGCCAAGCTCGGCGACGCCAGCACCAGGCCCGATCCGCCCTGGACCTAGCCCGGGGCGGGTTCAGACGAGGCAGATGACGAGCAGGATGAGCGCGGGAATGAGGAGGGCGGCGATCGCTGAGGTGCTCCAGGCGCTCTTCAGCGGGTCGAGCCAACCGGCGGGCCCGGCTGCGGGGACGGGGCTGGCGGGGTCCGCCGGGTCGGCGGGGTGGGCGATGTCTACGGTTCCGGTGGCCCAGACCAGCTCGGCGTGGGCGGCGGTGGCGCGCTCGCTGAGCAGGCGGACGACCATTTCCGCGTCCGCCTCGGCGGTGGAGGCGGAACTGGCCGGGGCGGGACCGCTTACCATGTCGCCGTAGCCCAGGCCCCGGCCGCCTCCCGACGGCAGGCCGAACGACGAGCGCCGGGAGCCCGGCCCCCGGCGGGACCGCACCTCGGCGGTGAGCCGGCGGCGGCGCGAGTAGTGCACGGCCCAGGCGCTGATGACCTTGCGGTCCTTCTTGCCGCCCGCGGCGGCCGGGTCCACGGCACCCGGATCCAAAGTGCCCGGATTCAAACTGCAGTGCACCCGGAGCAGGTCCACCAGGTCCACCTTGATCACGCCGGCCCAGCCGATCCGGTGATCACGCAGCGGGTTCCTGATCGTGACCCCGGTGTCGTCCGCGATGATCCTGGGGCGTTGCGCGGTCACGTAGGCGATCCCGGTCGCCACCAGCAGCAGGGCCGCCGCGACCACCGAGGTGTGGTCCCGCCCCTGCACGGCCAGGTCGACCCAGTTGCCCACCGCGAACAGCAGCCATACGACCCAGACGACCAGGGCGGTCGGCGAGCGGAAGGTCTGGACATTCCCCGGCCCGGCGGTGCCGCCGCGCAGCCAGCTGCGCGGCTTGCCGCCCGGGGCAGGCACACCAGAGAGCGCCCCCGGCGGCGCCCCGTTCGGCGTGCCGCTCGACGGTGAGCCGCCTGACGACTGGTTAGCTGTCATGCTGCCGCACCCTCCACGATGAAGATCGGGCGGTAAGCCACGAACCTCATCAAGCGTAACGGCCCCTCGGGGTGCGGGCTAACCGGTGCCGGGCGGCGGGTGAGCGGGTAAGGCGCCGGTGACGCCGGGCAGCGGCTGGGCCACCATGGCCCCGTCGTCCCACAGGGCGGTGACCGCGGTGGCCGCCATCACCCTGACCCCCACGCCGATGGCGCGCTCGTCGATGTCGAACGACGGCTGGTGCAGGTCGAGCGAGGCCGTCGAGCCGGGCACCCGGGTGCCCAGCCGGGCCAGCGCGCCGGGGATGGACTCCAGGTACCACGCGAAGTCCTCGCCGCCGAGGCTTTGCGGCGACTGCACGACCGAGCCCGCGCCGAGCACGCCAAGCGCCGCGGCGGAAATCATGGCCGTGCTGGCCTGATCGTTGACCGTGGGCGGCACGTAGCGCTGGTAGCTGAATTCGGCCTGCAGCCCGTATGCGGAGGCCACCGAGTCGATCAGCTCCTTGAGCAGGTCGGGCGCCGAGTGCCAGGCCTGGTCGTCCAGGCAGCGCACGGTCCCCTCGACCACCCCGGCGTCGGGGATGGCGTTGGCCACGGTCCCCGCGCTGACCCGGCCCCAGACCAGGCTGAGACTGGACCGCGGGTCGACCCGCCGGGATAGCGCGGCCGGCACCTCGGTGATGATCTTGCCGAGCGCGTAGATCAGGTCGGCGGTCAGGTGCGGCCGGGCGGTGTGGCCGCCCGGCCCGGAGACCCGCACCTCGATCTTGTCGCAGGCCGCGGTGATCGCACCCGACCGCACGCCGAGATAACCGGCGTCCAGCCGGGGGTCGCAGTGCAGCGCGAAGATCCGGCCGACCGAGGCGATGCCGGCCGCCGCGATCACGTCCAGCGAACCGCCGGCCGCCTCCTCGGCGGGCTGGAAGATGAGCCGGACCCGCCCGGGCAGCAGGCCCGCGGCGGCCTGGCGGGCCAGGAAGATGCCCGCCCCGAGCAGGACCGTGGTGTGCACGTCGTGGCCGCAGGCATGGCATACACCGGGCACCGTGGAGCGGTAGGGCACGTCCTTGTCGTCCCTCATCGGCAGCGCATCGAGGTCCGCTCGCAGTGCTACCACCGGCCGTTCGGCGGAAGAATCCTGCTCCGAGCCAATATCGACGACCAGGCCCGTGCCCTTGGGCAAGATCACCGGTTGCAGGCCCTCCGCGGCCAGCCGCATCGCGACCCGGCGGGTGGTGCGGTGCTCGGCGTCGGCCAGCTCGGGGTGCGCGTGCAGATCGCGGCGGAACTCGATCAGCTCGGTCTCGTGCTCGGCCAGGAACACGCCAAGATCCGTGATCAGATCACCGCCGGCCATACTCACCGTCCCTACTCGTGCAGAACCTGTCTTCGGCAAACTCGGTGATCAGGGCGTCCACCACGCTGGTCAGGTCACCGGTGCGGGCGTAGACGCGCCGCTGCCGTTCGTAGGAGGCGCCGTGCTCGAGCACGTCCGCGACCACGGCGAGCTCATCGGCGCAGCCGAGCCTGGCCGCGACCGGCTCAAGCTCGGCCAGCAGCTCGTACAGCTCGTCGCGCAGCGGCGCGGTGGCGCCGGCCTCGTCAGTGATCACGATCGCGTCCAGCCCGTACCGCGTCGCGCGCCACTTGTTGTCCCTGACGACCCAGGACGAGGGGGAAGGCAGCGTGTACCCGCGATCCAGCTGGAAGTCGAACAGCTGGACCAGGCACTGCGAGAGCGCGGCGACCATGCCCACCTCGCGCAGCGTCGGCACCCCGTCGAACATGCGGATCTCCACGGTGCCGAAGTCCGGGTGTGGCCGGATATCCCACCAGACCTCCTTGATGCTGCGAATCGTCCCAGCACGCAGCAGAGTGTCCATGTAATCCTCGAACTGTTTCCAGTCCGTCAGCCGTTGCGGCGTTCCCGCCGTCGGTAGCGCGCCGAACGTCACGGACCTGCTGGAGGCAAGCCCGGTGTCGTACCCGCACCAGAACGGGCTCGACGCGGTAATGGCAAGAAAGTGCGGAAGATAAGCGGCGAGCGCATTGACGATCGGAATCGCCTTACTCTCGTCACGAATCCCCACGTGAACGTGCACGCCGAAAGTCTGAATCCGGCGGGCTAGCCACTGCATTTCCTCGACAAGCTCGGCGTAGCGCTGGATAGGCGCCATCGTCGCATCCTGCCAGTTACTCACCGGATGAGTGCCGGCACACGCCAATAGGATACCGTGCTCGGCGGTTGCCCGCTGCAGTTCAGCGATCGTCTCTGTGAGGTCGTCCTTCACCTCGGCCACCGTGCTGCAAATGCCCGTGACCAGCTCAAGCGTGGACTGCATCAGCTCGTGGCGGATCCGCGGGTGCTCGCCGGTGTCGCCTGCCACGGGCAGTTCGTCGAGCAGTTTCCCCGCCTCCTGGCGGAGCAGCTTCGTCTCGGCGTCGATGAGCTGCAGCTCCCATTCGACACCGAGCGTCGCACCGCGGGAAGGATTCCACTCGATAGGCATGGCTGACCTCCAGGCCGGCATTGTTAAGTTGTCACATTGTTTCGGGCCGGTACTCGCCCCAAACATCTCGCAAGGCATCGCAGACCTCACCGAGAGTGGCGTCGGATCGCAGTGCGTCCCGCAGCGGGTAAAGCACGTTATCGGTGCCTTCGGCCGCTTTCTTCAGGGCGGCAAGCGCCCGGTCGGCGCTGGCCTGGTCCCGCCGGTCCCGGACGGCGGCCAGCCGGGCGACCTGCTCGGCTTCCAGGGCGGGATCGGAGCGGAGCGGCCGGTAAGGCTCCTCGCTCTCGGAGACGAACTTGTTCACGCCGACGATGACCCGTTCACCCTCGTCGATCTCGCGGGCGATGCGGTAGGCCGCGACCTCGATCTCTTGCTTCTGGAAACCCTGCTCGATCGCCGCCGCGGCCCCGCCCATGTCCTCGATCCGGTCGATCAGCTCGGCGGCGGCCGATGCGACCTCATCGGTCATCGACTCGATCACGTAGGAGCCCGCGAACGGGTCGGCCGTCGCAGTCAGGTCGCTCTCGTACGCGATCACCTGCTGGGTGCGCAGCGCCAGCCGGGCCGCCTTGGTGCTGGGCAGCGCGAGCGCCTCGTCGAAGGAGTTGGTGTGCAGCGACTGCGTACCGCCCAGCACGGCCGCCAGGGCCTGCAGGCTCACCCGGACCATGTTCACCTCGGGCTGCTGCGCGGTGAGCTGCACGCCGGCCGTCTGGGTGTGGAACCGCAGCATCTGCGACCTGGGGTCCTGGGCTCCGAACTCGTCCTTCATGATGTGCGCCCACAGCCGCCTGGCCGCGCGGAACTTGGCCACCTCCTCCAGTAGCGTGGTCCGGGCGACGAAGAAGAACGACAGCCGGGGGCCGAAGTCATCGATACTGAGCCCGGCCGCCAGCGCGGCCCGGACGTACTCCTTGGCGTTGGCCAGCGTGAACGCGATCTCCTGCACCGGCGTCGCGCCGGCCTCGGCCATGTGGTAGCCGGAGATGGAGATCGTGTTCCACTTCGGCAGTTCCCGGTGGCAGTAGGCGAAGGTGTCGGCGACCAGGCGCAGCGACGGGCGCGGTGGGTAGATGTAGGTGCCCCGGGCGATGTACTCCTTGAGCACGTCGTTCTGGATCGTCCCGGTGAGCTTGTCCGGCTGCGCGCCCTGCTCCTCCGCGACCGTCTGGTACATCAGCAGCAGGACCGCGGCCGGCGCGTTGATCGTCATCGAGGTGGACACGCCCTCCAGCGGGATGTCGCTGAATAGCGTGCGCATGTCGTCGATGGAGTCGATCGCCACCCCGACCTTGCCTACCTCGCCGTGCGCGATCGGGGCGTCCGAGTCGTAGCCCATCTGCGTGGGCAGGTCGAAGGCGACGGAAAGCCCCGTGGTACCGGCCTCGATAAGCTCGTGATACCGGCGATTGGACTCCGCGGCGGTGGCGAAGCCGGCATATTGCCGCATCGTCCACGGGCGGTCGACGTACATCCGCGGATACACCCCGCGAGTAAACGGGTACTTTCCGGGCCTTCCTAGGGCTGTTTCCGGCCGGAAATCCGTAAGCTTGCTGTCGTCGTAGACGGGATCGATGCGAAGACCTGATTCGGACGTACGCTCCATATGCCCAGGTTACTTCGCGGTGGGAGCCCGGCCCATGGTGAACGCAAGGAGGCTCATGCGTGATCGGCCTGGTCTGCGGGCCGTGCTGCTTTGCGCCGCCGGCGCATTCGTGGTGGCCGACGCTTTTCTGGCGGTCCCGGGCGCGGCGGCCGGGGGGCTCCCGCAGGCCATCGGGGGGAGCAAGCTTTCCGGGCACGGGATCGTGGTCGACTACGGCTCGGACCCGGGGGTGCGGGGGGTGCGGGGGGTGCCGGGGGTGAAGGCATCGGCGTTCGTCATCGCCGACGCTGGCACCGGTCAGGTGCTCGCGGCCAAGGACCCGCACGGGTGGTACCGCCCGGCCAGCACGCTCAAGATGCTCACCGCGGTCACGTTGATCCCGTTGCTTAACCCGGACGCCACCGTGGTCGCGAGCAAGCAGGCCACCTCGGTCCCTGCGAACGCCGTCGGCCTGCTCACCGGGCACGCCTACCGGATCTCCGATCTGTTCACCGCGTTGCTGACGATCTCCGCCAACGACGCCGCGGTCGCGCTGACCCAGGCGACCGGGTCCTTCTCCAAGGGCATGGCGGCGATCAACGCCGAGGCGCGGCACCTGCAAGCCGACGACACCGTCGCCATCCAGCCCAACGGGCTGGACGCCCCCGGCCAGCGCACCTCCGCCTACGATCTGGCCCTGATCGCCCGGCAGGCGCTGCGACTGCCCGCATTTATGAAGTACGACGAGACGCGCACCGCGAAGTTCGGCGTGAGCGCGAAGAAGAGCGTCACCCTGGTCAACCAGAACACGCTGCTCACCAGCTACCCGGGCGCTATCGGCGGCAAGATCGGCTGGACCAGCGCCGCGGGCGCTACCTACGTGGGCATCGCCCGCCGGAACGGTGTCACGCTGATCGTGACCCTGCTGCGCTGCCCCGCGCTGACCGAGATCGACTCGGCGAAGGCCCTGCTGAACTGGGGTTTCGCGGTGGACGGCAAGGTTCCTGGAGTCGGGACGCTAGTCAGCGCGCTGGGGGCGGGGTCGCCGGGGGCGGGGCCGGCGGGGGCGGCGGGGGCGGCGGGGGCGGGGCGGTCAGGCGGGGTGGGCGGGTCAGCGGAGCACGGCGGGTCAGCGGAGCACGGCGGGTCAGCGGGTCACGGCGGGCGGGTGACGGCGAGCGGGTTGGGTCCGGTCGTCGGCAATCCGTCTGTTGTGGCGGCCGGATTCACCGGCGTCGCGCTGGTCGCGGCCGGGGTCGGCTTCGGGTACAGCCGACGGCGGCGGCCCGCGGCTCCTAGCTGGCGTGAGGAGAGCCGAGGGGCCTAGGAGTTTAGGGGCCTAGGAGTTTAGGGGTCTTTGCGAGCTTTGGGGCCTTTGTGCCGATTATTGTTGAGGAAATTGGGCTGCTAGGGGTCGGTTACGGCCGGCACGATGGAAACCTGGGCCGGCCCTGGCCGGCTCAATCGTCCAGCGTGCCGGCGCCCCCGGCCCCCAAGCGGATCGCGCCGCGCCCTCTTCCGCAACATCCGCATCACCCGCGCCCGCTGGCACCGTCACGCTTCACACTCCGGGGGCGCCGTGTCGCCGCTCAGCTCAGCCCGGGAAAGCTGCTTCTGCTGGGACTGAAGAAACGTCACGCCCGGCGGCGCTCACCATCGTGGATCGTTACTACCCGTATAGCGGGGTTAGCGATCCACGATCATGGCCGGACCGCTTTCTGCCGCGAAAATCGGCGGGGAGGATGTGGGTGGTGCTTCCGGCCCGGCGTTAGGGGGCCGGCTGGAGCAGGCCGATGCGGTCGCGGGTGACCGCCATGGTCTGCCCGGCCACCTGGCGGGCCTGCGCGGCCCCGCGGGCGAGCACGCGGTCCAGCCCGGCCTCATCGGCGAGAATCCGCTGCGTCTGCTCCCTGATCGGGGCGAACGTGGCCACCACGAGCTCGGCCAGGTCCTTCTTGAACCCGCCGTAGCCCGCGCCCTGGTACCTGGCCTCGAGCGCGGCGACCGGCTCATCGGACAGGGCCGAGTAGATGCGGAGCAGGTTGGTCACGCCCGGTTTGGCCTCCGCGTCGGCCCGGACCTCCGAACCCGCGTCGGTGACCGCGCGAGCGATCTTCTTGCGGATCACGGCCGGATCGTCCAGTACGTCGATGATGCCCTGCGGCGCGGACGACGACTTGCTCATCTTGGCCGTCGGGTCCTGGAGATCATAGATCTTGGCCACGTCGGCCAGGATGTACGGCTGCGGCGGCACGAACGTCGGGCCGAACCTATGGTTGAACCGGTTGGCCAACGTCCGGCTGAGCTCCAGGTGCTGCCGCTGGTCTTCGCCCACCGGCACCTGATCGGCCTGGTAGAGCAGGATGTCCGCGGCTTGCAGGACGGGGTAGGTGAACAGGCCGACGGAGGCCTGGTCCTGGCCGTCCCTGGAGGACTTGTCCTTGAACTGAATCATCCGGCTCGCCTCGCCGAACCCGGTCAGGCAGCTGAGGATCCAGGCCAGCTCGGCGTGCTCGGTCACATGGCTCTGCACGAACAGGGTGCACCGGTCCGGGTCCAGCCCGGCGCCGAGCAGCTGGGCAGCGGCGATCCTGGTCCGGCGGGAGAGCTGGGCCGGGTCCTGCGGCACCGTGATCGCGTGCAGGTCGACGACGCAGTAGAAGGCGTCGTAGCTGTCCTGCAGAGCTACCCACTGGCGCAGGGCACCCAGGTAGTTGCCCAGGTGGAAAGAGTCAGCGGTGGGCTGGATGCCGGAAAGCACCCGGGGCCGTGACGGTGCGGGCTGGGACGGTGCTGGCTGGGAGGGTGCTGGCTGGGAGGGTGCTGGCTGGGAGGGTGCTGGCTGAGCCATGCGCAGGAGTCTAGCGGCGGCCGCCGGGCAGACCGGAATCGGAGACGACCACCTCGACCCGCTGGAATTCCTTCAGGTCGGAGTAGCCGGCCGTGGCCATCGTCCGGCGCAGCGCGCCCATCAGGTTCATCGAGCCGTCCGGGACGGTGGACGGGCCGTGCAGGATCTGCTCGAGCGTGCCGATCGTGCCGACCCGGACCCGGGCTCCCCTGGGCAGCTCGGTGTGATTGGCCTCACTGCCCCAGTGGTAGCCCCGGCCGGGGGCCTGCTCGGCCCGGGCCAGCGGGGAGCCCACCATCACCGCGTCCGCGCCGATGGCCAGGGCCTTGGCGATGTCGCCGCTGCTGGTCATCGACCCGTCCGCGATCACGTGCACGTAGCGGCCGCCGGACTCGTCCAGGTAGTCGCGCCGCGCCGCGGCCACATCGGCGACCGCGGTAGCCATCGGCACCGCGACACCGAGGACCGTCACCGTGGTGTGGCCGGAACCTCCGCCGAATCCCACCAGGACTCCGGCGGCGCCGGTGCGCATCAGGTGCAGCGCGGCGGTGTAGGTCGCACAGCCGCCTACCACCACGGGGACGTCGAGCTCGTAGATGAACTGCTTGAGGTTGAGCGGTTCGGCCCGGCCGGAGACGTGCTCGGCAGACACCGTGGTGCCGCGGATCACGAAGATGTCCGCGCCTGCGTCCACCACCGCCTTGGCGTACCTCGCGGTCCGCTGCGGCGACAGGCTCGCCGCGGTGGTCACGCCCGCCCGCGCGATCTCCTCGATCCGGCGGCCGATGAGGTCCTCGGAGATGGGTTCGGCGTACATGGCCTGCAGCCGCCGGGTGGCGGCCTGCTCGTCGAGCTCGGTGACCTCGGCCAGCAGCGGCTCAGGGTCCTCGTAGCGCGTCCACAGTCCTTCCAGGTCGAGCACGCCAAGCCCACCCAGGCGGCCGATACTGATGGCGGTGGCGGGCGACACCACGCTGTCCATCGGGCAGGCCATCAGCGGCAGCTCAAACCGGTAGGCGTCGATCTGCCAGGCGATCGACACCTCCTCCGGGTCTCGCGTCCGGCGGGCCGGGACGATGCCGATCTCGTTCAGCGAATAGGCCCGGCGCCCGGTCTTGCCCCGGCCGATCTCCACGTCGCTCATGGCTGGGACCCGCTCCGGCCCGGTCGGCCACCGTAGTTCGGCGCCTCGACGGTCATCTTGACGTCGTGCGGATGGCTCTCGGTCAGCCCGGCCGCGGTGATCTGGATGAACCGCGCGTCCTGCAGGTCGGCGATGGTCCGGGCGCCGCAGTAGCCCATGGCCGCGCGGAGCCCGCCGACCAGCTGCCCGGCGACCGCGGACAGCGGACCGCGGTAGGGCACCTGCCCCTCGATGCCCTCCGGCACGAGCTTGTCCTCGCGCAGCACGTCGTCCTGGAAATAGCGGTCCTTGGAGTAGGAACGGCCGCGCTCACGGTTCCGCAGCGCGCCGAGCGACCCCATCCCCCGGTACAGCTTGTACTGCTTGCCGTTGATGAAGACCATCTCGCCGGGGCTTTCCTCGCACCCGGCGAGGAGGCTGCCCAGCATGACGGTGTCGGCGCCCGCGGCGATGGCCTTGGCGATATCACCGGAGTACTGCAGGCCCCCGTCACCGATCACGGGCACGCCTGCGGGCCGGGCCGCCTTGGCGGCCTCGTAGATCGCCGTGACCTGCGGCACGCCCACGCCCGCCACCACCCGGGTGGTGCAGATGGACCCGGGCCCGACGCCCACCTTGATGCCGTCCGCGCCCGCGTCCACCAGGGCCTGAGCGCCGGCCCGGGTGGCGACATTGCCGCCGATCACCTCGATGTCAGAATTCGCCTTGATCTGGGTCACCATGTCGAGCACGCCCTGTGCGTGCCCGTGCGCGGTGTCCACCACCAGGAAGTCGACGCCGGTCTCGATGAGCGCCTGGGCCCGGCGCTTGGCGTCCTCACCCACCCCGACGGCCGCCCCGACTACCAGCCGCCCGGCCGGGTCCTTGGTCGCGAAGGGGAACTTCTCACTCTTGGTGAAGTCCTTCACCGTGATCAGCCCGCGGAGCCGCCCGGCGTCATCGACCAGCGGCAGCTTCTCCACCTTGTGCTGCCTCAGCAGCCGCAGCGCTTCCTCGGAGGCCACCCCCACCGGCGCGGTGACCAGGGGCATCGGGGTCATCACTTCGGCCACCCGGCGGCTGTGATCCGTCTCGAACCTGATGTCGCGGTTGGTGACGATACCCACGAGAACGCCGTCGGCGCTGGTCACGGGAACGCCGGAGATGCGGTAGCGGCCGCAGAGCCCGTCCACGTCGGCGATGGTCGCGTCCGGCCCGCACGTCACCGGATGGGTGATCATGCCCGCCTCGGAACGTTTGACCATATCGACCTGCTGGGCCTGTTCCTCGACGGACAGGTTGCGGTGCAGCACGCCGACCCCGCCTTGGCGGGCCATGGCGATCGCCATCCTGGCCTCGGTGACGGTGTCCATGGACGCCGACACGAGCGGGACACGGAGCTGGCAACGGCGGGTGATCCTGGTCGTCGTGTCGGCCTCACTGGGCAGCACGCTGGAATGAGCAGGCAGCAGCAGGACGTCGTCAAAGGTCAGCCCGACGGGCGCGAACTTGTCGTCCTGGCCCGGGGGTACGTGATCTGTCATGGCACCTTCACCGAAAGTGGCAGCGGGGGATACCACCATCCTATTGAGCCGCACGACAGCCGGCTTCGGAGTCCCCAGGTTCGGCGGTTATTCCGCGGCGGGTGCGGGTGCCCGAACAGCACGAAAGCCGGGTTCACGGTGTGAAACCCGGCTTTCATGTGCCTGTGGCTCGTCCGGCCGGTGGGTCGGGCGGAGCCTCGCGCTGGGGTCTGGCCTAGTGCGAGTGGCTGTGCCCGTGGCCGTCGGCTGCGGACGAGTCCTTCTCTTCCGGCTTCTCGACCACGAGGGTCTCCGTGGTCAGCAGCATGCCGGCGATCGACGCGGCGTTCTGCACGGCCGACCTGGTCACCTTCACCGGGTCGATGACGCCCTGAGCGATCAGGTCGCCGTACTCACCGGTGGCCGCGTTGTAACCGTGGCCCACGGGCAACGTCGCGACCTTGGCGGTCACCACCCCGCCCTCCTGGCCCGCGTTCAGCGCGATCCAGCGGCACGGCTCGGACAGGGCACGCTGAACAACCCGCACCCCGGTCGCCTCGTCGCCGGTAAAGCCGAGGTCACCGAGCTCGGTGGCGACATGCACCAGGGCGCTGCCGCCGCCGGCGATGATGCCCTCCTCGATGGCCGCGCGAGTGGCGGAGATGGCGTCCTCCAGGCGGTGCTTCTTTTCCTTGAGCTCCACCTCGGTGGCGGCACCGACCCGCAGGACGCAGACGCCGCCGGACAGCTTGGCCAGCCGCTCCTGCAGCTTCTCCTTGTCCCAGTCGGAGTCGGTGTTGTCGATCTCGGTGCGGATCTGCCTGATCCTGTCCTCGATCTCGCTCTTGTCGCCTGCACCGTCCACGATCGTGGTGTCGTCCTTGGTGATGACGACACGGCGGGCGCGGCCCAGGGTGTCGAGCTCGACCGACTCCAGCTTGGTGCCAAGCTCCTCGGTCACCACGGTGCCGCCGGTCAGGGCGGCGACGTCGGCCAGCATGGCCTTGCGTCGGTCGCCGAAACCGGGCGCCTTCACGGCGGTCACGTTGAGCAGGCCGCGCAGCTTGTTCACCACGATGGTGGCCAGCGCCTCGCCCTCGACGTCCTCGGCGATCACCAGCAGCGGCCTCTTCACCTGCGCGATCTTCTCGAGGAGCGGCAGGAAGTCGGCCATCGAGGAAATCTTGGACTGGTGGATGAGGATGTACGGGTCATCCAGCACCGCCTCGAGACGCTCGGGGTCGGTGATGAAGTAGGGCGAAATGTAACCCTTGTCGAACTGCAGACCTTCGGTGAACTCCAGCTCGAGGCCCATGGTCGGCGATTCCTCGACGGTGATGACACCGTCCTTGCCGACCTTGCTGAACGCCTCGGCGATCAGGTCGCCGATCTTCTCGTCCTGCGCCGAAATCGTCGCGACGTGCGCGATCTCGGTCTGCTCCTCCACGTCACGCGCGGACTCGAGCAGCCGCTTGGAGATCTCAGCGGCGGCGGCGTCAATACCGCGCTTAAGGTCCATCGGGTTGGCGCCGGCCGTAACCGAGCGCAGCCCGAAGTGCACCATCGCCTGGGCCAGGACCGTCGCCGTCGTAGTGCCGTCTCCGGCGACGTCGTTGGTCTTGGTGGCGACCTCCTTGGCGAGCTGGGCGCCCATGTTCTCGTACGGGTCCTCCAGCTCCACCTCCTTGGCGACGGTCACGCCATCGTTGGTGATGGTGGGGGCGCCCCATTTTTTATCAAGTACGACGTTGCGGCCGAGCGGGCCGAGCGTCACCTTCACGGCGTCGGCGAGCTTGTTGACGCCACGCTCAAGCGAGCGGCGGGCGGCCTCGTCGAACTCCAGGATCTTGGGCATTTACTACCTCAACCTACGGTTGGATCGAGTTCTCAGTCAGCATGCGAGGGCATGCTCACAGGCTCCGGCGGCACGACGCTGACGATTAGCCGACGTCTTGCCTCCGGAGCCCGCGAACTACTGCTACTTGTCGATAATGGCGAGTACGTCACGGGCAGAGAGCACCAGGTACTCCTGGCCCGAGTACTTCACTTCGGTGCCGCCATACTTGCTGTACAGCACCACGTCGCCGACCTTGACATCGATCGGCACACGCTTGGTACCTGCGTCGTCAAAGCGTCCCGGGCCCACCGCAAGGACTTCGCCCTCCTGGGGCTTCTCCTTGGCGGTGTCCGGGATCACGAGTCCGGACGCCGTGGTCTGCTCCGCCTCGAGCGTGCGGACCACAATGCGGTCTTCGAGCGGCTTGATTACTACCTTGGTGGCGGTCGTCACGATCTGACCTCCCCCTTCGGAAAAGGCTAATGGTGAGTTGCTAGAGAAAGCGAGCGCGGCTGCCTGTCGTCGCGGGTGCCAGACCGCCTCGTCGCATTAGCACTCTACACAAGTGAGTGCTAACTCGGAACAGTAGTGGCAGCAGACGGACTCGTCAAACGCACCGGCCGGCGGCCCGCTGTTACTTCTACTCTTCGAACACGATCGATTACGAACAGATACTAGAGTTGGCGGGTCGTTCGGCGTCAGTTTGCCGCGCCGGAACCGATCATAACGACCACCGGGACGGGCCATCCCTTCTGAAGGAGCACCATGGATCAGCCGGGCAACCACATCCCGCTTCGCGGTAGCAACCGATCGGCCGCGGCCGATCGCATGCGCGAGCTGCTTGCGCGGACCGTCCAGGACCATGTCGCTGATCAGCAGTCCAACGCCGGCGCGCTTGAGGAGATCCGGCACCGGATAGAGGGGCTCGAGTGGCTGGTGAAGGAGGTACGCGAGCGGGAGATCCGCGGCGTGTCCGCCCGGCTGGACGGCCTGGCCCATCACATGGCCGAAGCCGCGGCCCGGCCGCCCCAGTGGGCCGAGTCCCTCGCGAAGCACATCGAGATGCTCCGGGCCCAGGTGACGCCGGCGGCTGAGCTGCCGTCGGCGAGCACCGCCGTCGGCACCAGCTCGGAACACGTCGAGCAGGCACCGCCCCGTCTGCAGTCGGTATGCGACATCATCGGCCAGGCCCTGGACGCGTTGCGGTCGCAGGACGAACGCCTGTCCAAGCTGCAGGACAGCCTCGGCCGACTGCAGCAGAGCATGGAGACGGCGGCGAGCCGGTTCAGCCGACTGGACAACGCCGTCGCCGAGCTCGGTCAGCGGACCGGCCGGCTCGATAGGGAGATCTCGGCGGTCAAGGGCCGCGCGGAGGTGGGCTTCAGCGTGCTCGCGGCCAAGGTAGACACCAGCGCCGAAGCGACGGACGGGCGGGTCACGCAGGCGGTGGAGACGGTGACGGCCGCCGTGGACGGCCTGGCGGCGAGCATGACCGGTGTCGGAGGTCGGGTCGCCGCCCTGGACACCAGGCTGGAACGGCTGGACGAGCGCCTGGACGACCAGTACGACCGGGTCAGCGCGATCGACAACACCCTGGCCGCGACCGACACCAAGCTCGGCGCGGTCGACGGCCGACTCGACGGGCTCGACGGCAGGCTGGAAGGGATGGGTACGCAGATCGACGGACTCGATCGCCGGCTGGAAGGGATGGGCGAGAAGTTCGACGGGCTGGGCGAGAAGTTCGACGGGCTGGGCGAGAAGTTCGACGGGCTGGGCGAGAAGTTCGGCACGTTCGAGGGCAAGCTGGAGATCACCAGGTCGCGGGCCGGGCCAGCCGAGATCCAGAACGCGGTGGCGAGGATCGTCGGTGCCGCGCAGCGCGACGTTGACTCGCACCTCAGCTCTCTGGAGGAGACCGTCCTCACCCTGGCGGAAGCCCTGCTCCGGCCGCCAGGCCGCCCGGTGCCGCCGAGACGGGAAGCCCTCCGAGGCTAGCCCCGCGGCGCGGCAGGTTCGCTGGGTGGCCAGCGGGGTTAGGGTGATCGGTATGCCCCGGGAGATCTTGGACCGAGCACACGCCGAGGAACTGGACGCGGCGGATCCGCTGGGCGGATACCGGGCGCGGTTCGCCTGGGACGACCCATCGCTGGTCTACCTCAACGGCAATTCCCTGGGCGCGCTTCCGCTGGCCACCATGCGGCGGCTGGAAAGGATGATCCGGACCGAATGGGGCGCCGCCCTGGCCAGGTCGTGGGATCACTGGGTCGACTTGCCCGGCCGCGCGGGAGACCTGGTCGGCAAGCTTACCGGCGCGGCCCCCGGCCAGGTGGTGATCGCCGACAACACCACGGTCAACCTGTACAAGCTGGCGTGCGCGGCGCTTGACGCGCGGCCGGGGCGGCAGGTGATCGTCACCGACACCGACAACTTCCCCAGCGACCGCTACGTGCTCGAGGGAATCGCGGCGCAGCGCGGCGCGGAACTCCGCATGCTGGCGACCGACATCAACGAGGGCCTGACTGCCGACACGGTCCGCGCGGCCGTCGACGAGGACACCGCGCTGGTCAGTCTGTCCCACGTGGCCTACCGCAGCGGCGCCCTGGCCGACCTGGCGGCCATCACCGAGATCGCCCACGAGGCCGGCGCGCTGATGCTGTGGGACCTGAGCCACTCGGTCGGCGCCGTACCCATCGAGCTCGACGCCTGCGACGTGGACCTGGCCGTCGGCTGCACCTACAAGTACCTCAACTCCGGTCCCGGCGCCCCCGCCTTCCTCTACGTGCAGGGTCGGCTGCGGGAAGTACTGCGGCAGCCGATCTGGGGCTGGTTCTCCCAGCGTGACCAGTTCGCCATGGGCCCCAGGTACGACCCCGCGGCCGGGATCGCCAAGTTCACCACGGGAACGCCGCCGATCCTGGGCACCGCCGCGGTGGAAGAAGGGGCCCGGCTGCTGCTCGAGGCGGGCATCGGCCCGATACGCGCCAAGAGCACCAAGCTGACCAGCTACCTCATCGACCTAGCCGATGCCTGGCTCGTCCCGCTGGGCTGCGCGGTCGGTACGCCCAGGGATCCGGGCCGCCGCGGCGGCCACGTCACGTTCTGCCATCCGCGCGCCGAGCAGGTCGTCGGTCAGCTGGCCGCGGCGAACATCATCACGGACTACCGCGCCCCGGACCGGTTCCGGTTCGGCCCTTCCCCGCTCACCACGCGTTTCACCGACCTGTGGCGGGCCGTCGGCGCCGCCCGCGACATTCTCGAGCGAACCCGCTGAGGCGAACCATGGCTGAACCCGTCACCTACTCCGGCTACCTGCGGCTGGATCAGCTGCTCGGGGCTCAGCAGCCGCGGTCGGGCGAACACGACGAGATGCTGTTCATCGTCATCCATCAGGTCTATGAGCTGTGGTTCAAGCAGCTGCTGCACGAGCTCGGCAAGCTGCAGTCCGAACTCGAGTCCGGCGGCGGCACGCACGCCATGCGCACGCTGCGGCGCACGCTGGCCATCATGAAGATCGTGGTGGCCCAGCTCGACGTGCTCGAGACCATGACGCCGAACCAGTTCACCCGGTTCCGCGACTGGCTCGGCACCTCGAGCGGCTTCGAATCCGCCCAGTTCCGCGAGCTCGAGGCCACCCTGGGCCGCCGGGACCCGATGATGGTCGCGGCCTACGCCGAAGGCAGCCAGGAACGCGAACGTATCGCGACCGCGATGAGCAGGCCCTGCGTGTTCGACTCCTTTGTCCGTTATCTGACCGTCCAGGGGTACGACATACCGGCGGACATCGCGCACCGGGACGTCGAGGCGCCCCTGACGGCATCGGAGGCGATGCAGCAGGTGCTGAAGAAGGTCTACGACGACGACACCGACGCGGCCGCGGTCTGCGAGCTGCTCGTCGACCTCGACGAGGGCCTGCAGGAGTGGCGCTACCGGCACATCAAGATGGTGCAGCGGACGATCGGGGCCCGGCCGGGCACGGGCGGGTCGGCCGGTGCCACCTACCTCACCACCACCCTCGGCAATCCCACCTTCCCCGATCTGTGGGCCATGCGGGGCCTGGGGTAAGGGCGGGCAGGAACGAGGGTGGGGCGGGGAGCCACGGTTTCGTTCGGCGGAAAAATGGGTTTTACTCCCACTCGATGGTGGCGGGGGGCTTGCTGGTGACGTCTAGGACGACACGGTTGATCTCGGGGACCTCGTTGGTGACGCGGGTGGAGATCCGGGCCAGGACGTCGTCGGGGAGGCGGGCCCAGTCGGCGGTCATGGCGTCTTCGCTGGTCACCGGGCGGAGGACGATCGGGTGCCCGTAGCTGCGACCGTCACCCTGGACGCCGACCGAGCGCACGTCGGCGAGCAGGACGACCGGGCACTGCCAGACCAGGGTATCGAGCCCGGCTGCGGACATCTCCTCGCGGACGATGGCGTCGGCCTCGCGCAAGATGGCCAGGCGTCCGGCGGTGACCTCGCCGATGATCCTGATCGCCAGGCCCGGGCCGGGGAACGGCTGGCGGCGGACGATCGCCTGCGGCAGGCCGAGCTCCTCCCCCACCCGGCGCACCTCGTCCTTGAACAGCGATCTCAGCGGCTCGACCAGGCGGAACTTCAGGTCATCGGGCAGCCCGCCGACGTTGTGGTGCGACTTGATGTTGGCCGTGCCTGTGCCGCCGCCTGACTCCACCACGTCCGGGTACAGCGTGCCCTGGACCAGGAACTCGCACGCCTCGCCGTGCTCGCCGGCCTCGGCGGTGATCTCCCGGGCGGCCCGCTCGAAGGCGCGGATGAACTCCCGGCCGATGATCTTCCGCTTCTGCTCGGGGTCAGCCACCCCGGCCAGCGCCGAGCCGAACGCCTCGGTCTCGTTCGCCACCATGAGCCGGACCCCGGTGGCGGCCACGAAGTCCTCCTCGACCTGCTCCGCCTCACCCTTTCTCAGCAGGCCATGATCGACGAACACGCAGGTCAGACGGTCGCCGATGGCGCGCTGGACGAGGGCGGCGGCGACCGCGGAGTCCACCCCGCCGGACAGGCCGCAGATCGCGTGCCCGTCGCCCACCTGCTCGCGGATCCGCTCGATCTGCTCATCGACGATGTTCACCATCGTCCAGGACGGACGGCAGCCGGCCAGCTCCAGGAAGCGGCCGAGCAGCCTGGTGCCGTGCTCGGTGTGCATCACCTCGGGGTGGAACTGGACGCCGAACCTGCGGCGGTCCGCATCCTCCACCGCCGCTACCGGCGTCGCCTTCGTCTGAGCGGTCACGGTGAACCCGGGCGGAGCCGCCGTGCAGGTATCGCCGTGCGACATCCAAACCCGCTGGCTAGCCGGCGTGCCCGCCAGGAGCAGGCCACCAGAAGTATCGAGCTCCGTGGCGCCGTACTCGGCCAGGCCGGTGCGCGCGACGGTGCCGCCTAGCTCGGCCACCATGAGCTGGAAGCCGTAGCAGATGCCCAGGACCGGGACGCCGGCGTCGAACAGCCCGGGGGGCGCGGGCGGGGCGCCGTCGGCGTACACCGACGACGGGCCGCCGGAGAGGATGATCGCCTTCGGCCGCTTGCCCAGCATCTCCGCCACCGGCATCGTCGAGGGGACGATCTCGGAGTAGACGTGGCATTCACGTACCCGGCGCGCGATCAGCTGGGCGTACTGCGCGCCGAAGTCAACCACCAGAACGGTGTCGAAACCGCCGGGCACGTTAGTCGCCTCCTCCCGAGGGGCCGCCATCTTGAGGGGCCTCCGAGTCTAGCCCGACCTGACCCTGGTGACCGGCGGGAACCGGGAGGGCGGCGGGGGTGCTTGCGGTACTGGGCGCGGGGGCTTGTGAGACGCGGAGGCGGGCGATGCGGCGGCCGTCTAGTTCGGTGACGGTGATGGTGCGGCCGGCCACCTGGACGTTGTCGCCGACCGAGGGCAGGTCACCGAAGGCGGCCAGGACGTAGCCTGCCGCGGTCTCGTAGGGGCCTTCGGGCAGCTGGACGCCGGACTGCTCGGCGAACTCGTCGAGGTTGAGCAGGCCGTCAACCTCGACCGCACCGCCGAGCAGCTTGGTGGACGGCCCCTGCTCCAGGTCGTATTCGTCCTGGATATCGCCGATTAGCTCCTCGACCAGGTCCTCGAGCGTGACGATGCCCGCGGTGCCGCCGTAGTCGTCGACCACGATGGCCAGGTGGGCCCGCTCGCGGCGCATCTCGGACAGCGAGGAGAGCACGGTCTTGCTGATCGGCAGGAACTTCACCGGCCGGCTGATCGCGCTGACCGGGACCGAGCGCTCGGCCACTCCCGGCCCGAGCAGGTCCCGCACGTGCACGAAGCCGGTCACGTTGTCGTAGGTGCCCTGGTAAACCGGCAGCCGGGAATGCGGGACGTTCACGGCCATCGAGGCGGCCTCGGCGACCGGCGTCTGCGCGTCCAGGAACACCACCTCGGTGCGCGGCACCAGGACCTCGCGGATCTGCCGTTTGCCGGCGTCGAAGACCTCGCCGACGATGTGCCGCTCGTCCTGGCTGAGCGTCTGGGCCCCGGTCACGAGCTCGCGCAGCTCGGCCTCGCTCATGGCCTGGCGGCCGACCCGGGGATCGCCGCCGAGAATGGCCACGACCAGGTTGGTCGACTGGATCAGCAGCCAGACCACCGGTCGGGCCAGGGTGGCGATCCGGTCAAGCAGCGGCGCGGCCAGCAGCGCCAGTCCGGGTGCCCGCTGCAGGCCGATCCGCTTGGGTGCCAGCTCACCCAGGATCAGGCTGAAGAACGTGATGACGATGGTGACCGCGAGGAACGCCAGCGGGCCCGCCCAGACCGGGGTCATGTGCTCGCTCTTGATCAGCCACGACTTCAGCACGCCGGCCAGGGTGTCGGCGCCGTAGGCGCCGGTGACCAAGGTGGCCAGGGTGACGCCGATCTGCACGGCGGAGAAGAACCGGTTCGGGTCAAGCGCCAGCTTCGCGGCCCGCTGGCCGCGCCTCCCCCGCCGGGCCAGCTCCCGGACCTGGCCTTCACGCAGCGACACCAGAGCCATCTCCGAGGCAGAGAAAAACCCCCCGATGCACGCGATGACCAGGACGATGATGATTTCCAGGACGACCTTGCTCAAGCCGCGATCGCCGACTTCCTCCGATCAGCACCGGTGGAACGGATCATCCGCACCAGACCCCCGGGATTCCCGCCACGCAGTAGCACGATGTGTCTGGCTAGTCTAGACCGGATAACGTATGGGTTCCGTGGGCACACAATCAATTTGGAAATCCAGTACCCGGCTGGCCGACGGGCGCACGATCGTCTACTTCGACGAGTCGCCCGGGCTGGGCCGCGAGCTTGTGCCCGACACCAGGCCGCTGCCGCCGCGGCCGCCCGGGCCCCCGCTTCCGGCCGGGACGGCCGAATCCGGGATCCGCTGGGACCCGCTGGCCGGCGAATGGGTGGTGATCGCGGCCGCCCGCCAGGACCGCACCTTCCTGCCGCCGCCCGATCAGTGCCCGCTTGACCCGTCGGCGCCCGGGCGGCCCACCGAGATCCCGGCGCCCAGCTATGACGTGGTGGTGTTCGAGAACAGGTTCCCCTCGCTGCGCGAGCCGCTCGGACGCTGCGAGGTGGTGTGCTTCACCTCCGACCACGACTCCTCCTTCGCCCGGCTCAGCCCGGCGCGGGTCCGGACCGTGTTCGAGGCCTGGGTGGACCGGACTCGCGTGCTGAGCGCGCTGCCGAGCACCGAGCAGGTGTTCTGCTTCGAGAACCGCGGCGAGGAGATCGGCGTCACGCTGCATCATCCGCACGGGCAGATCTACGCGTTCCCGTTCGTCACTCCGCGCACCGAGCGGATGGTGACGCAGGCCCGCGAGTACCAGGGGGAGAACCTGTTCGACGACCTGGTCGCCACCGAACTGCGGGCCGGGGTGCGGATCGTGACCCGCAACGAGCACTGGATCGCGTTCGTGCCAGAAGCGGCGCGCTGGCCGTACGAGGTGCGGATCTTCCCGGTCGTCCGGGTGCCCGACCTGCCGGCCGTGGGCGAGGAGGCCCGCGAGGCCTTCGGGCCGCTGTACCTGGACGTGCTGCGCCGGTTCGACGCGCTGTTCGACCAGCCCGCGCCGTATATCGCCGGCTGGTTCCAGGCTCCGGTCTCCGACCAGGCCACGCGCCGCCAGTTCGCCGCGCACCTTCAGGTACTGTCGGTCCGGCGCGCGGCCGGCAAGCTGAAGTACCTGGCCGGAACGGAATCGGGGATGGGCGTCTGGATCAACGACATCGTCCCGGAAGAGGCAGCGCAACGGCTCAGGGAGGCCTGATGAGAGTGCTCGTCACCGGCGGCGCCGGGTACATCGGCAGCGTCGTCGCCGCGCAGCTGATCACGGCCGGGCACGAGGTCACCGTGCTCGACGACCTGTCCACCGGATTCGCCGACGCGGTGCCGGCCGGCGCCATCTTCGTCAAGGGCACGCTGCGCGACTGCGCGGCTGAGGTACTGAGCGACGGCACCGAGGCGGTGCTGCACTTCGCGGCCAAGTCACTGGTCGGCGAGTCGGTGGCGGACCCGGCCAAGTACTGGTCGAACAACCTGGGCGGCACGATCGCGCTGCTGGAGGCGATGCGCGAGATCGGTGTCCGCAGGCTGGTGTTCTCCTCCACGGCGGCGGTTTACGGCGAGCCGGAGCGGACGCCCATCACCGAAACCGACCCGACCCGGCCGACCAGCCCCTACGGCGCGTCCAAGCTGGCCGTGGACACCACGCTGAGTGAGTTCGCCCGGCTGCACGGGTTCGGCGCGGTCAGCCTGCGCTACTTCAACGTGGCGGGCGCCCAGCAGATCGCCGACGGCAGGTGGCTCGGGGAGCGGCACAATCCCGAGACCCACCTCATCCCCAACGTGCTGGCCGGCGTGACCGACGGCCGCCGGGTGGAGATCTTCGGCGAGGACTACCCCACGCCGGACGGGACCTGCGTCCGGGACTACATCCACGTCGCGGACCTGGCCGACGCGCACCTGCGCGCGCTGGCGGCGGCCCGGCCGGGCCAGCACAGCATCTACAACCTCGGCCACGGGACCGGCTTCTCGGTCCGCGAGGTGATCGAGGTGTGCCGGGACGTCACCGGCGCCGACATCGCCGTGGACGTGGCCGCGCGCAGGCCCGGCGACCCGGCCGTGCTGGTCGCCTCGTCCGCCAAGATCCAGGCCGAGCTCGGCTGGCACGCGCAGCGCGACCTGCGGGCGATGGCCGCCGACGCCTGGGAATTCACCCAGGCCCGAGGTCTGAAATGAGCGAGCCGGAGGGGCGCGGCGCTGCCTGGACTGAGGAGCGAGGAACGAGCGACGAGGGAAGGCGGCGCAGTGAAGGGGGAATGGGGAGGCGGGCGGGGCCCCGAAGGTGAGCGGGCCAGCACAGTGAGCGGGCCAGCAGTGAGAGAGGCCGGTATCGCCGGGCTGTTCCTGGCCCGGTTCGGCGGCGTGCCTGACGGCGTGTGGCTGGCGCCGGGCCGGGCCAACCTGATGGGCGAGCATACCGACTACAACGACGGGTTCGTGCTGCCGTTCGCACTCAGCCAGGCCACCGTGGCCGCGGCCGCCGCGCGGCCCGGTCGCACGCTGACGCTGTGCTCCCGCCAGGAGCCAGACGTGGTGGAGATCTCGCTCGACGGGCTGGCTCCGGGCCGGGTGTCCGGCTGGGGCGCCTACCCGGCCGGGGTGGCCTGGGCGCTGGCCGAGGCCGGCCATCAGGTTCCCGGCGCCTGCATCGCGATCGACTCCGACGTTCCCGCGGGCGCGGGCCTGTCCTCGTCGGCCGCGCTGGAGTGCGCGACCGCGCTGGCCCTCACCGAATTGGCCCTAACCGAATGGGCCGGGACCGAATCGGCGGGGGTGCCGGTGCCCCGCGGCGACCTGGCCGCGATCGCCCGGCGGGCCGAGAACGACTTCGTCGGGGTACCGTCCGGCATCATGGACCAGTCCGCGTCGCTGCTGGCCCAGGCCGGCCACGCGCTGCTGCTCGACTGCCGCTCGCTGGAGCGCTCCCAGGTCCCGTTCGATCCGGCCGCGGCCGGGTCGAAGCTGCTGCTGATCAACACCCGGGCCAGGCACGAGCTGACCGACGGCGGGTACGGCCGGCGGCGCGCCGAGTGCGAGGAAGCCGCGCGCCAACTCGGTATCCCCTCTCTTCGCGACCTAACGGACAGTGGTGAAACCGCCCGGCTCACCGACCCCGTGCTGCGGCGGCGCGCCCGGCACGTCGTCACCGACAACCAGCGCGTGCTCGAGGTGGTCGCCCTCCTCCGCGCCGATCCCGGCCGCGGCGATACCTACGCCGGGATCGGGCGGCTGCTGACCCAGGCGCACCACTCGCTGCGGGATGACTTCGAGATCTCCTGGCCGGAGGCGGACGCGGCGGTCGAGGCCGTGCTGGCGGCGGGCGCGCTCGGCGCGCGGATGATGGGCGGCGGGTTCGGCGGGTGCGTGCTCGTGCTCGTGCCGGAGGCGGCCAGCGGCCCGGTTCGCGATGCGGTCACCGCGGCTTACGTCCGGCAGGGCTGGACCGCGCCGGAGTTCCTCGACGCGGCTCCTTCGGACCGGGCCAGGCGGCTGGCGTTATCCGGGTGCTCCCGCCTGACGTCGAACGTATCCTCGGGTAGACCTGCGGGTCCCGGCGGGACGGCCGCGATAGGGTCATGCCGGGATCAAGGAGACAGGCAACCCGAGGGAGGCACCAGTGCCGGTACGTGACGAGGCGGCGGCCATCGCGGGCGATATCGCGGAGCTGCGGCACGCCATCCACCGCGAGCCCGAGGTCGGCCTGGACCTGCCGAAGACGCAGGCCAAGGTGCTCGCCGCCCTGGACGGCCTGCCGCTGGAGATCAGCACAGGCCGGAGTCTGTCCTCGGTGACCGCGGTGCTGCGCGGCGCCCAGGACGGTCCGGTGGTACTGCTGCGCGGCGACATGGACGCGCTGCCCGTGACCGAGGAAACCCGGCTGCCGTACGCGTCGGCGATTCCCGGTGTGATGCACGCCTGCGGGCACGACCTGCACACCGCCATGCTGGCCGGGGCCGCGCGAGTGCTGTCCGCCCGGCAGGCCGAGCTGCCCGGCACCGTGATCTTCATGTTCCAGCCGGGCGAGGAGGGCTACGCCGGCGCCAGGCACATGATCAGCGAGGGCGTCCTGGACGCGGCCGGCCCGCGGCCGGTCGCGGCCTACGGACTGCACGTGACGTCGAACCGGCTGCCGTGCGGGGTGTTCTCCACCCGGCCGGGCCCGATGCTCGCCGCCGCCGACCAGATCACGGTCACCGTGCACGGGCGCGGTGGCCACGCCTCCCAGCCGCACCTGGCCGCGGACCCGATCCCGGCCGCCTGCGAGATGGTACTCGCGCTGCAGACGATGGTGACCAGGAGGTTCGACGTCTTCGACCCGGTGGTCATCACGGTGGGCAGCTTGCACGCAGGCACCACCGACAACGTGATCAGCGACCAGGCCACGTTCCTGGCCACCGCGCGCTCCTACAGCGCCCGGTCGCGGAGCGCGCTGGCCAAGTGCGTCCCCGAGCTGATCCAGGACATCGCCCACGCGCACGGGCTGACCGCCGACGCCGAGTACGCCACGGAGTACCCGGTGACCGTCAACGACGCGGCCGAGGCGGCCTTCGCCACGGAGACGATCACGGCTGCGTTCGGTCCGGGCCGGGGCGAGACGGCGCAGTTTCCCATCACCGGCGCGGAGGACTTCTCCTTCGTGCTCGAGGAGGTACCCGGCGCGTTCGTGTTCCTCGGCGCGTGCCCGCCCGACCGGGACCCCGAGACCGCACCCACCAACCACTCGGCGCTGGCCACCTTCGACGACGCGGCGCTGGTCGAGGGCACTTCGCTGTACGCCGAGCTGGCCCTGCGCCGCCTCGCTCAGGGCTAGGGGTCCCACGCCCGGGGCCTTAAGCGTGCCACTGAATTTGTGTATGGGTGTGGCACCCTATACACGCTTTGGTGCAGGGTGCCACACCCATACGCTGGTTGCGGAGTGCGGGTGGGGCCGTTGCGGCGAACGGGATGGGTGGGGTGCTGTGGCGGGTGGGGCTGGTAGGACCGCTGTGGGGGGTGGGGCGGGGGCGGCTAGAGGGCGGCGACGTCGGCTTGCTTGGCGCGGACGGCTTCGGCGGCGGCGCGCAGGCCAGCCAGCTCGGACTCGGTCAGGTCACGCTCGACCACGCGGCGGACGCCGGTGGCGCCGATCTCGGCCTCGACGCCCAGGTAGACGCCGGAGATGCCGTACTGGCCGTCGACCCAGGCGCATACCGGCATGGTCGCGCCGGAGTCCTCGGCCACCGCGCGGGCCATCCGGGCCGCCGCGGCGCTCGGCGCGTAATAGGCCGAGCCCGTCTTGAGCAGCGCGACGATCTCGCCGCCGCCGTTCCTGGTCCGGTTGACCAGCGCCTCGATCTCGTCGGCGGGCAGCAGCCGGTCCAGCGGCTGGCCGTTCACCGTGCAGGCCGAGGGCACGGGCACCATCGTGTCACCGTGCGAGCCGAGCGTCAGCGTCCGCACCGCGCCCACCGGCACGGCCAGCTTCTCAGCCACGAAGTAGCTGAACCTGGCGGTGTCCAGCATGCCTGCCTGGCCGAGCACCCGGTGCGACGGGAAACCGGACACCTTGGCCGCCAGCGCGGTCATCTCGTCCAGCGGGTTGGACACCACGATCAGCACCGCGTCCGGCGCGAACTTGGCCACGTTCTCCACCACGTTGCGGACGATCTTGGCGTTGACCTCGATCAGGTCCATCCGGCTCATGCCGGGCTTGCGTGGCAGCCCCGCGGTGACAATCACGATGTCCGACCCGGCGATGGCCTCGTACCCCTCGCCGCCCTGGCCCGTGGTCTGGCCGGTGACCTTGGTCTCGAAGCCCTCGACCGGCCGCGACTGGTTCATGTCCAGGGCCAGCCCCTCCGGCTTGCCCTCGACGATGTCGGTGAGCACGACCTCGTTGAAGATGTCGTACTCCGCCAGCCGCTGCGCGGTGGTCGAGCCGTAAAAACCCGCGCCAACGACGGTTACCTTGCCGGTACGTGCCATTGTGAACAAACTCCTTCGTCCGTGATACATGCCAGCGAGCCTGGCGGTAACACCACGGCCCGTTCGGAATATAAATTACACGCCCATGGCTTTGCGCAGGTTACCTTCCAGCGCCGCGAGGAATTCCTGAGTGGTCAGGAACGGGGTGTCAGGTCCGACGAGCAGGGCCAGGTCCTTGGTCATCTGGCCATTCTCGATCGTCTGCACGCAGACTTCCTCGAGCGTCTTGGCGAACCCGGTGACCGCAGGGGTCTGGTCGAGCATGCCGCGGTGAGCCAGCCCCTGGGTCCAGGCGAAGATCGACGCGACCGGGTTGGTCGAGGTGGGCTTGCCCTGCTGGTGCTGCCGGTAATGCCTGGTCACAGTGCCGTGTGCGGCCTCGGCCTCGACCGTACGGCCGTCCGGGGTCATCAGCACGCTGGTCATCAGCCCCAGCGAGCCGTAGCCCTGGGCCACCACGTCGGACTGCACGTCGCCGTCGTAGTTCTTGCAGGCCCAGACGATACCGCCGTCCCATTTAAGCACCTGAGCCACCATGTCGTCGATGAGCCGGTGCTCATAAGTAATGCCAGCCGCCTCGAAATCCGCCTTGAATTCAGACTCGAAGACCTCGGCGAAAAGATCCTTGAAACGCCCGTCGTAGGCCTTGAGGATCGTATTCTTGGTGGACAGGTAGAGCGGGAATTTCCGGTTAAGCGCGTAACGCATGGTGGCTCGGGCGAAATCGCGGATGGAGTCGTCATAGTTGTACATCGCCATCGCGACGCCGCCGCCGGTGAACCGGGCGACCTCCATCTCGATCGGCTGCCCTCC
>JBEKKH010000017.1:0-29345 GCA_050010815.1 Streptosporangiaceae bacterium | reverse complement strand
CGCAGTAGAGGTCGGCGGTGCTGCCGTTGGCGATCCAGGCCTTGGCGCCGGTGAGCTCGTAGCCGTCGGGCACCGCCTCGGCCCGCAGCTGGATCGCGGTGACCTCCGATCCCGCGTCTTCCTCCGAGACGGCGAAGGCACCCGCTATGGTCCCCGCGGCCATTCCGGGCAGGTAGCGCTGCCGCTGTTCCCGGCTGCCGTGCCTGAGCAGGGGCGTGGCCGACAACGCCTGGATGGAGAAGGCGAAGTCGGCCAGGTCGTCGGCGTACGCCAGCGCCTCCCGGGCCAGGCATAGCGAGCGCAGGTCACCGCCGTCCGCGCCGGGGGTGTCTGGATGCAGGAACGCCAGCCAGCCGTCCCGCCCGAGCGCTTGCCGGATGCGATACCCGGCCTGCTCGGCGTCCGCTGCCGCATCTTTCCACAGATCGCTGTGCTGACCACACCACTCGTCGATCCGCCGGGCGAAGGCCACGTGCCTGGTCTCATAGAAGGGCAGCGCAAGCGTGCTCTCGTCGAAGCAATTCATCAGCGGGCCTCCCGACGTCAGATGACCAGGTCCACGTCGAGGCTTCGCACCAGCTTAGCCTCGATGAAATACGCGAAGTAAGCGTAGCCGCGCCAGATGCGCCGCCATTCGGCCGGTACGGCAGTTTCTCCGGAATGCCGCTTGACATTGTCGAGGTAGGCCATGATGAGGTTAGCCGACTGGCGGGAATGTCCGGCCGAGAAATTGTCGATGGACAGGTGCAGCCGCTCGTAGGAGTCATCGAAGCCATGGTGACGCAGACGCTGCATTTCGTGCAGGCGCAGCTCGCCGAGCCCGTACAACTCAATACCGAGGTTATAGCCCATGATCTCGTTGTAGAAACTGTCCGGGAATAGCGCCAGGCACAGCTGGTCGAGCGTGTAACCGTAGAACTCGTCGGGCAGTTCGCTCTGCTCGAGGAACTTCGCGTCCCTGATGTGCGGCAGTTCCAGGCCCAGGCTGCGCAGGACCTGGTGGATCACCGTGATGTGGTTCTTGCGCAGGTCACCGTGGCCCATCTCATCGGCGTAGATGGCAAAGAGCAGGCCATCGCTGGGCCGGTGGAAGCGGCCGAGGTTCCCCGTCCGGTGGGACCACGCGCCGTCGATGAGGTTGCCGAGGGCGGACATCTTCTGGCCGAATATGACCTCGTCGCGGCCTGGCAGCTCGGTCAGGGCACGGAATTCACCCATCTTGTCCCAGTAGATCTGTTCAAGCCGGCTGATAAACGACTCGGGGGACTAGTCGAAGTAACTGGCGTCGGTAAACCGGCCGCGGGCCCCGTGGGTGAACAGTACCTCGGCCCGGTGCAGGGAGTCGCGGACGCGCTGCCTGGCCAGCGGGAGCGTGCTGGCGAAGTGCTCGATGTTGACGAGCCGGTAGAGCAGTTCCCGGTGGGTCCACGCGCTGGGCTCGGCGAAGACCACGTCACCGGGTTCGGTGAGCGCGACGCGGCTACCCCAGGCCGCGGCGCGCTCGTCCGCCGACCGCAGCCCCTCGGGCCCGGGCTCGGGCTGATCCGTGGCCGTTCCGGCCCCGGACCGCCCGGGGGCGGCCCAGAGCCGGAGCGTGGCGGCCTCCTGCTCGTCGAACACCCCGAACATCGGGCCGCCGAACTTCATCGCGCGCACGAAACGAGAGTCGGTGCCCGCCATCGGCCGCAGCAGCCGGGACTCCCGCAGTCGCCGCATGAGGGCCTCGGGATCGTCGGCCCTCATCGCCTCGGCCAGCGGCACGTCACCCAGCCTGACGTTGCGGTGTTGCGGCCCGGCATATCGCGCATGCCGCCGGATGATCTCCGCGACCCTGGCGTCGAGGGACTTCTCAGCGATCCAGGCCGCCAGCGTTTCGAGCAGGGCGACATGCTCGCGTTCCAGCCGGATCACCAGGTCGGCCGCGGCCCGCAGCCTGGCCCGGTCGGCTTCGTCGGCCAGGGTCAGGTACTCCTCCAGAGCGGCGCGCAGTTCCGCCCCGCCGAGCGGGGGAGGTTCCCCGGTCAGCAGGTCATCCACCCCGAGCGCATGGAAGGCGTAGTGGACGCCGGCCACTTCCGGCAGGAAGGAGGCGGGCAGCCGGGACAGCGCGAGGTAAAGGGAGCCGTGCCGCGCGGTGAGCGGGTGGGCGGCGGCCTGGTCCAGGAAGTCCGCGGCGTCCACGTCGGGCAGCCGGATCCCGTGCGCCTCGAGCGTTCGCCGCCTGAGATGAGCCAGCGACCGCTGCGGGTCGCCCTCCCCCTTGATGATGAAATAATGGCTGAACAGCCGGTTGACGACCACGGCAGGCTGGGTGGCGGGCTGGGAGACGGTGTCTAGCCAGCATCCGGCCAGCAGCGCCAGCGGGGCGCGCTGCCTCAGCACCGCGGTGCGCACCTGCGGGTCGGACCGCCCGGTCAGGGCCTGCACGGACGGAAGGAGCGACTCCCGCGCCGCGGCGACGGCACCGGCGACGTCGCCGCCGGCGAGCGCGGTACCGGCGAGCGCGGTACCGGCGTCCGGGGGCAGGAAGGCGGCAAGTATCCGCCTGGCCAGCAGGAAGGTCGCTTCCGACTCCTGGTCCCTGAGCAGCCGGCCGAAGATGACGTCCGGCGGCGCCGAGGCGAGCGCCGCCACCTCCGCGCCCGTCGCGGGGCTGAACTCGAAGGTGGAAAGCGGCAAGGACGTCATCGTGTCCGGCCACTCGCACGTCGGCACGGATGCCTCCTTAGCTGGGTGCGTTACCCGGCATGCTCCGCAGGAGCACGCCGATCCTGGAGCCGGGCACGCTGCCGGCCAGCATGGCGATTCCGCCGTCGGGCACGTGGCCGACGGCCGTCCGGTCGACCAGGTTGATCAGCGGATCGGCGGCGAAGCAGTGCCCGACGCGGGAGATGTTGGCCGTGAAGAGCTGGACCGGGGCGAACCCGGCCAGCCGTTCCTTCATCACCACCAGGGGCTTGAAGATATTGGGGTGCATCAACGCGGACACGTCACCGACGACAAGACCGTGCGGGCCGAGCAGCCGGTCATTCACCTGGCCGGACAGGTCCGCGCTGATCTCGTTCGACCAGTCGAGGGTGCTGATGTCCTGCGCGCTGGCCGAGCCGAGCACCTGGTAGCCGCAGGCGCCTTCATCACTCAGAAGGCAACTGGCGGCCCCGTCGCTGAACAGGGCGAACCCCTGCAGCCGGGAAGCCTCGTCCGGCTCTAGGTCGGCGCTGACGACCAGTATCCTGCGGTATCGGCCGCTGGCCACCAGCGCCTCGCCGGTACGCAAGGCCGCCAGCAGGTTGGTACAGCGGTTGAGGGTGAGGCCTAGGTAGCTGGCGGAGCACAGGCCCAGCCCGGCCATGACCGTCTCGACGAAGCGCCCGTGGGTGGTGCCGTCGCCGGGAAACTGCGTCGAGCACAACATGAGCAGGTCGACCCGGGCCGGCTCAAGCCCGGCGGCCGCCAGGGTGGCCTGTGCGGTCTCGATGGCCAGCTCTTCCAGGCCGCGCTCGGTCCGGTGGATCCGCCCCCAGCCCCACAGATCGGCCCTGGGTTGCAGCCCGAGCTCGCGGGCCCGCGCGGGCAGGCCGGGAATGGACTCATATCCCGCCTCTATCTCGCCGAGAACATAAGAAGGCGCCTGCAGGAAGACCGCCATCGAGGGCCTCGTCCTTAGATCAGCTCGGCATGCTGGAGATCCGAGCGCATCAGGCGGCGCATGACCTCGACGATCGCATCGGGCTGCGATTCGAGGAAGAAGTGGCCGCCATCCACCCAGTGGTACCGAGGCGGGGAGGTGAACTCCTGCGCCCAGGGCGCCAGCGTCGCGGTGTCGACGTTCGGGTCGTCCCGGCCGTTGATGATGGTCAGCCCGGCGTTCAGCGGCGGGCCCGGGATGTACCGGTAGCTCTGGATCAGCCTGAAGTCAGCCTGCAGTCCCGGCAGCAACAGGTGATAGGCATCTTCCACGGCCAGGATCTCACTGGGCAGGCCGCCGTAGGACGCCACCGCCGCCACGAAGGCGTGGCCATCGAGCTGCGCTATCTCCACCGCCCGACGGGTAGGCATCAGCGAGGGAGCGGCCAGGCCCGACACCACGAGATCACGCGGGGCCGGAAGCCGCCGGGCGACCTCGAACGCGACCAGGGCGCCGAGGCTATGCCCGTACAGGTAGGTCGGAGCGTCGCCCAGGGAGCGGATCGCCTCGGCCGCCCCGTCGGCCAGGTCGGCAAAGGTCGCCGGGGCGGGCTCGTCCGTCCGCGGCCCGCGGCCCGGCGGGCACACCGCCACGATCTGCGCGTCGGATCCCATGGCCGGCTGCCAGTTCAGGAACAGGCGGGCGTTGCCGCCCGCATGGGGGAAACAGAACACCCGGGCGGCGGCACCGGTCCCGCGCGACAGGAACCACCGCGACGAGAACTCGACAGGCTCAGGCATGGACGATTCTCCTCTTGATAACACGGCGTAATGCTGACCTGTGTCCCCCGGAGAGCACGCGGCTCCGCTGGTCGAGACGTTGGGCGAACGCTTCCCAGGCGCCCGCGCACGCCCGCGCGGCCAGGGCCACCCGGTCCGTGCAGTGCACGGGGATATTGTCGAAGAGCTGGTCGCCGTGCCCCTCGAGCACCTGCAAGGCGATCAGCATGCGCAGCAGCGATCGTCCGCTCTCCGTCGAGCGGAACGCCGGGTCCGCCCGCAGCGCGCGCAGGGCGGTCGGGCCGGCCGCCGCTGACCCGTGACCGCGCGAGCCCGCGAGCCGCACACCGGGTGCCTCGCGCTCGGCCGCGGGCCGCGCTCCCTTCGTGCTGGCGGCCTGCGCTACGGGGTCAGCGGCTCCCCGGTCACCGTTCAGCCGGTTCCTGACGTCCCGGGCCGTCTCCGGTGATATCCCGGCCAGCTGGGCGACCTTGCGCAGGGAGTAGCCCGGGTTATCGGTCATCAGCCTGCGAGCGGATTCCCGCCGCTGCGCGCTGTCGCGGGGACGGACCCGGCCATCGCAGCCCACCGTGTACAGCCGCGCGCGCGGCTTGGAGTCCTGGGCCGGCTGCCGGCGGGTCGTGGCCACGGTCTTGGCGGACAGCCCGGTCACCGAGGCCACCATACGATCGGACCACTCGGGATAGGAGTCGATGATCCGCGCCGCGGCGGCCTTTCTGTCTGTCGTTGACAATGGCAAGCCGTGCCGGACGTTCTCGCTGACCCCAAGCACAAAGGAGCTCGCCTCGTCGCCGTCGATAAACCGAACCTCGATTTCATCCTCGCCGCGCAGCTCGGCCGCCCGCAGCCGGTGCATCCCATCCACGACGCGCATGGTCGGGCGGTGCACCACAATAGGCGGGAGCGACTCCTCCGACTGGGCCAGTAGCCGAGCGTGCGCGATATTCTCGCCCAAGTGCCGCGGCGAATCCGAAGGTTTGAGCGAATTTACAGGCACCCTAACAGCCGGCACCTGGTCCAGACGCGGCAAAGAAACGTCCATTGTCGCTACCTTAAGTAACAGTAGGTGGCCCGCAGCCGCTCAGCGCACTATGCGCTCTCCGGACTATAATCGATTTTTTTTGCCAGGCGTAGAAGGGTCACGTACTTTTTTTGAAGCGCACTGGTAAGCTTCCTTATTAGGCGTCTCTTCAGCAACAATCCGTCTCAGCCGTCTCAGCCGGCCGAAGTGTCCAACTGCTGAATTTTCCATAGTTGGACAGCCGCATCGGCCTTTCATGACCCGGCCCGATTCCTCTTATCAGTGGTGGCCCGGCCCAGGGCGCCGGCTCACCGGGCGGCTACTCAGCCCGCAGGGGGCCATGGGGGCCATGGGGGCCCGGGCGATGCATGCCGACCCGGGCGAACACGGCGGACAGGCCCGCCGCCGCGGCCGCCCACAGCCATACCTGCTGGCCCACGTGATCCCATAGGGCGACGCCCATGATCGGGCCAACCGCGTTACCGAGGCCAAATGAGCTCTGCATGGCCCCGAAGTACCGCCCGCGGAGCCGTGGCGGGGCCACCACCCCGGGATAGGACCACACCGTGGGGCCGCCGATGATCTCAGAGAGCGTCCAGATCAGCGTGCCGGCGATCAGGAAGACCGGCGTGAGCGCGATCGCGTACATGCAGTAGCCGAGGCCGAGCAGCCCAGGGGAGCCCAGGGCGATGACCCGCAGCGGCCAGGTCTGCACGTACTTGGTCGCCGCCACCTCGCACGTCGCCACGATGATGGCGTTGGCGGAGACGACCGCGCTGTACCACCACAGGCTCAGGCCGCCGTGCTCGATCGCCAGCGGCAGCGCCGCCGTGTACTGGCAGTAAACGATGGCCAGGAAGAACACGGCCGCCAGGTAGGCCGAATAACGCCAGTCGGCGAGTACGGCCAGGTACCCGGCACGGTCGGTCCCGGCTTCGGTGGACGCGGCCTCCGCCGGCCTGGCCCGGCGCGGCAGGAACTTCAGGGCGATGAGGCCGTAGGTGACCGCGGCCAGCGCCTCCACCCAGAAGAGCAGGTTATAGGAAACCGACACCAGCGCCACGCCGATCAGCGGCGCCGCCGTGGTGCCCAGGTTCAGGCAGAGCCGGTACATCGCGGTCACCATCACCAGGTGCCTGGCCGGGGTGAGCTCAGTGATCATGGCCTGCGCCGCGGGCCGGTAAAGCTGCGCGACCGTGCTGACCAAGACCACGGCCAACAAGATCAGCGCGTAGACCCGGAGGTAGAGGACGGACACGATCAGCACCGCCGAGCCCGCCATGCTGATCGACGTGATGGTCCGCGGGCTCAGCCGGTCGCTGAGCCATCCGCCGCCGAACGTGCCGAGCACCGCCCCGGCGCCGTAGAAGCCGAGGGCGAGCCCGGCCTGGCCGGGCGAATACCCCCGGTGGGTGAGGAACAAGACCAGGAAGACCTGAACGAAGCCAGCGAGCTTGCTGACGAACACGCCCGCCAGAAGCGCTCTCGTCTGGCTGGGTGTCTGTCGCCAGGTGACCAGGACCCCGGAAGGCCGGTGCGCTGTAGGGTGCTCACTCGCGCCTTCGCTAGTCATCGGAGATTACCATACATTAATCTGGGGAGCGGCTAGGCCGAAGTGACGCCACATTGCTAGCGTGAAACTGCCGTGTTACATTCCTATCGCTATGTCTAGCGGGTGGGATCATCAAGTAATTCGTCAGGTAGTAGTGCGCAATACCGCTTATCAGAGCGCGCTGGGATCGGCTCCTGATGACGCATTACCTTTGCGTGGGCATCGGAGTAGGCCCGGCCAACCTCAGCCTTGCGTCACTGCTGTACAGCCACCCGGCGGCGGCAAATATTTTCTTCGAAAAGAAGGAAAGCTTCGGCTGGCATGACGGGCAGCTTATCGACGGCGCCACCTTGCAGGTTTCGATGCTCAAGGATCTCGTCAGCCTGGCCGACCCGACGAACAAGTTCTCTTTCCTGGCTTATCTGCACGGCCAGCGCAGGATCTACCATTTCCTGAATGCGCAGTTCAATGCGGTGCCACGGCAGGAATTCAGGAACTACATGGACTGGGCTAGCCGGGAAAATGAAAACATTTTCTTTAGGGAGGAGGTATTGGAGGTAACATTCGAAAAAATATTCATGGTTCGGACTCGCCGGCGGACCGTCACGGCCGACAATATCGTCGTGGGCGTCGGCACCCAGCCCTGGGTCCCGGCCATGGCCCGGGGCCGGCTCGGCCGGACACAGTTCCACATCAGCGACTTCCTGGACAAGGCGAGCGACCTCGGCGGCCAGGAGGTATGCGTGATCGGCGGCGGCCAGTCGGGGGCCGAGGCGTTCCTCGACCTGATCTCGCGGCCGGCCCGCGAGCGGCCCCGGCATGTGTCGTGGGTATCGCGCCGGTCGAGCTACCTACCGCTGGACGAGTCGCCCTTCACCAACGACTTCTACATGCCGTGCCACTCAGACTACTTTTTCCGGCTGGACCGCGCCTGGCGCGAAGACTTCAACCGACGGCACCTGCTGACCAGCGACGGGATCTCCGAGGCCACGCTGCGCCAGATCTACCAGCGCGCTTACATGCTTCGCTTCATCGAAGGCACACCTGGCCTTTTCTCCTTTCTGCCGAACCGGGCGATCACCGAGCTGGAGGGGAGCGACGACGCAGGCTGGACCATGGCGTGCGTGCATAACTACAGCCCGGCCAGGCCATCGCGCATCGCGGCCGACGTGGTCATCTGGGCGACAGGCTTCCGTCAGGCCAGCAGGGATTTCCTGAGCCCGGTGTCGGCCCGGCTGGAGACAGAGGACGGGGAGTACCTGATCGACGAGGACTTCGCCGTCCGCTGGGACGGCCCGCCTGATCGCGCCATCTTCATCCAGAACGCGGCGCGGCAGCAGCGCGGCCATGCCGACGCGAACCTGAGCCTCAACGCCTGGCGCAGCCAGCGGATTGCCGACCGGCTGCTCGGGATCAAGAGCGTCGATCAGCTTGCCTCCTTCATGTCCTGGGCGCAGGAGACGCGATGACGCGTTTCGAGGCGGCCGTGGTCGGGGGCGGCATCATCGGCTGCATGGTCGCACGGGAGATTGCCGCCCGCCGTCGGGATGCGTCGGTCGTCGTGATCGACCAGGAGGCGATCGGCTCAGGGGCCAGCCGGCGCTCGGCCGGCCTGCACATACCCAGGGGCTACTCCCAGCGGGTGCGCCAGATGTCGGCGTACAGCGAGCGGTACTACGACGACCTGAGGCGCGCCCGTCCCCACCTGCCGATCCGCCCGGTGCAGGTCTTCGTGGTCGCCAGGCGGGACAGCGCCGAGCAGCTGGCGGAGCACTACCTGGCCGGGGCCCTGACCGAGGTGGCCGAGCCCCCGGCCGCGGTCACGGCGCTTGCGCGGGCCGGGGGAGGCGGACAGGCCGCGGCCGTGTGGCGCGTCGCGGGAGGTCAGCGCGCCGAGGTGGCCCTCCTGGCCCGGGAACTCGCCGCCCGCCAGCCCGCGCTGCGGGTCCTGGAGGGCGTCCGCGTGTCCTGCGTCGAACCGCGGCATGACGACGTGCTGCTGCACCTGAGCACCGGGGAGGTGCAGGCCGTAGCGCGAGTCGTGCTCGCGCCGGGGCCCTGGATCGGCGGCCCGGCCTGGCGGGAACTCCTCGCGCCGCTGGGCGCGCGGGTGAAGAAGGTGGTGGCGCTGTACATCGACGAGCCGCCCGCCGGAAGCGACCCCGTGGTCATCTTCGAGGACGAGGACGCCTTCCTCATGCCGGTACCCGAGCGCGGAGCCTGGCTGTTCAGCTACACGTGCCAGGAGTGGGATGTCGACCCCGACACGCTGCCCGCGGGGCTGTCCGCCCGCGACGCGGCCGAGGCGCGGACGGTCCTGCGCCGCTACGCCCCATGGCTGGAACGGCACTGCGCCGGGGGGCGGCTGTTCTGTGACGCATACTCCGCCGACCGCCAGCCGCTCGTGCAAAGCGTCGACCCGGACGGCCGGATCATTTTCGCTGGGGCCGCCAACGGCTCCGGCTACCGGCTTGCGCCGGCGATCGCGGCGCAGGCGGCTGATTTCCTGGACGGAGGACCGCGAGATGATCATCAATACCTATAGTGACCGGGGCCTCGAAGCCATCCACGGCATCGACATGAGCTCGATCGACGGGACCGGGGTGGGCGCCGGCTGGGGCCGGGTCCAGCCCGGCCGCTGCTCGGAACCCCAGCAGCACGACGAGGTCGAGACCTTCGTGATCGTCCGGGGCACCGGCCACCTGATCGCGGACGGCAAGCCCCATCCCGTCGCGCCGGGCGCCGTGGTGACGATGGAGCCTTTCGAGACCCACCAGCTCATGAACTCCGGAGAGCAGGACCTGGTGTTCGCCACGTTCTACTGGCGGCAGCCGGAGCGGGCCGTGCGCGCCGCGCAGCAGCCCGTCACGAGGCGGTTCGGCGAGCGGCCGGTCTTCGTGTTCTCCACGCCGCCGACCCCGAACGGTGACCTGCACCTGGGCCATCTCGGCGGTCCCTACCTCGGGGCCGACGTCTTCGTCCGGTTCCAGCGGATGAACGGGGTCCGGGCCTGGCACCTGACCGGCACCGACGACTACCAGGCCTGGGTCGTCGGCTGCGCCCGAAGGGAAGGTCGCACCCCCGCGCAGACGGCCGCGTATTACCACGCCGAGATCGCCGCGACCTTGCGGCTGATGGATATCGAGCCCGATCAGTACACCGCCCCCAGCCAAGACGCGAACTACCACGTCGGCCTGCAGCAGTTCTTCGCCCGGCTCGTCAAGTCAGGGCGGGCCGGCCCCGTGCCGGGGCCGGCCCTGTTCGACGGCGTGACCGGCGACTACCTCTATGAGGCCGACCTCAGCGGGGGCTGCCCCACCTGCGCGGCGGGCACGTACGGGTATGTCTGCGAGGAATGCGGCGTGCCCAACCTCTGCGTCGACCTGGCCGAACCGCGCTCGCAGCGGTCCGAGGCGCCCGTGCGGAGCGCCGTCATCACCCGGCTCTCGCTGCCGCTGCACGAATTCCGGGCGGACGTGACGGCACATCACAGCCTCGGGCGAGTGCCGGCCCGGCTGAAGCACCTGGCCGAGCTCGCGTTCCAGCGGGGCCAGTTCGACATGCCCCTGTCGCACCCTTCGGCCTGGGGCGTGCCGCCCGCGGACTCCGGCACCGACGGGCAGGTGATCTGGTCCTATCCCGAGATGGCCTACGGCTTCCTGCACGGCATCGGGGAACTCGGCCGCCGTCAGGGCGAGGACTGGAGTCCCGACGCGCCCGGACCGGACTGGAAGATCGTCCATTTCTTCGGCTACGACAACAGCTTCTACCACTCCATCATGTACCCGGTGCTCTACCGGCTGGCCTTCCCGGGCTGGACGCCGGACATCGACTATCACGTCAACGAGTTCTACCTGCTCGAAGAGCAGAAGTTCTCCACCAGCCGCCGCCACGCGATCTGGGGCAAGGAGATCCTCGGGCCGGACAGCGTCGATCAGGTGCGCTTCTTCCTGGCCCGCATCCGCCCCGAAGGCCGCCGCACCAACTTCCGCCGGGAGGACTACGAGCAGGTGCTGACCGGCATCCTGATCGGCACCTGGCAGGACTGGCTCAATGACCTGGGCAGGCGGCTCGAGGCGGGCTACGGGGGCGTGGTCCCGGACGCCGGCCTGTGGACCCCGGAACAGACGGCGTTTCTGGCCCGGCTGGCCGCCCGGCTGACGGCGGTGACTGGCAGCCTCGGCCAGGACGGCTTCTCGCTGAACCAGGCCGCGGACGAGCTCGCCGGCCTGGTGACCGATGCCCGCGCGTTCGCCGCCCGGGAGGGCGCGGTGCCGGGATGGCCGGATGAGGCCAGGACGGCGATCGCGCTGGAGCTGGCGGCGGCGAAGCTACTGGCGGACTGCGCGGCGCCGGTCATGCCGCGCTTCGCAGGCCGCCTCGCCGGGGCGCTTGGCCTCCCGGAGCCGGCCTGCTGGCCCGAGACCATCACGCTGGTACCGCCCGGTACCCGGGCGGATCTCGCCGGGCAGGTCTTCTTCGGCCAGACGGCGACGTCGCCCCTGCTCCCTTGGCTTGAGGAGACGGTCCGCGCCGCGCTGGAGCTGCCGGCGGACGTGGCCCTCGCGGGCAAGTCGCTGGCGGAACTCGGCATGACCTCCATGCAGGCGATCGCCGTCCAGTACCTGATCGCGGAGAAAACCGGTGTGGATGTCTCGATCGAGGAGATGTTCGGCCCGGCTGGCCTCGCCGTGCTGGCGAAGCTCCTTGACGCGCGCACCGACGGGATGGTGACCATGTGAGCGTGGCTGATGTGCTCAGCGAGGTTTCCTCACGCGGGCTCAGCCTCACGGTGGTCGGCACGGACCTGCGCCTGCAGGGTCCGCGCGAGTCCGTCGACGCCGATCTCGTGGAACGGATTAGGTCGTACAAGGGCGAGCTGATCGCCCATCTCAGCCAGTCCGGCGGCCGTCCGCTGACCCTCCTGCAGCGCAGCTATCTGGTCGGCCGCGGCAGCAGCCTGGATTCGGGGAACGTGTCGAGCTACATCTTCCACGAGATCGAGGGCGTCTGGGACCTGGATCGTCTGCAGGATGCGCTGCGTACGGTAGTCGCGCGCCACGGCATCTTGCGGACCAGGTTCACGCCGGAAGGCCGGCAGGTGGAAATGCCGCCGCCGGTCGACGTACGGATAGGCCGCCTGGACCTGCGCGGCCAGCCGGACCAGAGCAAACGCGTCCGCGAGCTGCGCGAGCTTCGCTCGCACCGGATACTTCCCGCTGATCAGGCCCCGCTGCTCGCCGTCGACGCGACCATCTGCAGCGATAACCGCATGGTGCTCCACGTCGGTTACGACGGCCTCATCATGGACGGGATCAGCGGTTTCCTGTTCTTCGGTGCCTGGTGGGCGGCCTATCAGGGGGAAGAGGAGGAAGCGGCTGAGGAAGCCTCCTATCTGGCCTACGTCACCGCGGTCGAGGCCGCCAGGACCCGCCCGGCCGCGGCCCGGTCGCGCGAGTACTGGCTGAACCGGCTCGACAGCCTGCCGCCGCATCCCGATCTGCCGCTGGCCACCGGCCTCTCGGCCGTCGTCAGCCCCCGGTTCGTCCAGCACTGCGTCCGGCTGGATCCGGCTTCCTGGGGTGCCATGAAGGCCCGCGCCGGACGAGCCGGTCTCACCCCGACCGGCCTGCTGATGGCCGCTTATGCGGTGACGCTGGCCTACTGGGGCGCCGGCCCGCGGTTCACCCTCAACACCACCATCGCCGACCGGCCGCCCATCCATCCGCGCATCCTGGACGCTCTGGGCAATTTCTGCGACACCATGCTGGTCGAGGTCAACCTGGACCGGCGCCTCAGCTTCACCGAGCACGCCCGGGCGCTGCAGGCACAGCTGCGACGAGACCTCGACCACAGGCACTTCTCCGGTATCGAGGTGATGCGTGAACTCGCGCGGCGTCGCGGCAGCGTCGCGCAAGCCCGCATGCCGTACACCTTCAACTGCACGATCGGCTACCCGCGGCCAGGCGTGGACGGATCGGCGGTCGAGCTGTTCGGGCCCGAGGCGTTCGCCGTCAGCCAGACCCCGCAGGTATGGCTGAACGCCTTCGCGATGGAGCAGCACGGCGGGCTCGTGGTCCAGCTGGACGCGGTGGCCGAGCTGTTTCCCGCCGGGCTGCTCGGCAGCGTGGCCGAGGGTTACCAGAAGCTGCTCGAGGCGCTGCGCGCCGACGCGGCCTGGACGTCGGCCACGTTCGATCTCCTGCCCGCGGCGCAGCGGGCCCGCCGTAACGCGGCGAACGACACGGCGGCGCCGGTGTCGGCCGCCATGCTCACCGACGCCTTCGTCGAGGCGGCCAGCCGCCGCCCGGACGCGCCGGCCATCTGGACCACGGGCGCGGTGATCAGCTACGGCGAGCTGTACCGGCGAGCCTGTTACGCCGCCGCATGGCTGCGCGAGCACGGCGCGGGCCGCGATGACCTGGTCGCGATCGTGATGACCAGGGGGCCTGAGCAGATCGCGGGCATTCTCGGCACCTTGCTGGCCGGCGCCGCCTACCTGCCGGTCGATGCGGGCCTTCCCGGCGAGCGCAGGGATTACCTGCTGCGCGATGGCCGGGTGAGCTGTGCCCTGACCAACATCGAGTGGACCGACCCCCGATATCAGATCCTGCGCCTGGACGAGACCGGGACGGTCGAGGGCATCACCAGGCGAGCCGACGCGGCCCCCGATGACCTGGCCTACGTCCTGTACACCTCGGGCACCAGCGGAGAGCCCAAGGGAGTCATGGTCAGCCACCGTAGCGCCGTCAATGTGGTCGCCGACTGCACGGCCCGGTTCGGTGTCGGCCCGGACGACCGGCTCTTCGGGGTCAGCGCGATCAGCTTCGACCTGTCTGTCTACGACATTTTCGGCGCCCTGTCGGCCGGCGCGGCGATCGTGCTGCCCGACCGTGACCGGTCGGCCGATCCCGCCCACTGGCTCGAGCTGTGCGCCCGGGCGAGCGTCACCATCTGGAACTCGGTGCCGGCCATCGTCTCCATGCTGCACGACCAGGCGGTGGCCGATGGCCCGGCCGGACTGGGCACGCTACGACTGATCATGATGAGCGGCGACCGGATCCCGGCTTCGCTGCCCGCCACCCTGCGACGGCTGAACGACCGGGCCGCGCTGGTCAGCCTGGGCGGCCCGACCGAAACCACGGTATGGAACATCCTCCATCCGATAGGCCCTGATGAGGACGGGAGCCGGAGCATTCCCTACGGCAGGCCGAACGCCAACAATCGTGCCTACATCCTCGATCCCGACGGGAACGACCGCCCCGACTGGGTGCCGGGTGAGATCTGCGCGGCGGGCACGGGCCTGGCCCGGGGCTACTGGGGCGACCCGGCTCGCACCGCGGAGAAGTTCGTGCTGGACGCCGGGCGCGGTGAGCGCCTGTACCGCACGGGGGATCTCGGGCACTACCTGCCCGACGGTGAGATTGCCATCCTTGGCCGCAATGACTTCCAGCTGAAGGTGAACGGCTACCGCGTCGAGGCGGGCGAGGTGGAGACGCGCCTGCTCGCGCACCCGCAAGTGAAGCAGGCGGCGGTCGTCCGGCAACACGCCGTGCACGGCGACCGGCTCGTCGCCCACCTGACGTCGGTCGGCGAGGAGCGCCCCGCCGACGCCGAGCTGCAGCACATGCTGCGCCGCCATTTGCCCGGGTACATGGTCCCCTCGGTGATTGCCTGGCACGATCGCCTGCCGCTGACCGGCAACAGGAAACTAGACCGCAGGACGCTGGAGGCGGCGGAGCCGCTCCCGGCCCCGTCGGCAGATCTCGTGGCCGCTCCCGAGCTCGAGCGGGCGGTCGCCGAGCTGTGGATGTCGGTGCTGGGCGTGGCCGATGTCGGCTCGGCCAGCAACCTGTACGACCTCGGCGGCGATTCGATCGCGGCGGTGCGCATCCTGGTGGCGGTCCGCAAGCGCTTCTGCGTCACGATCCCGCTCGACCTGCTGCCCGAGGTCCAAACCGTCGCCGCGATGGCCGCCCGAATAGGAGCTACGGTGAGCGCATCATGACCTGGTCCGTCATCAACCAGGTGGTAACAGACCCGCCCCCCACCGGGCATTACGCACATTTCGTGCGGCTCGGCCGCACGCAGACGCTCGAGCTCGGCGAGCTGCATGAGCGTTCGATCTCGCTGGCCGCCGGGCTGAGCGAGCTGGGTGTGGCGAAAGGCGACCGGGTCGGCATCGACGCGGCCAACTGCCTGGAATGGGCGTTGCTCGACCTGGCCTGCCTGCGTCTGGGCGTCATGACGGCGGGCTTCGAAGCGGGCAAGGCCGGCCCCCCGGAGGAGCTCAAAGCCAGGTACGGCCTCAAGCTCATCTTCACCGACCGGGGGCCGAAGGCCGAAGGTGTCCTGCCGATCGCCGAGGTGCCCGCGCTGGAGCGTCCCGGCCGCCCGCCCGCCACCGGGTACCACCTCCAGGACGCCACCACGCTCAAGTTCACCTCCGGCAGCACCGGGCAGCCCAAGGCCCTGGCCGCCAGCTCGGGCAGCATCGACGCCTCTATCACCGCGGTGCAGAAGATGTTCGGCCACGGCCCGGGAGATCACCTGTTCATCTTCTTGCCGCTGTCACTGGCGCAACAGCGGTACTGGATCTATTCGGCGCTGTGTTTCGGGCACGACATTACGGTCAGCACCTATGAGGCGGCCTACACGGCCATGCGGCAGGCGCGGCCGACCGTGGTCATGGGCGTGCCGGGTTTCTACGAGACGGCGATGCGCCGCGTCAGCTCGCGCGCCGACGCCGTCGCCCTGTTCGGCGACCGGATCCGCTACATGTGGACCGGCTCGGCGCCGGCCCGGGTCGAGATGCTGCGTTTCTTCACCGACCTGGGCATGCCGATCTACGAGGGATACGGGCTCAACGAGACCTGCATCGTCAGCAAGAACTACCCCGGTGCGGCCAAGCTCGGCAGTGTGGGGCAGTTGCTGCCGGGAAAGCAGGTGACCTTCGACGCCGATGGCCTGATCAGCGTGCGGAGCGAGATTCCGGTCGCCCTCCGCTACGAGTACGGCCCCTCCGGTGAGTCGGCGACCATGTTCATGCCGGACCAGATGGTCAAGACGGGTGACGCGGGCTATCTCGATGACGAGGGTTACCTGTTCATCCTCGGCCGCGCCGATGACGTGATCGTGCTCGCCAACAGCAGGAAGGTCACGGTCAGGCCGATGGAGGAACGGATGAGGGACAGCGCGGCCATCGACCAGTGTGTCCTGTTCTGCCCGGATGGCAAACGCATCGTCGCCGTGGTGTCCCCCTCGCGGGTACCCGCCGACGAAGCCGCGATATTCGCCCAGCTCGAGCGGACCAACGCCGACCTCCACCCCGATCTGCGCATCAGCGCGGTCGTCACCGCCGGCGCGCCCTTCACCATCGGCAATGGCCTGCTCACCTCGCAGTACAAGCCAAGGCGCCGGCAGATCTTCCAGGCCTACCGGCGGGAAATCCACCAGAGCATAGGAGTAACAGATGGCCAGTGATGTGGAAGCGATCGCGCGCGTCCAGCTCACCAAGGTGATGGACACCGACACCGCTCCCGAAGACATCGACCCGGATACCGACATGGAGGAATACGGCCTGACGTCCCTGGAGAAGATCCTTTTCATCACTGCTACCTGCGAAAGCACCGGGGTTGACCTCTCGCTCTTCACCGACCGGGACGTAGACGCCATGCACACGCTGCGGGACGTGACCAAAGCGGTCGGAGCTCACGCGAACGAGGTCACCTGACGTGGCGTGGGCACAGACCGCGACCGCGCGACTGGAGAACGAGCATGTCCTGCTCAGCCCCTTCACGCCCGGGGACCGGTCGCCGCTGCGCGAGATCGCGATGGCCCCGGCTATCTGGCGGTACTTCGTGACCAGGATCGACACGCCCGCCGACTTCGACGCCTTCTTCGATGCCGCCCTAGACGATCAGGCCGCGGGCCGCCGGGTCAGTTTCTGCATCACCGACAAGCGCAGCGGCCGCGCCGCGGGCAGCATGTCCTTCGGTAACCTGGCCGAGAAGGACCAGCGGATCGAGATCGGCTGGTCCTGGCTCGGGCTGGACTTCCAGGGCCAGGGAATCAACCGGTGGGCCAAGTTCCTGCTGCTCGAGCACGCCTTCGAGCGCCTGGCCGCCGAGCGGGTGGAGTTCAAGACCGATGAGCTGAACGAGCAGGCTCGCAAGGGCCTGCGGAACGTCGGCGCGGTCGAGGAAGGCATCTTGCGCCGCTATAACCCGATGCCCGACGGCCGCCGCCGGAATGCGGTCTTCTACAGCGTGCTCCGCGGCGAATGGCCTTGGGTCAAAGACCAATTGCTGGCGTTCCCGAAGGTGACACCGCAAAGCGCGGCCGTCTGATGGTCGGCCAGCCGGCCGTGCCGTACGTCAGCGCGGCCGGGGATGCCTTCGCGATCGGCCGGGCGCATGGCACGACCCGGGCGGCGTCGCTGCGGGCCTTCCTGGCCGACTCGCTGACCCGCCTGAACCAGATCTTGCCGGCGCCTGTGTCGATGGACGCGCTGGTCCCCGCGATCCGCGCCTACCGGGCCGAGATCGCCGCGGCCGCACCCGAGCTCGCCGACGAGGTCCGGGGCCTGGCCCAGGGCGCGGGCATCAGCCTGGATCAGGCGACCCTGCTGCAGATAAGGCGCGAGGTTATGGGTTACCGTGTCGTCCGCGCGATGGGTGACTGCACCTGCTACGCGCGCGCAGCGGACGGCGTGCTCGCGCAGACCGTCGACCTCAACGGCAATCTGGAGGATCAGCTCTGCGTGCTGCGGATCGCGCGGGCCGGGTCACCACGCCGGGTCCTGCTGATCAGCTTTGGAGGACTGCTCGGCTACCTCGGCCTGAACAGCGACGGGCTCGCGATCGGACTCACACTCGTACTTGGCGGCAAATGGCATCCGGGGCTGCCGCCCTACCTGGCCATCCGTTACCTGCTCGATACGTCGGGAACGGTCGCCGATGCCATCGAGGCGCTGCGTGAGCTCCGTCTCGCCAGTTCCCGCACCATCGTGCTATGCGACTCGCGGACCTGTGCGTATGTCGAGATCCTGGAGGGGGAACTGCGCATCACCGAGACAGACCAGGTTGTCCACACCAACCATTACCTCGACCCAGGGTTCGCGTCTTCCGACGAGATCAACGTCTTCGCTCGGAACTCCTCGGTGCGAAGGCTGCAGGCCTGCCGGAGCCGGCTGGCCCGGATTCCGGCGGGCGCGGGTACCGAAGACCATTTCGCCCTGCTGAGCGAAGGCCCGATCAACGTACCGGGGAACGGCAACATCCGCCGTGAGCACACCGTCGCCGCCGTCGTCATGATGCCCCGCGCCGGCGAGCTGCACCTACGGTCCGGCGACCCGGCGCTCACGGCGACTCAGGTCTTCGTGGTCTGACAACGAAGGGATCGTGTGCCCGTGACCTCCCCAGGATTCCCGGTCGCTGTCGTCGGGATGGGATGCCGTTTCCCCGGAGCCCGGGGCCCGCAGGAATTCTGGCGCCTGCTCATGGACGGAGCCGACGTCGTCACCGAGGTGCCCGCGGCGCGCACCGACCATCCACAGCTCTTCCCGGCCGCGCCCGGCCGCAGCAGGCGGTACGGCGGTTTCCTTGACGACGTCGCTGGGTTCGATGCCCTGTTCTTCGGCATCTCCTCGCGCGAGGCTGAGCGCATGGACCCGCAGCAGCGGCTGCTGCTTGAGGTGGCCTGGGAGGCCTTGGAGGACGCGCAGTTGCCGCCGCCGTCGCTGGCCGGCAGCCGGACCGGGGTGTTCGTCGGGCAGATGGGCCGGGATTACTGGGAGCTGCAGGCCCGGCACAGCGAGGTCGACATCCATGCGCTCACCGGGAGCGGGCTGCTGTCCTTCGCGTCCGGACGCCTGTCGTTCGTGCTCGACCTGCGTGGGCCCAGCGTTTCTGTTGACACCGCCTGTTCTTCTTCGCTGACGGCCGTGCACCTGGCCTGCCAGAGCCTGTGCAGTGGCGATTCGGACACGGCGCTGGCGGCCGGGGTGAACCTGGTGCTGATCCCGGAGCTCGGCGCGCTGTACGAGCGGGTGAAGATGATCGCCTCGCATGGCCGGTGCCGGTTCGGCGATGCATCGGCCGATGGGTTCGTCCGGTCCGAGGGCGCCGGCGTGGTGGTTCTCAGGCCGCTTGACCGGGCGCTGGCGGACGGGGATCGCATCTACGCGGTGATAGCCGGCAGCGCGGTCAACAATGACGGGCGGGCCAGTGGTTCGCTGGTAACCCCCTCACGGGAGGGCCAGGAGGCGGTGCTGCGGCACGCGCTGGCCCGGGCCGGCGTTGATCCCGCCGCCGTGGGCTACGTAGAGGCGCACGGAACCGGTACCCGTGTCGGCGACGCCGTCGAGCTGCGGGCGCTATCCGCCGTCCTGGGCGCCGGGCGGCCGCCGGACAAGCCCTGCCTGGTCGGGTCGGTGAAGACGAACCTAGGTCACAGCGAGGGCGCGGCGGGCATCGCCGGGTTCATCAAGACCGCGCTCAGCGTGTACCATGAGCGGATCCCCGGCAGCCTGCTGCTCGCCGATCCCAACCCCGCGCTGAGCGAAGCCGGCGCGTCGCTGCGAGTGCCGCCGGGCCCGGTGCCGTGGCCTGCGGGCACGTCGGCAGCCGGGGTAGCCTCCTTCGGGTTGTCCGGCACCAACGTGCACGTGATTCTCACCGCGGCACCGCGGCCTGCAACCCCGCGGTTCCTGCCGCTCCGGCCGCTTCTCCTCCCGCTGTCCGCCCGTGATCCGGCGGCATTGCGAGAGCTTGCCGATGCTTATGCCGGCCGGCTGGCCGGCGCCGACGCGGCGCACGCCGCCCGGGTCTGCGCGGCGGCCGCGCGGGGCCGCGCGCATCACCGGCTGCGGGCGACGGCGATCGCCGATGACGGCGTCGGCCTGGCCGCCGCGCTGAGGGCCCTGCCACCCGATGCGGCCGCCGGGCCGGTCACCCCCCGTCCGGCGGGTCCTCCCCGTGTGGTCTTCATCTTTCCATCGCACCGCGATGTTCCCGGCTATCGCGCCGTGCTTGACGCCCGCCGGGTGCTGCCGGCCGTGCGCGCCACGCTGGACGCCTGCGATAAGGCCGCCGGGTATGAGATCGCCCGGTCATCGCCAGAAGGCCTGGTTATGCTCTGGGCCATGCAGGTCGCGCTGGCCGCGCACTGGCAGGCCAGCGGCGTCCGGCCCGACGTGGTGATCGGCTGCGGCCCGGGAGAGATCGCCGCCGCGCAGGTCGCGGGCCTGATCGCTCCTGGCATCGCAGCCCGGCTGGCCTGCCCCGACCACGGCCTGGCCGGCCCCCGCTATACCGCCGGGCGTGTCCCGATGCCGCGCGACGCTTCGGTCTTCCGGTCCGCGATCGCCGGTCAGGTGATGATGGGCGCCGAGCTAGACGCCACGCACTGGGCCGAGGTCCTGCAGGGCCCGGACCGGCAGGCCGACCTGGCCGCCGCGGTTGCCGCGGAGGCTGCGGGGTCCGGCCCGGCACACGTGGTCTTCCTCGAGATCGGCGCCACCCCGGCGCTGAGCGGGCAGATCCGGCTGGCCCTGGCCGACAGCGGTGCCAAGAACGCCACCGCGCTGCCGGGGCAGCGACCGGGTTCAGGTCAGCCCGGCAGCGACGCGCTGGTCAGGCTGGTCATCGCGACCACCGCTAGCCTGTACGAGGCGGGAGCCGACATCTCGTGGGAGAACTACTATCCGCACCGGGCCGCCGCCGAACCGATCCCCACCTATCCCTGGCAGCGCAAGCAGGTCTGGTTTCAGACGGAGGGGTAGGGACCCGGCTGCAGGATCCGGTTCTTAGTCCTTGACGCCGATGGCCCGGCTCACGGCCAGCGCCCGCCGGCCGGCCAGACGACCGCGACATCGCGCGGCCCTGCCTCCACCACCGTGGTCCGGCCGGCGATGATGGGCGACTGCACACCGTCGAGGTCCACGTAGCCGAAGATCCAGAGTTGATCCAGGCCGAGCAGGTGCATGAAGTTGATCGCGACCCCGTCCCGTCAGTCGCGGCAGCGCGATCCACCTCCAAGTGCCTGTGGCTGCCAGGATAAACCCGGGTCCGTTCGGATTCAACTTAGCTGTCAGGTTCTATACTTAGGTGTCAAACTTTTGCCGAGCCGTGAGTTGGGTGTGCCTAGAACCGGTACCAGGACGGCCAAGACGTCGGTCCGCCGTGAACTGATCGAGAACGAGATCATCCAGCATGCCTCCCGGCTGTTCGCCGAGCGCGGCTTCGCCGGCACGAGCCTGCAGGACGTCGCCGAAGCGATGGGGATAACCCGCCCGGCGCTGTATTACTACGTCAAGAGCAAGGACGAGCTCCTGGCCCGGCTGGTCACGGAGATCACCCAGGGCGGGGCCGCCGAGATCCGGGCCATCGCGACCGATGACGCCAGGGACGCCCGCACCAAGCTGGGTGACATCGCCGGCCTGATCGCCGGGCAGCGCGCCAGCGACCCCGCCAGGTTCCTGCTGCTCGTGCGCTCGGAATCGGAGCTGCCGCCTGAGCTGGCCAAGGCCAACGAGACCGTCAAGCGCGACACGCTGCGCATGCTGATCGAGGTCATCGAGCAGGGCATGACGTCCGGGGAGTTCCGCCCCGTCGAACCGCGCACGACGGCGCTGGCGATCGTCGGCATGTGCAACTGGGTCGCGTGGTGGTCGCGCCCAGGAGGGACACGCATGACGGATTGCGAGAAGTTGACGTACCAGGCCGGATTCGGCAACGAGCTGGAGAGCGAGGCGGAACCCGGTATCCTGCCGCACGGCCGCAACAGCCCGCAGCAGCCGGCTCGGGGGCTGGTCAGCGAGCTCATCTCGGGCACCACCTTCACCGCGCCGCGGAGCCTGAACCGGCGCACCTATGTCTTCCGGGCGATGCCGTCGGTGATGCACGGGCGCTACCGGCCGGCCGAGGTGAAGACCTTCGCCACCCCTCCGTTCACGCAGCCGCCGAATCCTAATCAGATGCGGTGGGATCCGTTCGAGATCCCGGCCGGCCCGCAGGACTTCGTGGACGGCATCCTGACGATCTGCGGCAACGGCTCGCCGAACTCGCAATCGGGGACCGCTTTGCATGTCTACCGGGCCACGGCGTCGATGACCGACAGGAGGACTCACTGGTGTTCATGATCGAGTCCAGGCAGCTGTCGCGGGCCGTCGTGCTGAGCGAGTTCATCGATCCGTCCGTCGTGGACGAGACCAACCCCGACGTCCGCGACTTCGAGCTCGATCTCTACGATCCGCGGAACCCCAACCAGCCTCCGTACCGCCCGGAGTTCATCTCGCGCTTCCGGGCCGCGCAGCTGGCCCGGGTACGGCGGCGGACCGTCTACGTCCGGGAGCTGCTTGACCAGATCCGGGCCAAGGAAGGACCCGCCGCCGAACGCGGCCTGATCACCCACCGCACCCTCGCCGACCCGAGGTTCCTCGACGCGACGATCGAACCCAGCGACCGGGCCATTGGCATGTGCTTCCTCGGCCGGCCGCGCGAGGCGAACCTGAGCCCCGCGGGCATCGCCCGCTATTCCACCCTGCGTGCCTGGCTGTCGCAGTGGTCCCTCGACGACACCAACGCCCGGGCCGACCGGAACATCACCAGCGTGCACGTGCCCTTGCTCGCCATCGAGAACACCGCCGATGACGCCGTGCCCCCCTCGCACGTGTCCAGCGTGTTCGAGGCCTCCCCCGCCGCAGTCAAGGACTACCTGGTCATCAAGGGAGCCAATCACTACTACGCAGACCAGCCGCACCACCTGGACGACGTCGTCCAGCGCAGCCTGGACTGGCTCCGCGGCAACGGCCTGGCCGTCCTGGAATAAGCATCCTTGGCCACAGTCGAGTACCAGTAGCAACTGCTGCACCAATCCTTGAAAGAGCCGCATAAAGCCCTAATTCGGCGTGGCGATCCTAGAAATGTCGTACCCGCGACTTATAATCGAACTAATAGACTAGCACCACCGGAACACCCTGCAACCTTCCCCAGACCCGCCAGGGAGGTGATCCCGGTGCCCGCTACCCCGGCCTTCAGCAACACCGCCGAAGCCGCTGACCTAGCCCGGGCGAGCCTCCGCTATCTCGCCGCCGCTGACCCCACCCAGCTCACCACCGCCGAGCAAGCTCAGTGCCTGCACGACCTAGAGCAGATCGCCGCCGTCACCACCGCCGCCCGGGCCAGCGTCCTCGGCGGGTTCACCGCCAGCCACGGCTACACCGAGGACGCCGACTACAGTCCACGTTCCTGGCTCATCCACAAAACCCGCATCACCAAAGGCACCGCCACCAGCCACACCACTTGGGCCCGCCGGGCCCGCGCTCACCCCCGCATCACTGAAGCCATGACGGCCGGGGAAATGACCGAGTCTTACGCCCGGACCCTGTGCGGCTGGACCGACAAGCTGCCCGAAGACAGCCGCGACACCGCCGACGCGATCCTGACGGCCGCTGCCGCCCGCGGCATGGACCTGCGCGACTTGGCCATCCTGGCCGCAGAGATCCAGTCCCGCGCCTGCCCTGACGGCGATCCGGGGAAGCCCTTCGAGGACCGCGCGGTCCGGCTGGAGACGACGTTCGGCGGCGCCGGGGTGCTGTCTGGTGACCTCACCGGGGAATGCACCGCGCTGGTGAACACGGTCCTGGACGCGCTGTCCGCTCCTCGCGGCGCGGAGGACACCCGCAGTCACGCGCAGCGGTATCACGACGCTTTGCAGGAAGCGATGCACCGCCTGGTCGCCGCCGGCCTGCTCCCGGACCGGGCCGGCCAGCCGTCGAAAGCGCTGGCTCATATCTCGCTGGCCGACCTGATGGTCCTGGACGGGAACTCCGCGTTGCAGGATCAGTGGATCGAACGGGTCCGGGCCCAATGGGCCGGGCACCGCGCCGCCGCGTCGGTGGGAGGCAGTGACGGTGCCGCATGGCTGGAAGGCGAGGAAGCCGAGGCGTTCGCGTGCGATGCGTCCATCACCCCGATCGTGTTCGGTGAGGTGAACCCCGCAGTCCTGGATGACCTGGTCCGCCTCTGTGTCCAGCTCAGCGCCGCTTACCGCCACGGCCGCCCCGCCCCCGGCGATCCCGCCTTCGCCCCCGATGACCGCCCCGATACCGCTGACGCCGGTGATTCCGCTCCGCCCGCCGGTGGCCCAGGAACCTCTGAGGTCCCGCCGAGCCTGCTCAGCCGCGAGGCGCTGGAACGGGAGATCATCCGTCATGCTGTTGCCTTGGTCTCGGGTCCGGGCGGCCTGGCGAGCTTCTTGCGCCGGGAGCAGCTCGGGGCCCGGCTGGCCGGGCCGAGCCTGCCGCTGGACATCGGGTATAGCGATAGTGTCCCGGCGGGGATCCGGAACGCGGTCAGGGCGCGGGATAAGTTCTGTCAGTGGGCCGGGGGTTGTCATCAGCCGGCGTCGGCGTGTGAGGTGCATCACCTGAAGCACAAGGGCCGTGGCGGTGAGACCAGCCTTGAAAATTGTATTCTAATTTGCTGGTTTCACCATCATGTGATGATCCACCGGATGGGCTGGACCCTGGTCCGCCATCCGGACGGCACCACCATGGCCTGGAACCGGGACAAGTCCAAGGTCCTGCGCAGCCACAGCCCGCCCGCCCGCGCCGGTTAATACCTGGCCAGCATCCACCGGATGTCCACCCCCGCCCCTACGTAGCCGAAGATCCCGGGTACGGGTCGCCGGCCTCGTCCGGGTGGAAGCGGGGCGCCCGCCGCTCGAGGAACGCCGAGGTACCCTCGTGGAACTCGGCGGTCCCGTAGATGTGGGTCAGCGTCTCGAACCCCTGGCGGACCGACGCCAGCGCGAGGTCCCCGTCGGCGTTGAGGGAGACCTTGGTCAGCCGCATCGCCTGCGCTGCGCCCCGAGGATCAGGATCTCCCGGGCCCGGCGTGCCCCCACCAGGCGGGGCAGCAGCTGCGTGCCGTACCAGATCGGCGAGTTGCCCAGCCGCGAGTCGGTGTGGGCGAACCGGGCGGAGGAGGCCGCGATGGCGAAGTCGCAGAGCAGGCACAGCTCGTTGCCGCCGCCGACGCACCAGCCCCTGATCTTGGCGATGACCGGCTTGCCGGTCCCGCGGACCGCCTCGGCCAGCCGGATCAGCAGCCGGGCCATCCGCCGGCCCTCGGCCGGGTCGAACGCGTCCTCCATGGCCACGTCGCCGCCGGCGGAAAAGGCCGCGCTGCCCGCCCCGGCGATGACCACGACCCGGACGCCGGGTGCCGCATCGGCGCGGTCGAAGGCGGCGATGAGCTCCTCAATGGTCTGCTGGCGCAGGGCATTGTGCCGCTGCGGCCGGTTGATGGTGATGGTGGCGACCCCGGTCGACTCGGCATAATCGACGTCGGTCATCGTCCGTCACTGACCTGACGGCGCAGCCGGTACTTCAGCACCTTCCCGCCCACCGTGGTGGGCAGCTCGCTGACGGTCAGCACCCGCTTGGGTGTCTCGTAGCCCGCGAGCCGGGCCCGGCAGAACGCGATGACGTCCTGCTCGTCCACGATCGTCCCGGCGGCGGGGACCAAGACGGCGGTGACCGCCTCGCCCCACCGGTCGTCGGGCACCCCGACCACGGCCGCGCGGTCGACCGATGGATGCTGGGCCAGGACCGACTCGACCCGGATCGACGAGACGTTCTCACCGCCGGACTTGATGACGTCCTTGTAGCGGTCGACCATGATCCAGCCGTAGATGATGACCTCGACGCCGCTCAGGTCGTAGGTGTCCGGGTGCGCGCCCACCTCCCGGGCCAGGTCGCCAAGGAACTGCGGCGACCCGCCCCAGATGGTGGTCACCTTCTCGCGGGTGACCGCGGCGGCGACCGCCGCCCCCGTCGGCTTGCGCCCCAGCACCACACTGCCGCCGGACAAGAAAGAAGGCCGACAGCACGTAGGCGCGGTCGCCGATGTGGTAGATCACCGGCAGGAACGAGCAGATCCGCAGGTCGGACTCCACCGGGAGGCTGCGGCTGTAGGACAGCGCGTGCGACATCGCCGCGGTGTAGGAGTAGGTGTGCGAGATCATCACGGCTTTGGGCATCGAGGTCGTGCCCGAGGTGAGCAGGATTTCCCAGATATCGTCGCCGTGGATCCGGACGTCGGGTTCGCCGGCCGGCGACGCGGCGACGACGTCGCCGAACTCCGGCACCCCGGCGGGCCCGGGCTCGCGCCCGCGGCTCACCGCCATCGGCCGTATCCCCGCCGCCGCGAAGATCGGCTCGCGGGCCGGCCACAGGTCGGCGTCGACGACCGCGGTGCGGGCCCCCACCCGGTCCAGGACGTCCGCGACCATGTCGTCGGCCATCATCGTGTTGACCGGGACCGCGACCAGCCCGGCCTTGGCGATGGCTATCTTCGTCAGGTAGGCCTCGCCGGAGTTCTCGCACAGCATCGCCACCCGGTCGCCGCGGTCCAGGCCCCAGGACAGCAGCGCGTTGGCCAGCTGGTTCGCGGTCTGGTTGGCCTGCCGGTAGCTGATCCGGGCGTAGCGCGGATCAGCGACCGCGTCCGGGGCCGCGATGATCGCGACCTTGTCCGGGTCACTCCATGTCATCCGTTCGAGGATGTCACCGACCGCCATCCGGTTCCATCGCTCGTCGGCCCGCCGGCCGTACAAGGTCTCGACGTCGAAGCTCATGAGGCTCTCTCCCCGCTGGTCAGGTGACCGTGGTCCGGCTCCAGGCCCAGGGTGTCGCGGGCGATGGACGCCAGCAGGGCCGCGAGCTCGGGCTCGGGCAGCTGGCTGTGGTGGCGCAGGACGGACTGGATGGCGGCGATGGCCGCGTGCACCACCACCTGCCGCTGCGCCGCGGTCAGCTCCGGACGCACCGCGCCCAGGACATCGAGCCATAGGTCGATGTAGTGACGCTGCTTCCAGCGCAGCCGGCGCAGGTCGCCGGCCGGCAGGTTGCGGGACTCCTCCAGGTAGACCTGGCAGAGCTTGCGTTCGGTGATGGTGAACCTGACCTGATCGCGGACCAGGGCGGCCAGGGTGCCGGCCGGGTCGTCGGGTCCGTCGGGCCGACGGAGCAGAGCCTCGGCGTCGGCGATGAGCCGGTCGACCACGCGGTCGAACATCGCGACGAGAATGGCCGCCTTGCTGTCGAAGTGCCGGTAAATCCCCGAGCCGACGATGCCGGCCGCCGTGCCGATGTCCGTCATGTTCACGCCGAGGTAGCCGCGCTGGGCAATGAGTTCCGCCGCAGCGGACAGGATCCGTTCCCGGCGGTCCGGATCACGGACGGCACGCGTACTCGGCAATCTTCCTCCTTCTCAGCCGCCGGACGTAGGCGTCCGCAGTTCGGGGAACTGGTCGTCGCGCCACTCCTGCGAGCTGGCGGTACCGCTGGCGCTGGCGGTGCCTGCCGCGGCCTCTTCCTCGCGGCGGCGCAGGTCCACCCGGCGGATCTTGCCGGAGATCGTCTTGGGCAGCGCGGCGAATTCCAGCCGCCGTATCCGCTGGTACGGGGCCAGGTTCTCGCGGGCGTGCCGGAGGATCGACAGGGCCGTGTCCCGTCCCGGCTCATAGCCGGGTGCCAGCGTGACGTAGGCCTTGGGCACCGCCAGCCGCAGCTCGTCCGGAGCCGGGACGATGGCGGCCTCGGCGACCGCGGGGTGCTCGATCAGGACACTTTCCAGCTCGAACGGCGAGATCTTGTAGTCCGAGGCCTTGAAGACGTCGTCGGTCCGCCCGATGTAGAAGATGTATCCGTCGCTGTCCCGGGAGGCCATATCGCCGGTGTGGTAATACCCGCCCGCCATCGCCTCGGTGTTGCGCTCCGGATCGCCCTGGTAGCCGGTCATCAGGCTCATCGGCCGCCTGGACAGGTCGACGCAGATCTCGCCTTCGGCGGCCGGCTGGCCGGTCACCGGGTCGACCAGGACGATCGGCACGCCGGGCAGCGGCAGCCCCATCGAGCCCGGCTTGACCGGCATCCCCGGCACATTCCCGACGGCCAGCGGCAGCTCGGTCTGGCCGTATCCGTCCCGGATGGTCAGCCCCCAGGCCCGCTGGACCTGCTCCATGACCTCGGGGTTGAGCGGCTCGCCGGCGGACAGCAGCTCGCGCAGCTGGCCTTTCCCGCCGGACAGGTCCGACTTGATCAGCATCCGCCAGACCGTGGGCGGAGCGCAGAAGGTGTTCACCCCGGCCCGCCGGATCTGCCCGAGCAGCGCGGCCGCGTCGAACCGGGAGTAGTTGTAGATGAAGATCGTCGCCTGCGCGATCCACGGCGCGAAGAAGCAGCTCCACGCGTGCTTCGCCCAGCCGGGCGAGCTGATGTTGAGGTGCACGTCACCCGGTCTGGCCGCCACCCAGAACGAGGTGGCAAGGTGCCCGACCGGGTAGGAGACCTGGGTGTGCTCGACGAGCTTGGGCTGGTTCGTCGTTCCCGACGTGAAGTACAGCAGCTGCGGATCTGATGGCGCCGTCCCCGGGTGCTCGGCCGGCGGGACGTCCAGGGCGTAGGCGTCGCGGTAGGCCGGCCAGCCGGGCGGCGCATCGCCGACCGCGAACCGGGTGTACTCCCCCGGCACGTCGGCGAACTTGGCCGTGTCCGCGCTGTTGGCCAGCACGTGACCGACCGCGCCGCGCTGGATCCGGTCGGCCAGCTCACCGCGGCCGAATGCGGTGGTGGCGGGCAGGATCACCGCGCCGAGCTTCATCACGCCGAGCATGGCCTCCCACAGCTCGACCTGGTTGTTCAGCATCAGCAGCACGTGGTCGCCACGGGAGACACCGTGACGGGCCAGGAACGCCGCCACCTGATCGGACCGGCGGGCCAGCTGGTCGAAGGAGTACCTGGCCTCCGACCCGTCCTCCTCGACGATCCACAAGGCGGTGCCGTCATGGCCGCGGGCGTTCGCGTCGAACCAGTCGATCGCCCAGTTGAAACGGTCACCGAAGTCGGGCCAGGCGAACGCCTCGACGGCCTTCGCGTAGTCCTGGCCCAGTTCCTGCAGCAGGTCGCGTGCCTGCCGGTAGATCTCGGTCCGGCTGGCAGGCCCGGCCGGGCCCGGTTCCATCTCCACCCCGATCAGCTCCTCTCTGGCTGGCCAGGCCGGAGGACGATCCGGCTGGTGAGCGATTCAAGCACGGCGATCGCGTCCCGCACCATAGCGGGAATGAAGTCGGCCACGTCGATCAGGCCGGCGATGGCGCCGCTCACATTTCCGGCCGGAAGGATCCCTGCCTCGACCAGGCCGTCGCGCTTCGCTGAACGCGGCACCGAGGCGTATCGCCGCGTAGAACGTCGCCACGTGGCCGATCCGGTTGGACAGGGCCCGCAGGTCCCGGTAGCTGACCGCGGTGCCGTCCGCGTCCACCACCGCTTCTTTG
>JBEKKH010000016.1:0-46088 GCA_050010815.1 Streptosporangiaceae bacterium | reverse complement strand
CTGCGTGTCGTTCCGCCGCTGGGGAGCGACCAGATCCTGGTGATGCGGCAGAACATGGTGGAGCTAGCCAAGAACCACGGCTGGGTGGACGCCTGACCCTGTTCCCCGTCCTCCTCAGGGTCTCCCGCTGTTCAGGACGGCGGGCCGGTCGGCGCGGCGTAGTGAGTGGGCGGCACCCCTAGGGTCGCGGTGAAGTCCCGGGTCAGGTGAGCCTGGTCGGCGTAGCCGAGACCGGCGGCCAGCTCGGCCCAGTCGACTAGATTCCCACTGTCGGCTCGTTCGGCGGCCTCGTGCAGCCTGGCTCGCCGCATCACCCACTTCGGGCTGACGCCCACGTAGTTGACGAACAGCCGTTGCAGGCTGCGTACGGTCATCCCGGCCGCGGTGGCCAGCTCGTCCACCCGCCGCAACGCTGGATCGGCGGTGATCCGTGTGACCAGGTCCGCAGCCTGCTCAGCGGCCGGATCGCGTTCGGGCCGCAACGAGCCAAGCAGCGCCTCCACGCGGGCCGTCATCTCTCCATCCCCGCCGGAGTCCCCGCCGGAGTCCCCGCCGGAGTCCCCGCCGGAGTCCCCGCCGGAGTCCCCGCCGGAGTCCCCGCCGGAGTCCCCGCCGGAGTCCCCGACGGCCTCCTCACCGGAGTCCCCGACGGCCTGCCCATCGGAATCCGCTCGCATGATTGCTCGCCGGGTCTCCTCCGCCCGAGGGCCGAACAGCCGCGCGGCCGGAACCACCCGGTCGGTCAGCTGCGAGACCGGCGCTGGCCAGAACGGCCGGAAGCACCCGGCCCGGAACCGCACCCCGAACGCCCGGCCTTGCTCGGCCAGCTCCCGGGTGAACAGCCGGCGGTCGACTCCGAAAATCCGGGCTCCGGACGCCTCGAAGGCCAGGTTCACGCATGGGTGCGGCAAGATCGTCTGCTGATAAGGCGACTGCCCGCGCAGGTCCCACCGGACAATCCAGTAGAAGTCGACGAACGGCGCGAGTGCGGCTGACGGTTGAGTCCGGGTCAGGGCGAACCGGGTCGCCGCCAGGCCAGGATGCAGCACCCCGCGGCCCAGGGTCCGGGAATCTGGCACCCGATCAGGGTAGCTGTCGCGTTTGTTCAAGACCGCGCCCGCCGGCCCCGGTAGGTTCGCTGGATGGAAACGAAGAGGACGGAAACAAAGAACCGGCATGCCGAGATGACCGCCGCTGCGGCGCAGGCCGCCCGCGTGGTGACCGGGGTCTCCGGTGCCAAGAACACGCTGGAGGCACCCACTCCGTGCCAGGACTGGGACCTGCGCACCCTGCTCAACCACGTCATCTTGTGGACCTCGTACTCCGCCGAACGCCGAGCGCACGGCGAGAGCGTGGCCGAGGAACTGATGGCCAAGGACTTCACCGCCGAGCCGGGTTACCAGGCCGGTTACGTGGCCCAGCTCGGTAACGCCGTGCAGGCCTGGTCGGACCCGAAGGCCTGGGCGGGCGAGATCGGGGTGATGGGGGACGCGACCCCGGCCGCCGACGTGGGCGCGATGCTCATCATGGAGATGGCGCTGCACGGCTGGGACGTCGCCAAGGCCACCGGGCAGGAGTACGCCTGCGACGACGCCCTCGCCGCGCTGGTACTCGAGGAGGTTCAGGCGCAGGGCGAGCTGTTCAGGAAGTACCAGGGCTTCGCCGGCATCGTCGCCGTCCCCGCCGACGCCCCGGCCTTCGACCAAGCCCTGGCCCTGTCCGGCCGCGACCCGCAGTGGCGGCCTGCTACGTAGCCGGACCCGCCAGCACCCGCACCGGAGCACCCTGGGCGAACGCCACGATGTCCTCCGCCGCCTCGCCGTAGAAGACCCGGTAGGCGTCGTCGGTGACGTAGCCGAGGTGCGGGGTCAGCACCACGCGGGGCGCGGTGCGCAGCGGGTCGGACAGCGGGAGCGGCTCGACGTCGTACACGTCGAGGGCAGCGCCCGCGATCGACCCCGACCGCAAGGCCGCCAGCAGGGCCGCGCCGTCCACGATGGGCCCGCGCGAGGTGTTGACCAGGTACGCGGACGGCTTCATCAGCGCCAGTTCCGCCGCGCCGACCAGCCCCGTGCTGCGCTCGCTCAGCTTGTAATGCACGGTTACGATGTCGGCGCAGGAGAACAGCTTCTTCTTGCTGACCGCCTTGGCGTGCACCTTCTTGGCCTGATCCGGATCCAGGTTCTGGCTCCACGCCGTCAGCTTCATGCCGAACGCCCGGCCGATTCGCGCGACCTGCTGTCCCTGGCGGCCGAGGCCGACCAGCCCCAGCCGTTTGCCGGCCAGCCCGGTGCCGATCGTGTGCTGCCAGCCGCCGCGGACGGCCAGGGCCGCGCCGCCGGCCTGCCCGGCCGTCCTGATCCGCTGATCTTCGAACGGGATATGCCGGGCCACCGCGAGGATCAGCCCCCAGGTCAGTTCGGCGGTCGAGGTGGCGCTGCCGCCGGTCCCGCACACCGTGATGCCGCGCGCCGCGGCCGCGTCGGAGTCGATCGAGGCGTTCATCATGCCGGTGGTGACCAGCAGCTTCAGCCGTGGCAGCTGGCTCAGTCGCGACGCGTCGAAAGAGGTTCGCTCTCGCATCGCCACGATGACGTCGTACGGTTCCAGGGCCCGGACCAGGGCCTCGGTCCGCGCGATGTGCTCGGTGAACACGTCGATGCCGCCCAGCGCGCGGACCGCACTCCAGTCCGTGCTGGCCAGGGCCACCTGCTGATAGTCATCAAGGATCGCGACGCGCATGGCCCGACACTACCCCGCAAGACCCGCAAGACCCGGTAAGACCGGCGGCCGGTCCGGCTGGTAGCGTCGGGCCCCGGAGGAGGCCCACATGACCTGGCTTGATTCGCTGGCGGACAAGGCGCTGGCCCGGGAGCTGCCCACCCGGGAAGAAGCGCTCAAAGTTCTGACCAGCCCAGACGACGAGCTGATGGACGTGGTAGCGGCGGCGTTCCGGGTCCGGCTGCGGTACTTCGGCCGCCGGGTCAAGCTCAACTACCTGGTCAACATCAAGAGCGGCCTGTGCCCCGAGGATTGCTTCTACTGCTCGCAGCGGCTCGGCTCGGCGGCCGACGTGCTCAAGTACACCTGGCTCAAGCCCGGCGAGGTGCTGCAGAACGCGAAGGCGGGCGTGCAGGCCGGGGCCAAGCGGGTCTGCCTGGTGGCCAGCGGGCGCGGCCCCAGCGACAAGGACGTCGCGCGGGTGTCCGACATGATCGCGGTGTTCAAGGCGGAACATCCCGCCGTCGAAGTATGTGCCTGCCTGGGCCTGCTCTCCGATGGTCAGGCCGAGCGCCTGCGCCAGGCCGGCACCACCGCCTACAACCACAACCTGAACACCGCGGAATCCAGCTACGGCGACATCTGCACCACCCATTCGTTCCAGGACCGGGCCGACACCGTCAACAAGGCCAAGCAGGGCGGCCTGTCGCCGTGCTCGGGCCTGATCGCCGGCCTGGGCGAGACCGACGAGCAGCTGGCCGAGGTGGCGTTCGCGCTGCGGGAGCTTGACCCTGACTCGGTGCCGGTCAACTTCCTGATCCCGTTCGAGGGCACTCCGCTGGGCGGGCAGTGGACCCTGACCCCGCAGCGCTGCCTGCGCATCCTGGCCATGGTCCGGTTCGTCTGCCCGGACGCCGAGGTCCGGCTGGCCGGCGGCCGCGAGATCCACCTGCGCAGCCTGCAGCCGCTGGCCCTGCACATCGCCAACTCGATCTTCCTCGGCGACTACCTGACCAGCGAGGGCCAGCCGGGCGGCCGCGACCTGGAGATGATTGCCGACGCCGGGTTCACCGTCGAGGGCGAGCAGGAACGCACGCTGCCCGGCCACCGGCGTGACCTGGTACGCGTCCGCCGCCGCGGCCCGGGCACCGAACTGCCCGCCAACGCTTGACGTTCGACGAGCTCGAGCGCGCCGCCGCCCGGCACTGGCAGGCGCCAGAGACCGAACCGCTGGGGGAGTGGCTGCTCCGCGCGGCCCAGGGCTTCACCGGCCGGGCGAACTCGGCGCTGCCGTGTGGCGATCCCGGCCTGCCGCTGCCCGAGGCGGTGGCCGCCGTAACCCGCTGGTACCGTCGCCGCGGTCTGCCGCCGATGATCGCGGTCCCGCTGGGCCTGCGTCCGGACGAAGCTGCCCGTGGTCACCGCCTCGATACATTTTTGGCCGAACGGTCCTGGGTGCTCCGCTCCAGCCCCGCCCTCGTGATGACCGCGGCCATCGCCGACATCCCGGCCCCGCCGCCGGAGGTCATCGTGCGGCTGGATCCCGAACCCGACGCGGCCTGGCTCGCCCGGTACCACTATCGCGGTCAGGACCTGCCGCCGATCGCCCGCACGCTCCTGCTCTCGGCCCCGTGGCAGGCCTTCGCCAGCATCCGGCCGGCCCCGCCCGTCCCGCCCGCGGCGGTCGGCCGGGTCTCCGTGGCCGGCTCGTGGGCCGCGATTACCGCCGTCGAGGTCGACGCCGGCCGGCGAAGGCAGGGGCTAGGCCGCGCGCTCACCGCCGCGCTGGCCTCAGCGGCCGCCCGGCAGGGCGCGCAGCGCGTCTTGCTGCAGGTCGAGGCGGACAACACGCCGGCCCGCGACCTCTACGCCCGGTGCGGGTTCCGGGACGCTCACCGCTACCACTACCGGGTGGCGCCAGCTGCTTAGGCGACACGCGGGCGCGGTCCTTGGGCATTGCGGGACTTCTCGCTACGTTTGTCATCATGGCGACCCGTGCCCGAAACGGATCAGCCCGTGACCGCGACGGGCTAGCTGAGGCTGCCTTCCGGGCGCCAGGCCCCGACGAAGACGAGCGCCCGCGCCCCAGAACCGGTCCGGGCAGCCGCGGCGGTTCGACCAGCCGGTCACCCCGCGGGACAAGCACGGGCCAGGGCACGGGCCGGAGCACCACGGGCCGTTCGGGCCAGTCCAGGAACGGCCAGTCCAAGAGCGGCCAGTCCAGGAACGGCCAGTCCAGGAACGGCCGCAAGCCTCCGGCTAAAGGCCGCACCGCCAAGGGACGGCCGACCAAGGGACGACCGGCCAAGGGACGCCCGGCCCAGAGCCGCTCTCCCCGGTCCCATGATCCGGTCGTGATCCTGATCGGCTGGATGGGCCGTACCCTCGCGGCCGCCTGGATGGTGATCGCCGGGGCCGTCGGGTTCACGGCCCGGGCCGTGGGCCGCGGCGCACGCGACCTGGATCCGCACCATCGCCGGGACGGCCTCGGGCTGCTCACCCTGGGCGTAGCCATCGTGCTCGCCGCCAGCCTGTGGGCGCGGATGGGCAACGCGGTCGGCCGTGCGGTCCAGACCGTGATCGGCGGCGCGTTCGGGTCGCTCGCCTGGGTCGCGCCGGTGCTTGCCGCGCTGCTCGCCTGGCGGTACCTGCGTCACCCGGACCGCAACTCCGAGACGATCAGGGCCGCCATCGGCTGGACCGCGCTGCTGCTTGGCGCCGCGGGCCTGATCCACATCGCGAAGGGCACCCCGCATCCGTCCGCCGGTGCGGCGGCGATGCGCAGCGCCGGCGGCTACCTGGGCTACGCGATGTCCGGCCCGCTTTCCTCCGCTCTTACCCCCTGGGTAGCGGCGCCCCTGCTCACGCTGCTCGCCCTCTTCGGCATCCTGGTCATCAGCGGCACCCCGCTGCACCGCATACCTGATCGTGTCGCCGAGTTCCGCGAGCTGCTCGGCCACGGCCGGCTGGCCAGCGACGATGGCGACGGCGACCTGGAGATGGACCACGACTACGAGACCGGGAACGGCAGCACGGCCCGCAAGGTGCGGGGTCAGATCGCCAGGCAGATCCGGCTGCGCCCGGCCATCGAGCCGGGCGAGCACGTCAAGCCGTACGACACTCCCATCATTGAGCCGGGCAAGCGTCGGCCCGGTGGACCCGGCGCCCCTCGGCCCGACGGCAGCGACGGCCTGGTCGAGGCGCTCGGCTTCGGCACCCACGACGCTGCCCCCCCTGACGTGCCAGTACCCGCCGCCCACGACAGCGCCGCCCACGACAGCGCCGCCCACGACAGGGCCGCCGCCGACCTAGCCAGCGGCCCCGACCCCGGAACCCCCGAAGCCCCGCTGGATCCGAATACCCCGCTGCGGCGGCCCGAGCAGCTCACGCTGACCGGCGACGTGATCGCCTACACGCTGCCGCCGACGGCGCTGCTCAAGCCGGGCTCGGCGCCGAAGGCCCGGACCCGGGCCAACGACATCATGGTGGCCGCCCTGTCCGAGGTCCTCGAGCAGTTCCAGGTGGACGCGCAGGTCACCGGGTTCAGCCGGGGTCCGACGGTGACCAGGTACGAGATCGAGCTCGGCCCCGCAGTCAAGGTCGAGCGAGTGACCGCGCTGAGCAAGAACATCTCCTACGCGGTCAAGAGCGCCGACGTGCGGATCATCTCGCCGATCCCGGGCAAGTCCGCGATCGGGGTGGAAATCCCGAACGTGGACAAGGAAGTCGTCAGCCTGGGCGACGTGCTCAAGTCGCAGGTCGCGATCAGTGATCACCACCCGATGGTGGTCGGCCTGGGCAAGGACGTCGAGGGCCGGGTGATGGTCGCGAACCTGGCCAAGATGCCGCACGTGCTGATCGCGGGCGCGACCGGCGCGGGCAAGGCGCTGGCACTCGACACACCAATCCCGACGCCTGATGGCTGGACCACCATGGGCGAGATTCAAGTCGGCGACCAGGTCTTCGACGAGTACGGTCACGCATGTAAGGTGGTCGCCGCTACTCCGGTCATGCATGGGCGCCCGTGTTATGCGGTCGAGTTCTCCGACGGCACCGTCATAGTGGCCGACGCTGAGCACCTTTGGCGCACCGCGACTGCAGCGGGCCGCCAGCAGCGAGGACGGCCACCGGCCGGGCTGTCGTACTGGCCGTCCCAGGACGTAACTCGCGTTGAGAACCGCGCGGCTGAAGTCTTGCGTGAACCTGACATGCTCACCACGACCGCTGCGGTGCTCGCGGATGTCGGAGCGCATTTCCGTAACGTCCTTTACCAGCGCGTCGTTCCGGATCTCCCGCGTGAGGGCCGTCCGCTGCGGTCCTGGTATCGTCGCAATGGTCGCGATGTCTCCTTCTGGACACCGGCCTATTCGCGTCACCTGATCTATAAGGCGCTCGCGGAGTGCGTCAAAGGGCCGGCCGGAGCTGGCCGCCTACGGCGATTCGACAGCGAGCCGATTACGACCGCGCAGATCGCGGCTTCCCTCCGGGTAGGCGGCCGCCTGAACCACTCAGTTGCGCTCTGCGGACCGCTTGACTACCCCGAGCAAGATCTGCCGGTGGCTCCGTACACGTTCGGCTGCTGGCTTGGCGACGGGCGCACTGGGGGTGCTGGCATCACCAGCGCCGACCCGGAGATTCTTGACCATATCCGCGAGGACGGATACGTAATCACGCATCACCTCAGTACCCAGATGGGACCAAAGCACATACCCGAAGGGTATCTGTATGCGTCTATCGCTCAGCGGCGGGCCTTGCTGGCCGGCCTGCTTGACACAGATGGCTATTGCAGCCCTCAGGGAACGGTTGAGTTTGGCGTCACCAGCCGCGATCTTGCGCATGGAGTACTGGAATTGGTGCTGGGCCTAGGGTATAAGGCCACACTCAGGACGAAGCCTTGCCACGGGCGTAGCGAGAGCACGTCAACGGTTTATACCGTCTCCTTCACTCCGCATGAGCCAGTGTTCCGGCTCAGCCGGAAGCTGACGCGGCAGCGCCAGATCAAGCCAGCGAGCCCGGCGCGGCAGCGCTACATCGTCGATGTGCGGCCGGTTGAGTCAGTGCCGGTTCGCTGCATTGAGGTCAGCAGCCCCAGCCGCCTTTACCTCGCTAGCCGCTCATGCATCCCTACGCACAACTCGGTATGCCTGAACGGCCTGATCACCTCGATCTTGATCCGGGCCACGCCGGATGAGGTCCGGATGATCCTCGTTGACCCCAAGCGGGTCGAGCTGACCATCTACGACGGGATCCCGCACCTGATCACGCCGATCATCACCAACCCGAAGAAGGCGGCCGAGGCGCTGGACTGGGTGGTCGGGGAGATGGAGCGGCGGTACGACGACCTGGCCGCCAGCGGGTTCCGGCACGTGGACGACTTCAACAAGGCGGTCCGGGCGGGCCAGCTCAAGCCCCCTCCCGGTAGCGAGCGGGTCTACCTGCCGTACCCGTACCTGCTGGTCATCGTGGACGAGCTGGCGGACCTGATGATGGTCGCCCCACGCGACGTCGAGGACTCGGTGGTCCGCATCACCCAGCTGGCCCGGGCGGCCGGGATCCACCTGGTGCTGGCCACCCAGCGGCCGAGCGTCGACGTGGTGACCGGCCTGATCAAGGCCAACGTGCCGTCCCGGCTGGCGTTCTCGACCTCGTCCCTGGCCGACTCCCGGGTCATCCTGGATCAGCCCGGGGCAGAGAAGCTGGTCGGGCAGGGCGATGCGCTGTTCCTGCCGATGGGAGCGTCCAAGCCCATCCGGCTGCAGAACGCGTTCGTGTCGGAGAAGGAAATCCGCGACATCGTCGCGCACACCAAGAAGCAGGCCGAGCCCACCTACCGGGAAGATGTCGCGGCCGCGCCGCCAAGCTCCCGTGAGGTCGACTCCGACATCGGTGACGACCTCGACCTGCTCATCCAGGCGGCGGAGCTGATCATCTCGACCCAGTTCGGTTCCACGTCGATGCTGCAGCGCAAACTGCGTGTCGGCTTTGCCAAGGCCGGCCGCCTCATGGACCTGCTTGAGAGCCGCAGTATTGTCGGCCCGAGCGAGGGCTCAAAGGCCCGTGACGTGCTGGTCAGGCCCGATGATCTGGACGAAACGATCCTCTCGCTTCGTGGCGGGTAGTCGCGAGAACGCGTGAATTCACGGTCGGGTCGCACCGATCTGCGGTCAGCAGCTGTCTACACTTGGTGATGCTCCCCGCACTCCGGGGAGACCTATGGCGGCATCTGCAGGTGGAGGCACAGCGTGAGCATCGGTAGCTCACTGGCGGAGGCTCGCCGTCAGTCCGGCCTCACCGTCGCCGAGGTCAGCCGGCAGACCCGGATCAGAGAGTCGATCATCCGGGACATCGAGGCCGACGACTTCTCCGCGTGCGGTGGCGACTTCTACGCGCGCGGCCACATCCGCAGCATCGCCACTGCCATCGGCGTCGACGCCCAGCCGCTGATCAGCGAGTACGACGCCGAGCACGGGCCGCTAGGCGGGATGCGGGCCGCCGACGTCTTCGAGCCGTCCACCCCGATCAAGATCCGCGAGCGGCGTTCGCCTAGCCTCAGCCTGATCGTCGCCGTGGTGCTGCTCGCCATCATCGGGTTCAGCGTGTACCACCTGACCTCCGCCCGCGGTGGTCACCACGCCCTCGCCGGCACCCGCCCCTCGGCCACCGCGAAGCCCGCACCCAAGCCGACGCCGACGACGCATCCGACGCCGTCCGCGACGCCCTCCGACGTGGTCATTCACCTCACCGCCAACGAGGACTGCTGGGTCCAGCTCACCAGCAGCCCGGACGGGTCGCAGATCTACATGGGAACCATCCCGGCCGGCGGCTCGATGACCTGGACCGAGAAGCAGGCGGTTAAGGTCACCCTGGGCAACCCGGCCGGAATCGTCCTCACCGTCGACGGCAAACGGCAAACCCCGGACACCGCCGAGCCGGTGACGCTGGACTTCAGCCCGGGCACAAGCCCCCAATCTAGTTAGCGGCCTGGGTAGGCTCTCGTTGTGTCTTCACCTAAGTCAGCCCCTTCAGCGCCAACTCCTTCCGGGCCAGCACCGCGGACGGTCAGCCTGGTCACGCTGGGCTGCGCGCGTAACGAGGTCGATTCCGAGGAGCTCGCGGCGCGGCTGACCGCGTCCGGCTGGGACCTGACCTCGGGCGATGACGCCAGCGTGGTGCTCGTCAACACCTGTGGTTTCATCCAGGCGGCCAAGCAGGAATCCATCGACGAGCTTTTGTCGGCCGCGGAGTCGGGTGCGAAGGTCGCCGCGGTTGGCTGCCTGGCCGAACGCTACGGGGCCGACCTGGCCGGCGAGCTGCCCGAGGCCCAGGTGCTCAGCTTCGATGACTACACCGACATCGGCGCGCGGCTGGATGACGTGCTGGCCGGCCGCCGCCGCCCCGCGCACACCGCCAGGGACCGCCGCAAGCTGCTGCCGATCAGCCCGGCCGAACGCCAGGCCCCACTTCTTGTTCCGGCCCCCGTCCCGGCCGTCCCGGCCGCCCCGTGGGTGGGTCCGGCCGGCGGGGTGTACCGGCGCCGGCTGTCCGGCGGCGTGGTCGCCCCGCTGAAGATCGCGTCGGGCTGTGACCGGCGCTGCTCGTTCTGCGCGATACCGTCCTTCCGTGGCGCGTTCGTCTCCCGGCGTCCGCCCGAGATCCTGGCCGAAGCCCGGGGGCTCGCCGACAGCGGCGTGCGCGAGCTTGTGCTGGTCAGCGAGAACTCGACCTCGTACGGCAAGGATCTGGGCAACCTGCGGCTGCTCGAGGAGGTCTTGCCCGACCTGGCCGCTACCGAGGGCATCGAGCGGGTCAGGATCAGCTACCTGCAGCCCGCCGAGCTACGGCCGGGGCTGATCGAGGTGATCGCGTCCACCCCCGGGGTGGCTCCCTACTTCGACCTGTCGTTCCAGCACGCCAGCGGCCGGGTGCTGCGAATGATGCGGAGGTTCGGCGACCGCGAGCGTTTCCTGGCCCTGATCGACCAGATCAGGGAGCTCAGCCCGCAGGCCGGCGTACGATCCAACTTCATCGTCGGCTTCCCCGGCGAGACCGCGGCCGATCTCGACGAGCTCGAGCAGTTCCTCAGCCACGCCGGCCTGGACGCCATCGGGATATTCGGCTACTCCGACGAGGACGGCACCGAGGCCGAATCGCTGCCGGGCAAGCTGGACGGTGCCGAGGTGGCCCGCCGGGTGGAGGAGTTCGCCAGCCTGGCCGACGAGGTGATGTCCCAGCGCGCCGACAGCCGGCTCGGTGAGCAGCTGGACGTGCTGATCGAGGAACAGGCCGAGGACGGGCGCTGGGAGGGCCGGGCGGCCCATCAGGCCCCGGAGGTCGACGGGGTCACCACCGTCAGCTCCGGCGCCCCGCTGGCGGCTGGCGATATGGTCCGCGCCGTGGTGACCGGTTCGGACGGGGTCGATCTGGCGGCGTCGGCCATAATGGGCGATGTGACCCTGCGGTGACCTCGGAGGCCGGGCTCTGGAATGTGGCCAACGTCCTCACGATGGCGCGTGTCGTCTTGGTTCCGGTGTTCGTTGCCTGCCTGCTGGCAGGCGGAACGGCCTGGCGGCTCATCGCCCTGGCCATCTTCTGTATCGCCAGCCTGACCGATCTGCTCGACGGACGGCTGGCCCGTAGCCGCGGGCTGGTCACCGACTTCGGCAAGATCGCCGACCCGGTAGCCGACAAGGTGCTGACCGGGGCGGCGCTGATCTGCCTCTCCGCGCTCGGCGAACTGCCGTGGTGGGTCACCGGATTGATCATGTTCCGCGAGCTCGGGGTGACCGTGCTGCGATTGGTGGTGATTCGCCGCGGCGTGATCGCGGCCAGCCGCGGCGGGAAGGCGAAGACCCTCCTTCAGGTCATCGCGATCTGCCTCTACGTGCTGCCGGGCTCGCTGAGCCCGCCGGGAATCATCAGGGGGCTCTTCATGGCGGCGGCGGTGGTGGTTACGGTAGTGACCGGTGTGGACTATGTGCTTCAGGCGATGCGCCTGCGGCGCTCTGTACCTGAGCCAGTGAGCCGTTCAGACCTTGGGGAGGCATAATCGTGGTCTTGGAGTCGTCAGGATCCTCGGAGTTTTCCTGCGGCCCGGCCGCACACGACCTGGCCGGGCAGATTCTCGACCGGCTGCGGGCCGCCGGCCACACGGTGGCCGTGGCCGAGTCGCTGACCGGCGGGCTCGTCGCGGCGGCGCTGACCGACGTGCCGGGCGCGTCCGTGGCCTTTCGCGGCGGAGTGGTCACCTACGCGACGGACCTCAAGGCGGGGCTGCTCGGCGTGGACACCCTGATGCTCGCCCGGCACGGCGCGGTGTACCCGCCGGTCGCCGTGGCGATGGCGGACGGCGTCAGGACCAGGCTGGGAGCCACCTACGGGCTGGCGACGACCGGGGTGGCGGGACCGGAACCCGCAGACGGTCAGCCGGTGGGTACGGCGCATATCGCCGTGAGCGTGGCGGACGACACGGTGGTCCGCACCATCGCGCTCACCGGAAATCGGCAGGAGATCCGTAGACTGACCGTAGAGCATGCCCTGGGGCTGCTGCTAGGCAGGCTTGGGGAAGAGAAGTACTGATTACAGCGTTACGTTGGCAGCGAACACAGCACGGCATGATCTCGCGGACTGAGGGTGATGCCAGGTAACGTGGAGGTGTTGGCCGGTATGGCCTCGGAAAGGGAGTGCGACTATGGTTCTGCTCCGTCAGTTGCTCGGTGACGTTCTGCGCCGGCTTCGCCTGCGGCAGGGTCGCACGCTGCGTGAGGTCTCGGCTTCGGCGCGCGTGTCCCTCGGTTACTTGTCCGAGGTCGAGCGGGGGCAGAAGGAAGCCTCTTCTGAGCTGCTCGCGGCCATTTGCGGCGCGCTCAACACCCCGCTGTCTCAGGTGTTCCATGAGGTGTCAGATAACTTCGCCCTGGCCGAGCTGCAAAATGAGCCCGTCCTCAGCATTCCCAGGGAGCCTGGGCTACGGGTGCCCGCAGAGGCCGCTGTCGGCCTGAAGTCCGCCGAGCGCGGCTACGCCCCGATCAGCGCCATTGTTCCCGGCGAGGACTCGTCGCTGGAATTCGCCGGTGATGAGTCCGGCTTCGGTACCGCTGATGGCTTCGATGTCACCGACATGGTGTCGGTGTAGCCCTGCTGTGGACCTAAAGTGTCGGTGAAAACCTAGACTCGCGCCGAACCTAGACCCAGGCGCTGGGGTTTTCGGTCAGGTCGCGGACCATATCGGGCAGGTTGCCTGACACGATGTCGGCCAGCATGACCTTCTCGAGCACGGCCCGTTCATTGGCCCGGAGGGCAATCCATACCTGTTGCAGGGGTTCGGCTACGCCGGGGTAGGTGACGTTCTCCGGGCGCTCGCCGCGTACGCCGAGCAACTGGCCATCGATCGCCCTGATGATGTCGGCCAGCGAGATCTCAGCCGCCGGACGCGCCAGCCAGAAACCGCCGTCGGGTCCGCGCTGGCTGCGGATAATCCCGGCCCGCCGGAGCTGGGTCAAGATCGTTTCCAGGAACTTACCCGGGATTTGCTGCGCACGGGCAAGCTGATCGGCGGTGACGTGACCGCTGCTGGTCGCGGCGAGCTCGATCGCGGCGCGCAGTGCATAGTCGGCCCGGGCTGACAGTCGCATGTTCGTCATTATGCACGTTCCCCACTGCTTTTATCGCATTAGCGAGCCGCCGACCCGAGCCAACCCGATCGCAGCGTAACGCCACCGTGACAGAACGCCCCCCGTCCCCGCCTCCCCTCACCTCCCACCCCTTACCTTCACCCCTTACCTTCACCCCTATCTCCACCCCTTACCTCCACCGCCGCTCGGCCTATCACCGCCGTCCACCTATCCGCACTCATCCGCGACCGTCCACCCATCCGCAGCCAGCCCCGGCCCACCCGGCGCCGTTCAACGTCCACCCCACCTCACCCGCGCCTCCGTGCAGCACCACGGGCAACGACAGCCCCTAAATTTCCAAAGGATTGTGGTGGATCCGGGCTCGGCGGTGGATCCGGTGCACGGGAGTACCCCCGAACCACCACGAAGCCCGGATCCACCACATAAAGTGAACCCCGGTCGCGCCACAGACGTACCGTTCGTCCCTCTGGCCTCAGCCGTCTCCCTCTTTCATGCCTGGGTACCCGTTTGCCCAGCAGGGGATCGGGTACGTCGGCGTTCGAGGCAGGAACTGCGGTCGAGCGTTTATGGTGATGGGCCGCGCCGCTAGCCCCGGGCGTTGCCGTGCCCCCGGGCGTTGCCGTGCCCCCAGGCCGGCTAGGCCAGCCCGAGCAACTCGGCGGCAGCCTGCGCGCTGGCCCGGGACGCCCCGTAGGTAACCAGGTGACAGATTCCGCCCGGCGGGAACCAGCGCGGTAGCCCCATCTCGACCAGGACCAGATCGGGCCGGGCCGCGATCAGCGCGGTGACCAGTGACTGCGTGGACTGGTCCCGGTGCGCGTCGCGGACGACGAGCACCAGCGACCGCCCCGCTGACGCCTCGAGGATCCCGGCCGCGTAACCTGCCCTGCCGCTGGCCGCCCCAGCGCTGACACGACGTACGCTGACGGCCGGTACCCACGGGCTCAGTCCCCAGGTGAACCGTCCCGCCGCGATGTTCTCCCGCGGCTCGACCTCGATAATCAGGGGGCGGTCAAGGGCCGGCCGGATCCCGGACAGCCGGGCTGCCCTTCTCGCTGCCGCGAGCCCCACCTCGGCCGGCCCCGTCAGCCCCGCGGGCGCCCCGGAAGCCGGCCGGGTGCGCGCCAGGCCCCTGCGCAGGCGCGCCACCCGATCGGCGGCCTCCTCCAGCCGGGCGCCCGTGAGGGCCCCGTCGCGGACGGCGCCGGTCAGCGCCGCCCGAACAGCCAGGTACTGGTCCTCGTCGCCGTCCCGGCCCAGGCAGAGCAGATCAGTGCCGGCCGCCACGGCCAGCACTGCGGCCCCGGGGACGCCAAAGGCGTCCCTGGTCGCTCGCATCTCCAGCGCATCGCAGACGACCACGCCGGTGAATCCGAGTTCGCCGCGTAGCAAGCCGGTGATCGCGGTGCCGGAGACGGTGGCGGGCAGGTCGCCGGTGAGCTCGGGCAAGCGCAGGTGGCTGGGCATGATGGCGAGGGTGCCGGCCCTGATCGCGGCCGCGAAGGGCGGCAGGTCTTTCTGCCGCAGTTCGTCCAGGCCGCCCTCGATGGTCGCGATGGCCTCGTGGGTGTCGGTCCCGGTCCGGCCGTGACCGGGAAAGTGCTTGGTGCACGCCACCACGCCCGCGCCCTGCAGGCCGGCCACCGCGGCCGCGGTGTGCCGTGACACCAGGTCGGTGTCCGCGCCGAAGGAGCGGGTGCCGACGGCCGGGCTGTCCGCCGAGCCGAGCACGTCGGCGCAGGGCGCGAGGTCGAAGTTGATCCCGAGAGCGGCCAGGTCGGCGCCGATCGCCTGGTACACGGACCTGGTCAGCGTGGTGTCGTCCACCGCGCCGAGCGCGGCGTTGCCCGGGTACGGGCTGCCCGCCGAGTATGCGACACGGGTGACGTCGCCGCCTTCCTCGTCGATCGCGATCACCGGCTCGTACCCGGAAGCCCCGGCAGCGGCCGCGCGCAGGCTCGCGGTCAGCGCGCGCACCCGGTCCGGAGTCGAGATGTTCTGGCCGAACAGGGTGACGCCGGCCAGGCCACGGCCCAGCGCGGTCAGGATCCAGCGCGGTGCCGACAGCCCGGGGAACGGGGGAATGATGATGGCGTCGGCCAGCCGGCCCAGCGCGGGGTCCCCAGCGTCGTCTTGGCTCACCCCTTCACCGCCCCGGCCACCAGGCCGTTCGCCATCCGGCGCTGGACGATCAGGAAGAAGATCATGACCGGCACGGTGAACAGGGTGGAGGCGGCCATGATGCCGCCCCAGTCCACCGAGCCACGTCCGTAGAAGTACTGCACGTAGATGGGCAGCGTGTACTTCGCCGTGTCGGTGCCCAGGAACGTCAGCGCGAACACGAACTCGTTCCACGCGAAGATGAACGCGAACACGCTCGTGGCCACCAGCCCCGGTGCCACCAGCGGCAGCATGATCCGCCAGAAGATCCGCACCGGCCCGGCGCCGTCGATGGCGGCGGCCTCTTCCATCTCGCGCGGAACGGCCGCCACGAAATTGCGCAGCAGCCAGATCGTGACCGGCAACGCGAACGCCGTGTAGACGGCGACCAAGCCGACCAGGCTGTCCAACAGGCCGATCCGGCGGAAGTCGAGGAACAGCGCGATGACCAGCGCCTGCTGCGGCAGCATCTGCACGATCAGCAGCATGATCAGGTAGGAGGTGCGGAGCCTGAACCGGAACCTGGCCAGCGCGATCGCCGCCAGCATGGCGATCAGCATCGCGGCCGCGACCGATACCAGCGTGACGAACAGGCTGTTCTTCAGGAAATTCCAGTACGGGATGCCGATGACGCTGCCGTCGATCACCGTGCGGAAGTTGGCCAGCGTCGGATGGTCCGGGAATGGATGCGGGGTCAGCGAGTAAATCTCGCTGGCCGGCTTGAACGCGGTGGACACCATCCAGAAGATGGGGAACAAGGTCACCAGTGCGACCAGGACACCGAGGGCGTTCAGCCCGACTCCGGCCCCGGTACCCCGGTGGCTCCTTCGGCTCAGCCTCATCGGAGCGCTCCTTGCCTGATGGACGACCGAACGTAGCCGACGGTGATGATGAGCAGGACGATGGTCAGGATGAACGCGAGTGCGGACGCCACGCCGTAGGTCGGCGGCATCGAGAACGCTCGGTCGTAGGCGTAGATGCCCAGGTTGTACTCGTCCCGGTTGCCGAGCTCGCCGATGACGATATACACCTGCGTGAACACGCCGAAGTCCCAGATGACCGAGAGCAGCAACAGCACTAGGAAGATCGGCTTGAGCAGCGGGTAGGAGCAGCGGGTAGGTGACCCGCCAGAAGATCCGCCACGGGCCGCCGCCGTCGACCCGGGCGGACTCGTGCAGCTCGGCGGGTATGGTCTTGAGCCCGGCCAGCACGGACACCGCGATGAACGGGAAACCCTGCCACAGCACGAGCACGGTCAGCAGCGTGTAGGCGGGCAGCGCGGAGTTGGTCCAGCTGAAGCCCACCCAGTGCGCCCCGCCGCCCAGCCAGTGCGGCAGCCGGCTTAGCGTCCAGTCCACGATGCCGCCGTCCGGGTCGGCCAGCCAGACGAAGATGACGCCGGCCGATACCGCGGGCGTGGCCCAGGCCAGCAGGGCGGCGCCGGACACGAACGTCGCCATCCGGCGGCCCAGTCGGTTCAGCAGCAGGCCGACCAAGGTTCCGGTCAGCAGCGTGAGCGGCACCACCACCGCCGCGAAGATCAGGCTGATCCGCAGCGACAGCCAGAACTCCGGGTCGGACAAGATAGTGGTGTAGTTGGACACGCCGACCCACTGCGTGCCCGCCGCCCCGGTCACCTGCGGCAGCCCGTAGTCCTGGAACGAGAAGAGCCCGATCTGCACGGCCGGCCAGACCACCAGGGCGCCGATCACCGCCACCGAAGGCAGCAGCAGGAGATAGGGCGACAGGTGCCGCCGCCGGATGAGCGACGCGACACGCTCCCGTGCGGTGTAACCCCCTGGCCCTGGCGGCGGGTCCTGCAGGCCAGCCGGGGAGCCCGGCTGGCCTGCCGCGGTTGTCACCATGGAGACAGTAGCCCCGGCTAGCTCTCGTTACCTGTGTTGAGGACGTTCTGCAACTGGGTATTGGCCCGGCTGACGGTCGCGGCGAACGGCGCCCCGTTCATCAGCGACTTGATCATCGTCGGGATGACGTAGTCGGTCGAGTCCGCGGTGGCCCAGTTCTTGGCGTTCAGCGGCGAGATCTGGGTGTTCGAGGCCGCCTTCGCGAAGCCAGCCATGAGCTGGCTGCTGGAGTAGGCGCCGCCGGTCAGCGCGGAGGTGTAGGGCGGGAAGAAACCCTGCAGGTTGGCGAACGAGGTGGCGTTCGACGTGCTGTCCATGACCTGGACCAGGTCCCAGGCGGCCGTCTTGTACTTGCTGGTCGCCCAGATGCCCAGGTCCGAGCCGCCCGCGAAGGCCGGCGCCGGGTTCGGGCCGTTCTGGCTCGGGATGGGGAACGAGGCCCAGTCCGACTTGCCCACCGCGTTAGCCGGGAAGTTGGCCGAGGCCCACGGGCCGTCGATGTACAGGTCGAGCTTGCCCAGCGCGAAATCCTCGTTGGCGCCGCCGGACGTCGCCCCGATGTTGCCGAGCTCGGTCTGGCCGACGTACTTGGCGGGGGAGAGGTGATCGGTCCGGTAGAGGTCGACGTAGAACTTGATGCCGGCTTCGGATGCGGGCGAGGTCAGCGTGGCGGTCCACTTACCGTTGCTCTGCGTCGCGATCTGGCCGCCGGCGCCCCAGATGAAGCTGGCGATGGCGTCCGTGTCATTGCTCGGGGCGCCGATGCCATAGGTGCCCGGGTTCTTGGCCGTCAGCTTCTGCGCGTCGGTGACAAGCTGCGCCCAGGTGGTCGGCGGGCTGGTGATGCCTGCCGCCTTGAACTGGTCGGTGCGGTACCAGATGCCGCGCACGCCGCCGAACCACGGGACACCGTAGACGTTCCCGTTCTGCGTGTCGTTCGCGAGCATGCCGGATACCACGTCAGGCTTGGCCGACCAGGCGTTCACGAGTGAGGAGATGTTGGCCAGCGCGCCTAGCGAGGCCTCGGTGGGCGTTTCCGTGTTGCCGAGCTCGGTGATGTCAGGTGCGTTCTTCCCGCTGGCCAGGGCGTTGGTCCAGTCTGCGGTGGCGTTGGTCCACGGCACCCACACCACCTTGACCTGGGTTTTGGCGTCAGAGGGATAGTCCTTGTGGAACTGCGTGACCACGCCGTTCATCCAGGTGACCTCCGACGGTACCGATGCCCCCATCCGCCACACTGTGAGCTGGGCCGGAGCCGAGGAGCCGGAGGACGTCGTCCCGGCCGATGACGAACCGCTCGAGCCGCAGCCCGCGATCGCGAGTGCCGCCGCCGCGCCGAGTGTGGCGAGGGCCGCTGGTGTTTTTCTGAGTCCCACTGCTGGCACTCCTTCCCGAGTGGTGAACTCGGTGTTGAATTGACGACTAGCCGTACAGAGAAACTAACCGGAAACTTTCCTATAAGATAGACCTCGTGGCCGGATCGAGACCTTACGGTCGTGGACGTGACGAGCCGTGGACGTGACGAAGGGAACGCGATGCAGCTTCACCCCGAACCACGGGTCCGGCCGGGCACGCCGAGCCTGCTGCGCGAGCTGAACGACCGGGCGGCGCTTGACCTCCTGCTCGGCGGTGAGATGCTCACCCGGTCTCAGATCAGCGAGTACACCGGAGTCTCCAAGGTCACGGTGTCGCAGATGCTGACCAGGCTGGAGGAACGCGGCCTCGTCGCGATCGCAGGCGAGCAGGCCGGAAACCGGGGCCCGAACGCCGCGCTGTACGCGGTCGTCCCCTCAAGCGCCTACGTGGCCGGCCTCTACGTCGAGTCCGACCTGGTCAGCGCCGCGGTGGCGGACGTCACAGGCCGCCGGGTGGCTGACGTCAGCGTCAATCCGAACGGCGCGGACGATCCGGTCGAGATCGTCCGGGGTGCCGTCGAGCAGGCCTGCGCCCGTGCGGGGGTGGAGGTGGGCCGGCTGAGCGCGCTAGTCATCGGCAGTCCGGGCGTGGTCGACCCGCGGACGGGTGACCCGAGGCTGGCGGTCAACTTGCCCGCGTGGCACGAGGGAGCGCTTGACGCGCTGCGGGGTGCCTGGCACAAGCCGGTGGTGATCGAGAACGACGTGAACCTGGCCGCGATGGCCGAACGTGCGGCGGGCGCCGCGGTCGGCGCCGACGACTTCGTCCTGGTCTGGCTCGGCGGCGGACTTGGTCTGGCCACCATCTTGGGCGGGCAGCTGCACCGGGGCACGGCCGGGGCGGCGGGCGAGATCGGCTACCTGCCGGTGCACGGAGCCCCGCTGCAAACCGGGATCAGGCATCCGGCCAGCGGTGGCTTCCAGTCCCTGGCCGGCGCCAGCGCGGTACGCGCGCTGGCCGCCGAGCAGGGATTCGCCGCGCCCACAGCGGCCGAGGCGGTCCAGGCCGCCGTGTCGTCCGGGTCTCGCGGTGACGGCTTCCTGGACGAACTCGCGCACCGGGTCGCGGTCGGGGTCGCCTCCGTCTGCGCGGTCCTCGATCCGGGCCTGGTCGTGCTCGGCGGCGACGTGGGCCAGGCCGGCGGCACCGCCCTGGCCGACCGGGTGGCTGCCGGGGTCGCCAGCATCTTCCCCGCCCGGCCCCGGGTGGTGCCGACCGGGGTGCCGGACGAGCCCGTCCTGCGCGGTGCCATGCTGGCCGCCGTGGCCCAGGCCCGCGCCGCCTTGCTGGCCTCGGTGGCCGATTCGCCGGTAGTTCCGGCCCTGAGATAGTTCCGGGCCCCTTGAAACCTAAAAATCTCTCACAACTCCAGCAACTTGATACCCAACAGAACCGTCAGTCAATTAGATGGCAATGGCCTCGATGGAGGCTCAGGCTCACAGGAACCCGCTGAAACCCTCCCGTAACGCCGGCCCCCTACCCTCAGTAGCACCCCTGCTCGACCTGGTAGCACGTGTACCGGACCTCCGTTAGTGCTGTATCGAAACCCTGGTGCACGTGCATAATGGGGTGTTAGTGAAGATTCCGATATGGATAAACCTCTCCGTGCCTCAACCTCCGCGTGTTACCGATGAGGTATTCCGAGGAGGTTTTCGACGCGGATGAACGGATGGGGTAGCGGGCTGTGGTGCCCTCAGGAGGAATGCCAGCGGAGCCGGGAGCCCGGCGCTTCCGGGTCGGACATGTGCCTCCGCTCGCCGAGGGATTCACCGAACGGTCCGATACTGCCCGCGGCATCGTCGACGCGCTGGTGCCCGGTGCCTCCGTGGCCCTCGTGCCCGGCTCGGCCTTCGCCGAGGGCCCGCAGAACTGGCTGGGGGCGTGCGGCAAGACCCAGATTGCCGTGATCATCGCCGAGTCGCTCTGGCGGTCGGCGGCCATCGACATCTTGATCTGGGTGAACGCCACCAGCCGGGCGTCCGTGCTGTCCGGGTTCGTCGAGGCGTCGGTCGCCTCAAGCGGCATCGAGCCGACCGGAACCGCGGAATCGATCGTGGCACGCTTCGTCAGCTGGCTGAGCGCTACCAGCCAGCAGTGGATGGTGGTGTTCGACGACCTGTCCGACTCGGTCGACCTGGAAGGGCTCTGGCCGGAAGGGGCGTCTGGCCGGCTCCTGGCCACCAGCCCGCACTCCGCGGTGACCGGGCGCCGTGGCACCCAGGTGATCCCGGTCGGGTTCTTCAGCATCCGCGAGGCGCTGAACTGCCTGACCGAAAGGCTGAGCGTGAACCCTGCGCAGCGGCACGGCGCCATTGACCTCATCGAGGCTGTGGGTCGTGAGCCGCTCGCGCTGGCCCAGGCCTCCGCGGTGATCGCAAATTCCACTCTGGCCTGCCGCGACTACCGGGACTACTTCGCCCGCAGGCGGCAGCAGATCGGGGTCGCAGCGGGGGAAGTACCGTCCGCGGCCGCGGTGACCTGGACGCTGTCCCTGGGACAGGCCGAATCGCTGCTGCCGGGGGACTCGGTCCGGGCCATGCTGGTCTTTGTCGCCCTCCTCGATGGTCACGGGATCCCGGGAGCGATCTTCAGCACGCCGGCCGTGGTGGCCTACCTGGGCGGAGCCGTGACCCCGTTCTCAACGGCGGTCGACCCGAAGCCGGCCTGGGACGCATTGCTCGCGATCGAGCGGGCCGGCCTGATCACCATCGACCGGACCGAATCGCCGCCGACGATCCTGATGAGCTCGGTGCTCCAGGGGGCGATCAGGCTGGCGGCGCCCGCTCAGGTCCAGGACCCGGCGGCCCGGGCGGCCGCGAGTGCGCTTCTCGAGGCGTGGCCGCCCGAGGAACAGCAACCGTGGACGGCGGAAGGGCTCCGGGCCAACGCGGCGAGCCTGCAAGAATCGGCCACCGACGTGCTGTGGGCCGATGGCTGCCACCCGCTGATGCTGCGGGCCGGCCGTAGCCTGGACAATGCCCGCATGCTCGGGCCTGCCGTCGAGCACTGGCGCGATCTCGCCGCTCGCTGCGACAGCAAGCTGATCCCCGGTCATCCTGATACCCTGGTGGTGGCCGCTCAGCTCGCCGCCGCCTACCTCGCCGCGGGACTTGCCTCCGACGCCGTGACCTGGTATCAGCGGGTGCTGGCCGAGCGGGGCCGTGAGCTCGCTCCGGGCCACCCGGCGATCCTGGCGGCGCGCGTCAACCTGGCCCGCTCCCTGATCATGGCGGGAGAGCCCGCCGACGCGGTGTCCGTCTTGCACCGCGCTGTCACTGAATGCGAGCAGTTCCGCGGGCCTGCCCACCCAGACACGCTCAACGTCGGCGACGAACTGGCCGCCGCTTACCTGGCCGCGCGCGATAGCACCGCGGCGATCCGGCTGCTGACCCGAATATTGGCCGATCGCGAGCGGGTCCAGGGCGCCCGCGATCCCGAGACCATGAGCACCCGGGACCGCCTCGCCGCGGCGTATCTGGTCGCAGGCAAGGTCAAGGATGCCGTCTCGCAGTACAAGCGGGTGCTGTCCGACCGCGAGAAGGTCCTCGGGCGTGGCCACCCGGATACGATCGCGGCCAGCGCGGATCTATCCGCCGCCTACCAGGCCGCCGGGAAGATGCCGGCTGCGATGCACCTGTCCGAGCAGTGCTGCGCGGACTCGGAGCGGGTCATCGGTCGCGACCACGTGGACACCCTGGCCCGGCTGGCGAATCTGGGATACCTGTACTACGCCATGGGCCGGATCGGCGACGCGGCGACGCTGCTCCGCGACGTCGCCGGCCGCTGTGAGCGGGTGCTGCCCTACGGCGACCCGCTGACCGAGGCGGTCCAGCAGAGCCTATTTAACATCGCCGGCAGCGCCTGACCCGCCGGGGAGCGTAACTGCGAGGGCGCCTCAAGCCGATAGGTACGCAGAAAATAGACTTAACGGGCATAAAATATTAATAAGGGATAAAACCGGTTTTAGACTTATTCGGTCGAGAACTTCATAAATATAAATTTTCCGCTCTAAATAAGAAGCTGCGTGTGTCGGCTGGTTACCGATTAGAGTTAAGTCGGCAATGTGACGGCATGGCCAGGACAGGCTGCCGAGAAGGGATTGCTATGTCGGCTCCGCTGCTAGATGGGCTCATGGTTGTTGAGGCCGAGCGGACCGGTCCGGCACTGACCGCGCCGTTTCGGCCTCGTCCCGTACGCTCCGTACCAGCAAGGCGGCGCGTCGCGCGCACGGCCCCGCTCACCGGCGGGGTGTGAGCAGCATGCTAGCCGGGATCTTGGTAGGTGTCTTGGTACTGGCCGCCGCCCTCCTTGTCTCCGGGGACTTTCGCCGAACCAGGCGTGACAGAGCGTACTGGCACGACGATGAAGGGCTCCATGACGCCAGTCCCTGGGCGGGCGGAGACGCTCGCAGCGGCGCCGCCGAAGCGTTCCACCGGGAAGCCGACGGGACGGCGGCTACGCCCGCTGGGTACGATGCCAGCCTAGCCGGGCGGCCTGACGGTATCCGTCAGCCCGCCGGAGGCCACCAGCAAGCCCGCACCAGCGGGCCGGCCGGGAGGAGCCGGTCGCGCCGTGAGCTGAAAGACTGGCTCGTCGGCACGCGTCTGCTGCTGCTCATCATCATCTCGGCCGTGGCCGCCGCCGTCATCGCCTTCTGCCTTGTCCGCCTGGTTGACGCTCTGCGTAGCACCTCGATCCACTCGGCCATCAGCTCCGTACATGACCGGTCTATCCTGCAGGCGATCGTGGCCGGCGCGGTGGCGGTTGTTGTCCTGGTGCTGGCGCTATGGCTGATGACGGCCGTGTTCAGGTCGGTTGTGAAGCCAGTGCGCAAGCTGCAGGCCGGGGCGCGGGAGGTGGGCGACGTCTGGCTGCCCGAAGGGATCCGCCGCATCACCGAGAACAACGGTGAGAACATCCCGTCGGCCGCTGATCCCATCGGTGTAGATTCCTCCGACGAGATCGGCGAGATCGCCCAAGCCTTCAATCAGATGCGCACAGAAATGCTGCGGCTGGCGGGCAACGAGGCCGCCCTCCGCGACAGGCTCGACGCCATGTTCGTGAAGCTCTCGCACCGCAGCCAGTCCTTGGTAGAACGCCAGATCCGCCTCATCGAAAACCTTGAACAGGGCGAGCAGGACCGGGAGCGCCTGTCGAGCCTGTACAAAATGAGCCGCATCGCCAGCCGTATGCACCGCAACTCGCAGAACCTGCTGGTCGTGGCCGGCCACGAGGTATCCAGCGACTGGAACCAGCCGATCTCGCTGCTGAACGTGATCAGGGCCGCGGCCGCCGAGATCGAGGACTACGAGCGCGTCTCGCTGAATGCGCCGCCTGACATCGCGGTGTCCGGCCCGGCCGTCGACGATGTGGTGCACCTGCTCGCCGAGCTGATGGAGAACGCCGCGTCTTTCTCTGCGGGAGACATGCCCGTCGATGTCTCTGGTCACCGGCTGGCCAGTGGCGGGGTCTTGGTTGACATCACCGACCGCGGTGTCGGAATGGCCCCGAAAGAGCTGGCCTACGCGAACTGGCGGCTAGAAAACCCGCCGACCACGGATATCAACGTCCCCACGTGGATGGGCTTGTTCGTGGTCGCCACGCTAGCTGCGCGACACGGCATCAAGATCCGCTTGCAACAGGCTGAGTTCGGTGGCCTCACGGCGCTGACCTGGCTTCCTGACGAGGTCATCACGAGCCAGTCCACGGCTCCGCCTGCGCGGTTCAGCAGGCTCGCCGGGTCAAGGCCACGTTCGCATGCGCATCACCAGGCGACAGATCCCGGCCTGGCCGCCGCCACTGCTGCTGCTGCTGCTGCTGCCGCTGCTGCCGCCGCCGCCCCTACCGTCGCCGTCACCGCGGAGCAGAGGGTGATCGCGAGGGCACCGGAGTTTGTGCCGCGTGACGACGTCCTGGACGTACCGTCCGGCCGGCGGATAGCAGCTGATACGGGCCGGCGGCCTGGCCCGTTGTCCGGTCGCGCCGCGCAGTGGCGGGCCGAGGCCCCGCAGGAGGGGAGCATCCCCGCGGGGAAAGATGCGCCTGCGGGGCAGGAGAATAGCTTTACCGAGCACGCGGTGGTCATTCCGGCCGCAGAAGATTCCGCGGAAAGGCGCAGGCTGCCCATTCACGACTCGATCGAGTCGAACTGGTTCCAGGGCGGCCAGGACGGCTCCAACTCTCCTGGCAACCCCACTGTCACCTCCACGGTCGGTCACCGCTGGTCGTCGCCGGCGGACGCGGGCTGGAATGCCGCGGAGACCGTCGATTCGCCGTCCGCGGGCGCCCCGACGGCCGCCGGACTCCCCAGGCGGGTGCCGAACGCCAACCTGGTTCCCGGGGCTATCCCGAGCACAAGCACGGAAACCGTCGTGCCGACCAGGTCGCCTGCCGCGGCCCGGGACCGGCTCGCCGGATTCCAGCGAGGAGTCTTCGAAGCCAGGGCGGCTGGCAGCGAAGCGGCAGGTAATGCCGGAGAAGACGAGTCCTGACCAGCCTTCCCGCGTTACGAGGCCGCTGGCCTGTCAGGCCGTTCTCGATGACCACCACGAGGCGGTAGCCAGCCGCTGGCGGGACCATCCCCTTGATCATCCGGCAGCAGCCGCTAACGTTAGTACCGGCAACCAGAACCGCCGTCAGCCAGCATCTGACCGTCCTCAAGAACGCCGGTCTTTTGTCCGAACGAAGGGTGGTCACCCGCCGCCTGTACCGTGCGCGCCCGGAGGGCTGGCCGGCCTTCGCCACGGAAAGGACAGCGATGGACGGGACGACCTCATGAAGGCCGTGGTGTTCTACGAGTCCGATCCCGGCGCGATGGCGCAGGTGCCCGCGCACATGCCCGCGCACCGCGCCCGCTGGCACGAGTTCGGCCGCCGCGGTGACCTGCTCATGATCGGCCCGTTCGCCAACCCCCAGGACGACGGCGCGATGGCCGTCTTCACCACCCGCGCGGGAAGTCTTCATGATCATGGAATCCACAGTTGCTGGGACAATGGCCGCAGGCCATGATCACCGGCCTGATCGCACAACGGGAGGGCGAAGGCCGTGATCTGGACTCCAGAGCGGAACCAGCAGCAAGGACGGCTGGTCGCCGAGACACACCAGGGCGCGGCCGCGGTGCCGGCCGAGCGCGTCGCGGTCATCGCGGGCGGCCTGCCCGGCGCGGACAAGGCCGCCGCGCTGGCCGAGGCGGGCGTGGACCGGTCCCGGTACCTTACCGTCAGCATCGATGACATCCTGGGCCGGATGGCGGCCCGCAAGCTCATCCCCCCGTTGGACGGCCTGTCACCGATGGCGCGAGCCGACCGCGTGCACCGGGAGGCTCAGTTCGTCGCCAAGCGGGTCGCACTGCTGGCCCTGACCGAGGGCCGGAACCTGATCCTGGATATCTCGCTGGCGTCCTGGCGCGCCGCGGAGTCCTGGACGTATGCCTTGCGGTTCGCGGATTACGGCGTGAACGCGGTGTTCGCCGACATCGAGATCGAGGAAGCGGTGCGGCGCTCCGACGAGTCCTATCGCGCCGGCGAGGAAGAATTCCGCCGCGGGCACGGCTACGGCGGCCGGTACCCTCGGGTCCAGGCCATCCGGGCGCTGGCGATCCCGGCCGCCGCCGAGCCCAGGAACCGCATCAGGTGGGCCGTGGGCGCGCGGTCCGCCGGGGCGATCGGCGGAACCGTCGGCACCGGCGCCTTCCCCGGCGGCGCCGTGACCTCGATGCTCACGTCGTTCCGGGACGGGAGGCTCACGCTGGACGACCTGTCGCTGGAGTTCCGGGCCCGCCGCTGGCCTCAGGTTCCCGATGTCTGTCCCCCCGAACTGGAGCAGGCTCGGCCGGCCATCGACGATCCCGAGCCCTACGTGCCCGGTTCCTTCGACGATGTCGTGCTCGCCTATGACCGCGGCTGGCTGTCGGACCCCGATTACGAGGTCCTGTCCGGGGCCGCCGCCGCCGACCTGCCCGAGGTCTAACCCGGGCCCTAACCCCAAGCCCCAACCCCAAGCCCTAACCCTGGGGTCAGCCCCGCCAGAACGGCCTGACCTCGATCCGGCCGAACGCGGCGACCGGATGCGCCGCGGCCACCCGGACCGCCTCGTCGATGTTCGCGCAGTCCAGCACGTCGTAGCCGCAGATGACCTCCTTGGTCTCGGCGAACGGCCCGTCGCTGACCAGCATTTCACCGTCGCGCACCGCGACCGTTTTGGCCTGGCGCGTGGGCGCGAGCCGGTCGCCGTCCAGCCGGATGCCGCGGGCGATCACGTCATCAAGCCAGGGGAAGCTGTCATTCTCCTTCTCGCCGGCGTCAGCGGGGGCGGCATCGCCGGCGTCAGCCATCTCGTCGGCCGCGTCCTGCGACGACTCGATACAGACCAGCATCATGAACTTCATTGTCTTCTCCGATCGTCTGGGCATCTACAACACCACGACGAACGGGGCAACCGCAAAAGGACGGCCGCGCTCGGCGTCGACCGGGCGACGCGGGCTAGCCGTGCGCTATGCGGCGTGGCGCCGACGGTACCTCAACCCAAGCTGGATTGCGGCCCAGAGCACGAAGATGATCACCGGGGTGAGCCATAGTGACAGGACCGGCGTTCCCGTGACCCACAGGACCAGGATCAGGGCCGCTACCGCCAGCGCCAGCTTGACGTGACTGCTCCTGTCGACCATGACCTTTTCGATGGGATTCATAACGTGCCCCCGTTCCCGCGCGGCAAGCTGCGCTCGTCCGGAAAAAATTGATTGTGTCTATCAACTAATGTAGCATACATTCATGGCTCCGGACCGAAGTGACGTGCAGTCGATGGTGGTGGCCCTCTTTACCCTCATCGGCAGCCTGGACCGGGCCACCCGCAAGAGTGCAGGCGCGACCGCGCTGAGCCTGCTGCAGGTCATCGCCGGCCGCGAGGTGATCCGCCCCTCGGAGATCGCCGATCTGCAGCAGGTTCATCCATCGCTGGTAACCAGGCAGGTCCGGGACCTGGAGGACAAGGGGTACGTACAGGTCACCGCGGATCCCGCGGACGGGCGGTCGTGTCTGGTGGCCCTGACGCCGGCCGGTGCCGACGAGATGTCTCGGCTGCGCGAGGTCGGCCTTGATCAGTTCGCCGCCTTCGTGGCCGACTGGCCGGCCGAGGAGGTTCGGACCCTCACGGCCTTGCTCGAGAAACTTGAAGCGTCCAAGTCTGCGGACACGACGCAGGAACGGCGATCCGGCGGTCGTCGCTGGGCACTTAAGACCTAACGTCCGAACGGACCGTGGTGCCTCATCCGGGCTGACCGGAACAGGCCCGCACCGGGGCGGCCGCCGCCGGCCGCATGGTCTCCGTGGCAGGCAGCGTGCCGTGGGTGGCGTAGTAGGCCAGGTCGGTTGCGAGCTGAGGCGTCTGCGAGGTCGTGGCCGCGGCGGCGTCTTCGTACAGGTCCGCCCCCGGCAGGCCGGTCAACGGCGCGCTGGCCAGGTCGAAGGGAGTCCCGCCCGCGCCTTCGCCGGACGGATCGGTCCAGCCGCACGTATTGAAGTACAGCGCGTCGTTGGCGGCCGACCCGACCGCTATGACCAGGTAGTTCCCGCTCAACACGGCCGCCCACGCGGTGCTGAAGGACCCGGTCACGTTGCTGGCGGGCACGCCCGCGGCCGCGGCCGCGCTGCTCGCGCTGGCGGCATCGCCCGTGGTGGCCGCGTACAGCAGCACGCGGTCCGCGAGCGTGGCCGGGGTGCCGGGCAGCGTCGTCACCGTCCAGGCCGTCCCGGATCCCGCGTTCGTGTCCAGCCGGAGCGTGGCGCCGTCGGCGAGGAAGAGCTCGGTCGGCTGGCCGGGGTACACGCTCACCGCGGGAATGCTGGCCGCCGTGCCCGGCAGCATGGTGGTCTGCCACTGCTGGCCGGTCCAGGCGGTGAGGGCGGGCTGGCCCCCCTGGGCGAGCCAGAAGACCTCCGGGGCCAGCAGATTGGAGCCGATCGGGTGGCTCACGGCCGCCAGGGCGGTGGTGCCGGTAGTCCCGGGCAACTCGTTCAACTCCCAGCCCTGGCCGGCCTGATTCGCCTCGGCGAGCTTGCCCTGCCCGTCCACGAAGAACACGCCGGCCTGCGAGGCGGAGGTGCTGACGGCGGACAGCGGGCTGTTCGCGGCGACCCCGTACGGCGAGGTGACCGTGGTGGACTGCCAGCCGTGACCGTTTTCTGAGGTTACCGTGAGCGTGCCCGCCGCCCCCAGGGAGAACAGCTCGATCCCCGTGGTCCCGCCGCCCGAGTTGGCCAGCGCCAGCGACGCCACGTCAGCGGTGTGCACAGCGGGCAGCGTGCTCGTGACCCAGTTCGTGCCCTGCTCGACGGTTTCGTCGAGCTGACCCCCCGCGCCGAAGTAGAACACGGCCGGGACCGCTCCGGCGCTGGTCTCGGAGCTGGCCGCCGTGGTCGCGACCAGCGCGGTGCCCAGTGCTGGCTGGCCGGGCAGCGTCTTGGTGCTCCAGCAGGTTCCGCACGGGTAGGTCTCCGCAAGTGTCCCGCTGGGCGTTCGGTAGTAGACATGCGGGGTCATGGCGTCGCCGGCGGCCGGGTCCGGGTACGCCAGCGCGGTCAGGCTGCCGCTCGCGCCCGGCTGACCGGGCAGCACCTGCTGCAACCAGCCCTGTCCGCCGCCCGCGCCGTCCGAGCTTTCCGCGGTCAGCCCGCCCGTGCTGGCGGGCAGGAACAGGGACTGGCCGACCGGCGTGGTCGAGTACCAGACGGAGTTGTTCGGAATCGAGGTCACGGCGGCCGACGCGCCGACCACGTCGACGTCCAGAGCCCGCGTGACGCTGCTGCCGGTGCTCGAGGTGGCGGTCAGCGTCACCGGGTAGATCCCGGCGCCGGGGAAGACGGCACTCACCTCCGCGCCACCCTGGTTGGCGGTCCGGCCGTCCCCGAACGTCCACTGATACTGGGAGACGGTTCCATCCGCTACCATCCCGCTAGCGCTGAAGCTGGTAGGCGTGCCGGCCACGGCGACCTGCGGCGCGGAGATCGACACGGTTGGGGCGGTCCGCTGCGCGGCGACCGGCGGGGTGACAAGCGCCCATTGCTCGCCTGGGCCCCAGATCTGGGCAGCCCAGCTGGTCAGGCTGACATCTGTGTCGTATTGCACGCCGATGTTCGAGGCGCCGAGGAAGTCGCCGTTGACGAGGTTGACCGTACCGTCGGGATTCACCGCGGTCACGATGCCGACGTGATCCCCGTACGCGGGGCTGGCGATGTGACCAGGCGGGAAGAACACCACCGCGTCGCCTGCCGCGGGCGTCCCGCCGTCGACGGGCATGCTTTCGCCCTGGGCCAGTCCCCAGTCGTAGAACGAGCCGGCGCTCGCGTTGAGCGCGCTCACGTCGGTGGTGACGCCCGCCTGCTGCCACACCCACGTGGCGAAGTCCGAGCACCACAGCTCGTTCTCATCCTCGACCTTGAAGATGGGGTTGAGGCCGCAGCCGTTGGCGTTCGGTGACAGGGCGCCGACCAGCGTGCTGTAGGGGTTGCAGTCCAGGTCGGCGAAACTCGTCTCGGCCGGGGTGACGCTGACGCCGACCTGCCCAAGCGCGATGTTCGCGATCGACTGACCGACGGTGCGGGCCACGCCCGCCTGCGTGCGGGCCGCCGCCGCGCTGAGCTGGGTGCTCGCGGCTGACTGGCAGGTCAGCGCCGGGGGCAGTCCCCAGGCCTGATTCAGGCCGGCCGGCAGCCCTCGGCCGCAGCCGTACGGTCCGGTCTGGACCAGCTGCCAGGGTTGCCCCGGAACCTGGCGGAAGATGCCCGTGCCCGCGCCGTCCTGGAATTCGGCCTGCATCCCCGAGGACGCCGAGGGTGTAAAAACGGCGATGGCCCAGATCACCCCGGCGACCGACGCCGTGTGCAGCGACCCCGCGCGTATCCCGGCCACCGAACTCCCCGGCAGCTGCCGCGCTGATACGTACGCCTGCACCAAGGCCGCCGCGCTCCCGGCAGGCCACGTGCTAACCCCGGCCGGCGTGCTAACCGTGGCTGCCTGGCGAGGCGAGGCGCCCCCTGTGCTGGCCCCAGCTGGCGCGGCGAGGAAACCACCCAAAAATCCCGCCGACAATGCCCCCGCGCTCGCCGCAGCCAGCGGTCGGAGAATGCACTTGCTTATCCGGTTGGCTCCGAATGCCGTCACGATATCGTTCCCTCCTCGGTTACCGAATTGCGATCCTTGCAGCTAAAGGCGCTAAAACAAGCGCGACAGGCCGAGGACGGTAGAGAAATAAGTACTTTCCGTGATGCGCAAAAACCGCGGATTACCGCACCATTCGCATAAAGACCACGTTGCGCTTCCCCGGCGTCCGCGGTTCCCCTTCAGCCGTCAATACCGGGAGTATTCGGGGCTGATGTGAGCAGTATGTGCACCCCCGAGGCTGTCGTGTCACGTTCGGCCCGGTCTGCGTCTCAGGAAACGCGCCCGCTCATCCCAGCCGCGTCCCCGACAACCCGCTCGCCGCACCTGTCCCGGCTGCCTCACCAGAAGCCGTCGGCATAATCCGCAGATCGGCATAATGCGTCTTACGCGTCGGCATAACCGGCAAAGGACGGCTGGCCGATCGACGAACTGCTGAGATTCACCTGCCGCTGTGAGCCGTTCCGTGCGCAGATGTGCGCCTTAGCGGTGACCGGTTACACTAAAGGGAATAGCGGGAATCAGCAAAGGCAATGAGGCCGGGCCCGACGCCGTGTTGGACCGGTCCGGAGATCGCGAGCGCGGGGGGTTGGCAGCCGATGCGGTTAGTCAAGACCAGCTCCCTGGCCGTCCGCGGCGGCGAGGTCGGCGGTCGGAGTGGCGCGGGCGTCTGCTGCTGTCGGCGGCCTGTCGCGCGACCGCGGTCGCGGATACCGGCGGCACGTTACTGATGACCTACATCGCACCCGTTCTCGGCCTGCTGGCCGGTGTGGTGAGCATCGCGGACACAGTCCCGTATGTTCGTGACACAGTTCGTGGCACCACCCGGCCCCACCGCGGGACCTGGCTCATCTGGAGCGTACTGGCGATCGTGGCGTGCTTGTCGCAGCGCGCCGACGGGGCGTCTTGGAGTATAGTCATGGCCGCCTCGCAGGCCGTCCTCACCAGCACCATCTTCCTGCTCTCGACCCGCCACGGCGAGGGAGGCCTCAGCCCGGCCGACGTGCTCATGATCGCGCTTGCCGGTGGCGGCGTGGTCGGATGGGTCGTCGCCGACGAGCCGGTCATCGCCATCGCATGTGTCGTCGCGGCCGACCTGATCGGGGTGGCGATGATGGTGCCCAAGATCTATCGCGATCCCGGCTCCGAGACGCTGGCAACGTTCGCGCTCGCCAGCCTCAGCGGCGCGCTCGCCGCCGGCGCCGTCGGCGCGCCACATCCCTCCCTGCTTCTGTACCCGGCCTACTACTGCCTGGCAGACGGCGCGATCGCGGTCCTCATCCACCGCCGCCGACGTTTTCTCGCCAGCCTGCTGGCTCCTGGCGCTGGCCGGCCGCACTTCCCATGTGGTCCATAGCGGCGGTAGCCCTGCCTGCTCCAGAATGGCCCGGCCAGCGGGTTGACCTGAGTAGTCGCAGGTTCACCTGCTTGCTTTGCTGGCACTTTCGCGGGGAATCTGGAAGAACCCCGGCCGCACGATGACCCGGATGGCCACCATGACGAGCACGCCCGCAGCGACGATGCCGATCAGCGACCAGCGCTCCTGAGGGGTCCCGGATTGCAAGGTCTTGACCACGATCCAGACCAGGAACGCGATTGCGCCGAGCGGGAGGAGGCCGACGAGCAGCGCGTCCCAGGCATTGCTGAAGACGCGCCGCCGGTAGTAGACCATGGCGGCCAGCGCGGTGAGGATGTAAAAGCTGGCATACAGTAGGCCGTCGACGCTGATCAGCTCGGTGAACAGGTTCGCGACCGAGGTGGACAACAAGTAGATCCAGGTGACCACGATGAGGGTCACGCCCATGATGAGGCTGGCGACTATAGGGGTTGCGAAGCGCCGGCTGACGTTGCCCATGACCGCTGGCAGCACCCGGTAGCCGGCCATCCCGTAGGTGATCCGCGACAGGGACACGATGCCGACGCCGACCGAGGCGCTCACCGACAGCACCAGGGCGAAGGCCATCACCTTGGCCCACCCGCCGCCGCCCAGCGCCTGTGCCACGTAGACCAGCACCGATGACGAGTTGGCCTGCAGCTTGGCCGGCGATACCACTCCCTGCAAGCCCACCTGGGCCAGGATGTAAATAACGGCCAGGATGGCAACCGCGTAGACGGCTGCCTTGCCGGGGTTGACCCGGCGGTGCCTGGCTTCTTCGTTGACGTAGACGGTGGCGTCCCAGCCGGCGAACAGGAACACGGCGAGGAGGAGGCCCGTCGAGAGGCTGCCCTTCCCGCCGATCCCGCTGATGCTGAACCAGCCGCTGGTGATCCTGAACGTGCCGTGATGATGGCTGAGTACCGCGGCCAGGCCGGCGATGGAAAAGCCGATCAGGATCATGTACTCGACCGCGGCCATGGCGACCTGGACGCGCGCGGTCGGCCGGATGCCGACGATCGCGACCGTCAGCATGACCGCGATGACACCGGTGGCGATGAAGATGTTGGGCCAGGTGCTAGTGGAGCTCGCGCCGAAGACGGCCAGCACCGACGGGGCCAGGATCACCGTCGCGGCGATGGTCCCGAGGAGGTTTGCTGCTATCATCAGCCACCCGGTGAGCCAGCCCAGGTAGGGGTTGATGGCGCGGCCGACCCACTCGAAGGACGCGCCGCAGTTGGAGTTCCACAAGTTCAGCCGTCGGTAGGCGTTGGCGATGACCAGCATCGGCACCAGGCACAGCAGGATTATCGGTACCCCGGCGTAGGCCGAGGCCGCAGCCAGCGCCGCCAGCGTCAGCCCGACACTCAGCGCCGGGCCGACGTTGCCCAGCCCGATGATCGTGTCCTGCGCGACCCCGATGGCATTCGGCTCGAGCCGACCCGGGATCGCGGTGGCCCCGGCTGCCCCCTCCGGGACGGTCGTTACGGGTCGGTCCGTCATCTGCGCTCCCTATCATGTCTGTCGGCCTTGCAGCAGATGGTAACAAGCATGCGGAAGGCCGGCGCTTAGCCGTGACCTGGGGTTTGCGCCGCTGGGTGGCCTGCGGTCCGGAACTCCCGGCACCACACGATCTGGCCTGGGCGCGGGTTCCCGGCTTACGCCAGTAGCCGGCCCCGCATCCTTCCGGATGACCCCGTAGGCAATTTCTCGACATAGCATGCCATCGAGAGCAACGCTTTGTGGTGATAAGCAGGCAAAAAGGGAAAGGAAAAGCGAGGGACATGCCCGGGCAGCCTCACCGTCCTGGAGCTGCTGCCCGCTGATCCGGCAAGTCTGGCCATTCCGGCCAGTTCCTGGCAGTTCCTGGCAGGGCGCTGCGTATCCGGGATGCTGGAGTTCCGGGCGCCTGGCGTGAGAGTCTGCCGAGCGGGAGGTGATGCGCCGATGGGCGCCTCAGCCGTAGTCCGGACGGCGATCCGGGTCGAGGGGATTGTGCAGGGCGTGGGCTTCCGCCCGTTCGTGTACACGCTGGCGACCGGCCTTGGCCTGTCCGGCTTCGTCGGTAACGACGCCGATGGCGTGTTTGTCGAGGTCGAGGGGCCGGCGGACGAGGTTAAGAAGTTCCTCCTCGGGTTGCAGCGGGACGCGCCCCCGCTGGCCAGGATCGACCGGATCGGCGCGACGGACATCCCCCCAAGGTCCCCGGGGACCCGCAGTGCTTCCATCGGGTCGGAGTCGTTCACCATCGCAGCCAGCGGTCCCACCGGGCGGCGCGGGACCCTGGTGTCAGCCGACACCGCGACGTGCGCAGACTGCCTGCGTGAGCTGGCCGATCCGGCCGAACGGCGGTACCGGTACCCGTTCATCAACTGCACCAACTGCGGTCCCAGGTTCACGATCGTCCGCGACGTTCCCTATGACCGGCCGCTGACCACCATGGCGGACTTTGCCATGTGCGAGCCATGCGCAGCGGAATATCACGACCCCGCCGACCGCCGCTTCCATGCCCAGCCGACGTGCTGTCCCGCCTGCGGACCCCGGCTGCGACTGCTCGATGCCGCCGGGAACGCGCTGCCCGGTCCAGCCCAGCCCGCCGATCCGCCCGCCCAGCCCGCCGATCCGCTGGCACGGGCGGCCGACCTGCTGCGCGAAGGTCGTGTACTTGCCATCAAGGGCCTGGGCGGCTACCACCTCGCCGCGGACGCCGCCTGCGAGCAGGCCGTCGCGACGCTGCGGACCCGTAAGCACCGGGAGGACAAGCCGTTCGCGGTTATGGTCGCTGACCTGGCCGCCGCCCGGGGACTGTGCGAGGTCGACGACGCCGCGGCCGAACTGCTGACCAGCAACGGCCGCCCGATCGTGCTGCTGGCACGGCGCTCAGGCGCGGACATCGCCGTGTCGACGGCGCCAGGCAATCGCAGCCTCGGGGTCATGCTGCCCTACACTCCGCTGCATCACCTGCTGCTCCAGGCCGTTGGCCGTCCAATCGTGCTGACCAGCGGGAACGTCTCCGACGAGCCGATCCTGTACCGCGATCGTGACGCGCTGGACGGGCTCGGCGGGATCGCGGACGCGTTCCTTGTCCATGACCGGGCCATCCACATCAGGACGGACGACTCGGTCGCCCGGGTGGTCGGCGGCCGCCCGATGCTGATCCGGCGATCCCGCGGCTACGTGCCAGAACCGCTCTCGGTCACGAGCACGTTCCCCCGGCCGGTGCTGGCCTGCGGAGCCGAGCTGAAGAACACGTTCTGCCTGGCCAGGGGCGATCACGCCTTCGTTTCGCACCACATCGGGGACCTGGAGAACGCCGAGACCCTGCGATCATTCACCGAGGGCATCGAGCACTTCCGCCGGCTGTTCGATATCGATCCGCAGGTGGTGGCCCATGACCTGCACCCGGAGTACCTGTCCACCAAGTACGCGTTTGAGCTGGCCGCCGACGGGCTTCCCCTGGCCGGCGTGCAGCACCATCACGCGCACATCGCCTCCTGCCTGGCCGACAACGGTGCGGACGGCCCGGTGATCGGGGTCGCCTTCGACGGGACCGGCTACGGTCCGGACGGAACCATCTGGGGCGGTGAGTTCCTCGTCGCCGACCTGGCCGGTTTCGAGCGCGCCGGTCACCTCGCGCCGGTGCCGATGCCCGGGGGAGCGGCCGCCATCAGGCAGCCATGGCGGATGGCGGCCGCCTACCTCGACGCGGACCCAGAAGGCCCGCACACCCACGATCGCCTCGACGTCTGGCGGCGTCACCAGGCGGACTGGCCCACCATCGTGGCCATGGCCGCCAAGGGCATCAACTCCCCGCTGACCTCCAGCGCCGGGCGGCTATTCGACGCCGCCGCGGCCGTCCTGGGCGTCCGGGATGCGATCAACTACGAGGGTCAGGCCGCGGTGGAACTCGAGCAGCTGGCCGATCCCGCCGGGACCGGCGCCTACCAGGCGCGCATCCAGGCAGGTCATCCGTTCCGGGCCCGCGGTGGTGACCTGATCCACGCGGTCGTCGACGACCTGGCCGCCGGGACGCCGCCCGCGGAGATCGCGGCTCGCTTCCACCACGGCGTCGCCGCTCTGATCGAGGCGGGCTGCCTGCTGACCAGGGAACGGTACGGCGTGGAGACGGTGGCGCTGTCCGGCGGGGTATTCCAGAACCAGCTGCTGCTGCGCCGGACGATGAGCCGCCTGCAGGCGCGCGGATTCCGCGTCCTGGTGCACTCCCGCATCCCGTGCAACGACGGCGGGATCAGCCTCGGCCAGGCCGTGGTGGCGGGAGCACGAGACCGGCTCCGCTGAGCTCAGCAGATCCGCGGCAGCGGGTCGCCGACCAGCAGATCGACGATCCGGGTCCCGCCGAACGCGGTCTTCAGCTGGACGAGCCCCGGCTGCTCCGCCCGCACGTGCCCGATGATCGCGGCGTGGGCGCCGAGCGGGTGCCCGCGCAGCGCGGCGACGGCGTGACCGGCGTCTTCACCGGGCACGACCGCGACCAGGCGGCCTTCGCACGCGACGTACATCGGGTCGATGCCGAGCAGCTCGGAGGCGCCCCTGACCTCCGCGCGGACCGGGATGTCGTCCTCGCTGACCAGCACGCCCACGTTGGCCGCCTTGGCGATCTCGTTGAGGATGGTCGCCACGCCGCCCCGGGTCGCGTCACGCATCGCCCGGACCCCGGGCACCGCGGTGAGCAGCTCGGCCACCAGGCCGTTCAGCGGGGCCGTGTCGGAGCAGATGTCCGCTTCGATGTCGAGCTCGCCGCGGGCCAGCATGATGGTGATGCCATGGTCGCCGATGGGTCCGGACACGATGATGGCATCGCCCGGCCGGGCCCGGGCCGCCCCCAGGACCACGTCGCGCTCGATGAGGCCGACGCCTGCGGTGTTGATGTAGCAGCCGTCGGCCTTGCCCCTCTCGACCACCTTGGTGTCGCCGGTTACGACCCGCACGCCGGCCGCCGCGGCCGCGGCGGCCATGGACTCCACCACCCGGGACAGGTCCGCGACGGGGAAGCCTTCCTCCAGGATGAACCCGGCGGACAGGTAGAGCGGGGTGGCTCCGGCCACGGACAGGTCGTTGACCGTGCCGTTGACGGCCAGGTCGCCGATGTCACCGCCGGGGAAGAACAGGGGCTTGACCACATAGGAGTCCGTGGTCAGCGCCAGCCGGGTTCCGTTGATGGTCAGCTCGGCCGCGTCCTCGAGCGGCTCGAGCAGCGGGTTGCGGAACGCGTCGAGGAAGACCGCCTCGATCAGGGTCTGGGTGGCCTTGCCGCCGGCGCCGTGCGACATCGTGATGCGCTCTTCCCTGACCCGCGGGCGACGGCGCCTGGCGCGGTCGATGCGGTCCAGGACCTGCTGCTCCGGATCGGCCAGCGGCAGCTGCCTGCGGCCCGCCGCGTCCCTTTCCAGCTCATCGAGCCGCTCGTGCTCGTCGTGCTCGTGCAGCGCCTGGTCCACCCACGAACGCTGATCCCCAGCGTCCCCATGGGTCATGATCTGGCCACCTGGGCCTCCGGGACCCGGTTGCGGTTCATCCGGCCGAAATTGTAGTAGGCCGCGCAGGCGCCCTCAGGGGACACCATGCAGGTCCCGATGGGGGTCTCCGGCGTGCACGCGGTGCCGAACACCTTGCACTCCCACGGCTTCAGCACGCCCTTGAGCACCTCGCCGCACTGGCATGCCTTCGGGTCCGCCACCCGCACCCCGGGCACCTGGAACAGCAGCTCCGCGTCCATGGCCGCGTACTTCTCCCTGACCTTGAGCGCCGAGTGCGAGATGAAGCCCAGGCCGCGCCACTCGAAGTAGGGCCGCAGCTCCATCGTCTCGTTGATGGCCTTCAGTGCCGCCTGGTTGCCGTCCCACGGCACCACCCGGGAGTACTGGTTCTCCACCTCGGACCGGCCCTGCGACAGCTGGAGCATGAGCATGTAGATCGACTGCAGGATGTCCAGCGGCTCGAAACCGGCCGTCACCACGGGCTTGCCGTACTCGCGGGCGATGAACTCATACGGGCGGCAGCCGATCACCGTGGAGACGTGGCCCGGTCCGATGAAGCCGTCGAGTCGCAGGTCCGGCGAGTCCAGGATGGCCTTGATGGCCGGCACGATCGTGACGTGGTTGCAGAACACCGAGAAGTTCGTCAGCCCCTCACGGGCGGCGCGCAGCATGGTCATGGCGGTGGAAGGCGCGGTCGTTTCGAATCCGATCGCCATGAACACCACCCGCTTGTCCGGGTTCTGCCGGGCGATCTTCAGCGAGTCGAGCGGCGAGTACACCATGCGGATGTTGGTGCCCTCGGCGTTGGCGTCGAAGAAGGATCCTCCGCTGCCCGGCACCCGCATCATGTCGCCGAACGAGGTCATGATCACGTCCGGCTGCGAGGCCAGGTGGATGGCGTCGTCGACCCGTCCCATGGGGATCACGCACACCGGGCAGCCCGGGCCGTGGACCAGCTGCACCGACTCGGGCAGGTAATCCTCCAGCCCGTGCTTGTAAATCGTGTGGGTGTGCCCGCCGCACACCTCCATCAGCTTGTACTGGCGGCCGGGCTCACACAAGGCCGCGATTTTCGCGGCCAGCGCGCGCGCCTTGTCGGCGTCACGGAATTCATCAACGAACCGCATTGTCCGCACGCTCCTATTCGATCAATGACGCGCGCAGCGCGGCGATCTCGTCCTCGTAGGCCTGCCCGATGCCCTCGAGGAACTCCATGGCGGCGGCCGCCTCCCGTTCGTCGATCTTCGACAAGGCGAAGCCGACGTGGATCAGCACCCATTCGCCGGGAACGGGCGGATCGTCGACGAGCAGGCCAATGTTGATCATCCGCCGGACGCCGCTGACGTCCACCTTGGCCAGATCGGGTTGCTCCGGGTGAAGCTCGATAACCTCACCTGGTATGCCGAGGCACATGTGACACCTCTTCCTGATTGTTAACGGCCAGAACGAACGAGAGCGTCCAGGGTCAGCTCCCAGAGCACCTGGTAGACGGTGGTCTGGGCCTCCTGGATCCGGTGCACAGACTCCGACGGCGCGATGAACAGGTAGTCGATGCTGTCCAGCTCGGCCATCTTGCCGCCGTCGTACCCGGCCAGCCCGATGGTGAGCATCCCGCGGCGGCTCGCCTCGTCGAAGGCGCGTACCAGGTTGGCGGAGTTACCGCTGGTGGACAGGCCGACCGCGATGTCGTTCCGGCCGCCGAACGCCGCGATCTGCCGGGCGAAGACGACGTCGACGCCGACGTCGTTGCACAGCGCGGTGATCACCGCGGTGTCGCTGCCCAGACCGAACGCGGGCAGCGGGCGAGCATCCCCGCCCGGGTTCAGGAACAGCGTGGCGAGCTGCGCGGCATCGGTGGCACTGCCGCCGTTGCCGAAGGCGAACAGCCGGCCGCCGGCCGCGAACCTGGCCGCCGCCGCTCGCGCGCAGTCCGCGATCCGGGCCCCGTCGCGCGCGCCGACCTCGCGGCGCAGCGCCACGATCTCAGCGACCTTAGCCACCGTCGAGGCGCGTACCTGCTCGAGCACGGCCGGAAGGTCGGAGGTGCCGGAGTACAGGAACGGGTACAGCGACTCCATCGCCTCGGCGCCGGGCCGGCTCTCCTGCCGTGTCACCAGGTCACGTCCCCACCACGGCGATGGCTTCCCCGGCGTGCACCAGGATCGTGTCGCCCACGGCCGCGGTCACCAGGGCCACGCTGACCGTCTCGGTGCCCGCGCCGGTGTCGACCACGGCCAGCTCGTCGTCAAGCAGCCGCAGCACCGTGACCTGAACGGCGGTATCAGAGCAGGTGATGCAGACTGCTTCTCCGCATTCGCTCATGGGAGCACCCCAGGCGCCAGGACTCCCGGTTGCTCGAAGAACACGTGCACTAGCTCCCAGAGCAGGTGATAGAGGGTCACGTGCAGCTCCTTGACCACCCGGGGATCGGACGAGGCCGCGATCAGCAGGTGATCGACGGCCTGGCTGGCCATGATCGGACCGCCCGGGCCCGGGCCAGCCGTCCCGCCCGCCAGGGCGATCGTCAGCAGGCCGAGGTCGCTGGCCGCCGCCAGGCCGGCCAGCACGCTGGCGCTGTGGCCGTCGGCGGAGATGCCCAGGGCGATGTCGGCTGGGTCGGCGAGGAAGCGGATCTGGTGCGCGAAGATCGCGGCCATGCCGTCCCGCTCCGCGATCCCGGTCACGGTGGCCGCGTCGGACGTCAGCGAGATAGCGGGCAGCGCGCGTTTGCCCACGATGACGGGGTGGACGAACTCCACCGCGACATGCTGCGCATCCGTGCTCGCTCCGCCCGTGCCGAACACCACCAGCTTTCCGCCCCGGTGAAAACGCACCGCCATCGCGTGACACGCGGCCGCGATGGCATCGGCCTGCCCGGCCAGGTCGCCGGCGGGGCCGTTCCGCTGCCCGAACAGGAGGCTGACCGCGTCGTCGTCAGCAGCCCTCCCACGTGCTGTCATGACAGCACCGTAGGCCACCGGAGTGGGAGCGTCTAGTAAACACCACGACACTTCTGGGAAATAACCCCGGGCACTAGTCACAAGTGGCCTGCCAAGCTCCAGCGGAGCGCCAGGCCCCACCCGAATTCACACCGCACCCGTGCGCGCCAGCTGCCGATTCGCGGCGTTTCTTTCCCGGTATTCTTGCCGCTCGCGGGCGTCAGGGGCATGGTGATCTTGAGACGGCCGGCCATGACGCCCGGACCGTCCTGTGAAAACCGCGGAGGTGGTTACCGTGCCGGACGGAGCGAGCCCGCTCGCCTACAACAGCACGTGGCAGGTCAGGAACGACGCCTGGTGCAGCCTGGAGGAATCGTCGGCTCAGCTGGTGCTGGCCGCCGCCCGGCACCGTCCGGTCGGGGACCTGGGCGAGACCATCGCCAGCTTGCTCGATGTCCTCGGGCCGATCGAACGATTCTGGGCCTTCCCCGGCATGCCGGTCTTCCAGAAGCTGCAGCGGCTGTTCGCCGCGGGCAAGTACGACCGGTTCGCCGCCCTGGTGCGCGGGATCAACCGGGCGCTGGCCACCGACTCGTTCCGCACCGGCCAGAACTGGGACCTGAGCGCCGAGGATGAGACCCTGGACCGGGCCGTCCACCCGGCGGAGCCGGCCCGGACCGACCGGCCCTACTTCGAGGTCCTGATCATCGAGGACATGACCGAGCAGCAGGAGTACTCGCTGCGTGAGGAGCTGCGCCGCTGGCGCCGTCCCGATGACGCGTTCATCTACGAGATCGTCGTGGTCCCCAGCATCGAGGATGCGATCATGGCCGCGCGGCTGAACTTCAGGCTGCAGGCGTGCGTGGTCCGCCGCCGGTTCGCCCGCCAGTCTCCCTACGACTCATCCTCGCTCGCGCAGTTCGTGGACAGCGTGGTCGCGGACGACGTGATGGAGCGCTCGCCCGAGGACCGTGCCCAGGTGCTGGGCCGGTCCCTGGCCAGGCTCCGGCCCGAACTCGACCTCTACCTGATGACCGAGATCTCCGTCGAAGACCTGGCGGGCCGGCTCAGCCACCATTTCCGGCGCATTTTCCATGCCAGGGAGGGGTCGCTCGAACTGCACCTGTCCATCCTGGACGGCGTCGCGGCCCGGTACCGTACACCGTTCTTCAACGCCCTGAAGAGCTACAGTCACCGGCCGACCGGCGTGTTCCACGCGCTGCCGATCTCGCACGCCAAGTCGATCGTCGAATCGCACTGGATCGGTGACATGCTCGATTTCTACGGCATGGAGATCTTCCTGGCCGAGACGTCGGCGACCTGCGGCGGACTGGACTCGCTGCTCGAGCCCACCGGACCGCTGCGCGAGGCCCAGCAGCTCGCCTCGGCCACGTTCGGCTCGCGGCAGACCTACTTCGTCACCAACGGGACCTCGACGGCCAACAAGGTCGTGGTGCAGGCGCTGGTCCAGCCCGGCGACATCGTCTTGGTCGACCGGAACTGCCACCAGTCGCACCACTACGGCCTGATGCTGTCCGGCGCGATGGTGACCTACCTGGACGCGTATCCGCTGAATCACTACTCGATGTACGGCGCCGTCCCGCTGCTCGAGATCAAGCGCCAGCTGCTGGCCCTGAGAAGGGCGGGCAAGCTGGACCAGGTCAAGATGCTGCTGCTGACCAACTGCACGTTCGACGGCGTGGTCTATGACGTCAGGCGGGTGATGGAGGAATGCCTGGCCATCAAGCCCGACCTGGTCTTCCTGTGGGACGAGGCCTGGTTCGCGTTCGCCAGGTTCCATCCGGTCTACCGGCCGCGCACCGCCATGCGGGCTGCCCGGACGCTCATCGAGCAGCTGCGGCTGCCCGAGTACCGCGAGCGCTACCAGGAGTTCCTCGCCGAGGTCGGCGCGATCGACGCCGCGGACGACGAGGTGCTGCTTGACCGGCAGCTGATACCCGACCCGGCCCGGGCCAGGGTCCGGGTGTACTCCACCCAATCCACCCACAAGACGCTGACCTCGCTGCGGCAGGGCTCCATGATCCACGTCTGCGACCAGGATTTCAGCCAGAAGGTCGAGGGCACCTTCCACGAGGCCTACATGACGCACACCTCCACCTCGCCGAACTACCAGATCCTGGCCTCGCTCGACCTGGGCCGGCGCCAGGCCGACCTGGAGGGCTTCGAGCTGGTGCAAAAGCAGATCGAGAACGCGATGCGGCTCCGCGACGCGGTGGACAATCACCCGCTGCTGTCCAAGTACATGCGCTGCCTGACGACGGCCGACCTGATCCCGGCGCAGTACCGGCGCTCGGGCATCGACCAGCCGCTGCGATCCGGCTTGTCAAACATGATCAAGGCCTGGACCTGCGATGAGTTCGTCCTGGACCCGTCCAGGATCACCATCTACATCGGCGCCACCGGCATCGACGGAGATCACTTCAAGCGCGGCCACCTGATGGACCGCTACGGCGTCCAGATCAACAAGACCTCCCGGAACACCGTGCTGTTCATGACCACGATCGGCACGACCCGCAGCTCGGTGGCCTACCTGATCGAGGTGCTCGTCACCATCGCCCGCGACCTAGAGGCCAGGGTGGCGGACATGAGCCCGGCTGAGCGCGCCGCTCACGAGCGAGACGTGCGGAGGCTGACCTCGCCCACAGCACCGCTGCCCGACTTCACCGGCTTTCACTCCAGCTTCAGGGACAGCCCGGATCAGGCTACCGGCGAGGGCGACGTCCGGCGGGCGTTCTACCTGTCGTACAACGACAGCTACTGCGAGTACGTGACGCCGGAAGAGGCCGAGCAGCGGGTCGAGAACGGCGAGGAGGTGGTGTCCACCACGTACGTCACGCCATACCCGCCCGGCTACCCGGTGCTGGTGCCCGGCCAGGTGTTCAGCCCGCAGATCCTGGCCTTCATGCGCAGCCTGGACACCCCCGAGGTGCACGGCTACCGGCCCGATCTCGGCTACCGCGTCTACCTCGACAAGGCCCTGGAGATTGCCGAGTCCACCCGCCCGGCGCCGTTCCCGAGGGATTTACGGCAGCAGCTCGTGCTGGCGGCACCAGTCCTCGGCGCTGCCGCCCTCGGCCGCCAGGGCGGCTTCCCAGTGCTGGTCCGCGGTGATCGCCGCCATGACGCTGGGCCGTATCGAGAAGGCGCGGCTGAGCCCGGTCATCTCGAAGAGCTGCAGGATCTGGCCGCCGCTGGCCACGATCTCCAGTGTTCCCTGCTGCGTGCGCAGCCGCTTGAGGCCCCCTACCAGGACCCCCAAGCCGCTGGAGTCGAGGAAATCGACACTGCCCAGGTCGGCAACGACGTGCAAGACGCCGCTGTCGACAAGCTTGATCACCTGCTGGCGCAGCTCCGGCGCGGTATAGACGTCGACCTCGCCCACCACCCGCAGGACGGCGCAGTCGCCCGCGGTGATCACCTGTACCTGAAAGGACGGCACATCAGCCTCCAGAGAGTGGTCGTCACAGCCGGCGTGTCGTAACCCGCCGGAAACATCCGGCATAGATCATGAATCATGGAAACACGTCGGCTCCTGATCGGATGCGACTTTACCTATGTCGCGGCCATCAGCACGCCGGTGATCTTCCAGGTCCAGCCGATCGAAGACTCGCTCATTTCTATCACCGGCAGCCAGTGGGCGTCCGAGCCGCCGATCTCGATCCGCGGCTATAACGATCTGTACGGCAACCCCTGCGTCCGCGCGGTACTGCCGGCCGGCCGGTCGAGCTTCCGGTACCAGGCGGCGGCCGCGGTCCCCGACGCCACCGAGGACGCCGACTCCGACGCGAAGGAATGCCCCCCCGATGAGCTGCCCGACGAGACGCTGATCTATACCCTGCCGAGCCGGTACTGCCTGCCCGACGTGCTCGGCGACGAGGCCTGGTCCCGGTTCGGCGGCCTGACGCCGGGGTACCGCCGGGTCCAGGCCATCTGCGACCACGTGCACAATCACCTGACCTTCCAGTACGGCAGTACGACGGCCCTGTCCAGCGCCGCGGACGTCAACCAGGCCAGGATGGGAGTCTGCCGGGACTTCACTCACCTGGCGGTCTCGTTCTGCCGGGCGCTGAACATTCCGGCCCGCTACGTTTTCGGTTACCTGCCCGACCTCGACGTCCCGCCGGATCCGGCGCCGATGGATTTCGCGGCCTGGATGGAAGTGTGGCTGGGGAACCAGTGGTGGACTTTCGATCCGCGCAACGACATCAGGCGCAAAGGACGTATCGTGATCGGCCGGGGACGTGATGCCTCGGACGTCGCCATGGCCACGACGTTCGGCGGCCCCCTGCTCGAGTCCATGGTGGTCCAGGCGGAGGAGGCAGCGCGATGATGCTTGATCCCTCGGTGCTGCAGGCTCCGCTGCTTGACCACCGCGGCCTTGACCTGGGCGCCGTCCGGAAGGTCGACTACATCCTGCAGCAGAGCTTTCGTTACGAATACGACGCGCCGGTGGAGGCGCTGCGCCAGCGGCTGGTCATCGTGCCGCCCGCCCGGCACGGAAACCAGTACCGGCGTGCGCACCTGCTCGAGGTGAACGGCGCTCCGGTCAGGCGGCGGGTGAACCGCGACGCGCACGGCAACGTCATCGCCTGGCTGCACGCCGACCGGGTGACCCACGCGATCGAGTTCCGGCTCGCCGCGGTGATCGAACGGGTCCGCGACGACGGGCCCACCCTGCTCCCCGCGCAGACCCTGCACAACCCGCGCCTGCTGCGGCCGACCCGGCTCACCGCCGCCGACGATCGGCTGCGTGACCTGGCCGCGGACATCGCGGCGCGGGCTTGCGGACCGGAGGAGACGGCCCAGCGGATCTGCGACGAGGTCTCCAAGGCGATCACCTACCAGTTCGGCGTCACCTCGGTGACGACCACGGCCCCCGAAGCCCTGGCCGCCGGGCGCGGGGTCTGCCAGGATTTCGCGCACGTGATGCTGGCGCTCTGCCACCTGGCCCGGTTGCCCGCCAGGTACGTATCGGGACATCTGCTCGGCCAGGGCGGCACCCACGCCTGGGTCGAAGTGATCGTTCCGCACGGCCAGCAGGCCGAGGCAGTCGCCTTCGACCCGTGCAATGGCCGCCGCACCGACAGCGGTTACGTCACCGTCGCGACCGGCCGCGACTACTCCGACGTCGCGCCGACCTCCGGTTCCTACGTCGGCACGTCATCGGGCCGCCTGACCGCCGACCGCCGCGTCGGCATCCTCGCCGCCGCCTGACCCCCACCCGACCCCCTCCCCCCGAACCGTCCCAGCCCGTACCCCGAACCGTCCCAGCCCGTACCCCGAACCGTCCCAGCCCGTACCCCGAACCG